>CALKIA010000083.1 GCA_937988705.1 uncultured Chloroflexota bacterium | reverse complement strand
GCCTGATCGACTACACCGACGAAGCCTTATCCGAAATCCCGCCGCTCTCGTGGTCTGCTGAGGATGTTGCCTTCGCTATCGAACTCATCGAAGAGGCGCACGGAATCATGGCGGATGCGCTGGCGGGACTGAAGCACCTGATGGCATCGCCAGACCTCGTGACAGCAGTGAAGAAAGATGTCGCGCGTCACTCCGGCAAAATCAAAACACATCTCCCTGTGGGTGACTACCAATGATCACAACTGCTTTTGCATCCACACAGCGCGACGCCCGTTAGGCGTAGTTTCACGTCGTATCTCGAAGTAGCCATGCTTGGCATAATGGGCTTGGTTGTACGTCATCTTCTCGTTTGTACACAGTGTCAGCTTACTCAGTTGCATCTCACGCGCTTTTCGTTCGGCAAATGTCAGCAGTTGGCTACCCACCCCCCGTCCTTGATGCGCGGGGTCAACTGCAAGATTGTCAACATAAAGCGCATCGTCCGCCTGCCAAATCACCAAGACGGCAATTAATTCCAATCCATCGCGCACACTATATACCCGTTGCTGAGCGATGAGAGCATGGTAGTCAGCCGTCATGGGCATCGGTTTTCCTCCGATGACATCAATCCACTTCGTATACGCAGCGTTCACTATGGCCGCAATTTGGGCAATTTCCTCTGGTGTGGCATGACGAATTTCTAAACTTGGATGGGTCATGAATGCCCTTTCATGCACAAGCGACCTGTAGAAGTCACCGTCAACAGTCACATCTTTCGTCAATCATTCGCACAAATATACCGAGAAAACAGGATGAATCTCGCATCTAGCGCAAATAACTACGCATTAACAACCGCGCTGACGGAACCGCCGGCGCTGATCCTCTCGTTTTACAGCTACGGCGTGCTGCTGCGTAAGCAGGACGGTGAAGTGGTCACGGAATATCCGGTTGACGTGCGACGTGCAAAGCGTCGTGAGTAATTGTTCAGCGCGCAAGCGTTATGAACCTGTTGTTCCATCAACAGTACCCTAAGTGGTCGGCGGTGAGGTAACGAACCGTCTAATCGCCCACTGACAATGTATCCCACAGTCGCAAGGCTGCTATTCGACCCGTGAGGGAAGGTAGTTCTGCCAGCATTAGGCGGATAGGGGCTAGGGTAGGGTGGTATGGCGAGCAGATGCAAATTCTCGATAAACGTCGTTAGGAATCGACAAGCCAAAGATGCTGACAGGCTTGAACCAAAATGGTGTGTGGCTGGCACAGGGACTATCGACTTCCCTGTCATGGACATCAAAGCCACCGGCGGAGAGAGAGCGTCCTAACCCACCCTCGTTACTCACGATGAACACGGTAAGCCCGTCGCGTTCCCGTGCAAACGGGTAGATAGCCGTAAGGCGCATCAATGACGCGGCGGGTAAAGGAGGATGGAGAAAGCGAATGCCCAGCTGTAATGGGTGGGATAGAGGTTGCGGGCAACCAACATCACCTCACGCGAAAGTGGGCAGAATTCCATCTGGTCTCTTGTCACGAGAGCGTTTGAGAAACCGACTAAGGAGGCAAAGCAGATGACGGTAGTTCCCGCTACTGGTGCGGTCTCCCACGACAACGTGGAGGACTGGCACAGCATCGACTGGCAGTCTACTCATGAAATCGTGCGTCGGCTGCAAGCTCGTATCGTGAAGGCAACTCAGGAAGGTAGATGGGGCAAGGTGAAAGCCTTGCAGCGTTTACTGACCCACTCGTACAGTGCGAAAACGCTGGCAGTTAAACGAGTGACCGAAAATCAGGGCAAGAACACACCAGGCGTAGACGGAGAACTCTGGGACACGCCACAGAAAAAGCTTCAAGCGGTCCGCCAACTTCGGCAGCACGGTTATCGCCCTCTTCCTCTAAAACGCACGTATATTCCCAAGAGCAGTGACAAAACGAAGAAACGTCCGCTCGGTATCCCGACCCTTTACGACCGGGCGATGCAAGCACTCTATCTGCTTGCACTCGAACCCGTTGCAGAAACTACTGCTGATACCTGCTCCTATGGCTTTCGCCGCGAACGTTCCGCCCATGACGCGATTGAACGGTGCTTTACAGCACTCGCACCAAAACGTTGTGCAAAATGGGTGATGGAAGGCGACATTAAAGCCTGTTTTGACACCATCAGCCACGAGTGGTTACTGACCAACGTTCCGGTGGAACAGAATATCCTCCGTAAGTGGCTCAAAGCGGGATACTTGGAAAAAGGGAAACTGTTTCCAACAGAGAAAGGCACACCACAAGGCGGCATTATTTCGCCCGTACTGGCGAATATGGCGCTAGACGGATTAGAGGCACTGCTGCTCAAACGCTTCCCAAAAGGGCAAGTAAAAGGCAAGAATGCGATGGTTAATCTGGTGCGCTACGCCGACGATTTTATCATCACCGGATACTCACGCGAACTGCTGGAAAACGAAGTCAAACCCCTTGTTGAAGCATTTCTGCAAGAACGCGGGTTACGTCTGTCGCCAGAAAAGACACTGATAACGCACATCGATGATGGTTTTGACTTTCTGGGGCAAAACGTCCGTAAGTACAAGGGGAAGTTGCTCATTAAACCAGCACGAAAGAGCATTCACAAACTCCTCACCAGAGTCCGTGATCTGGTGAAAGCGCACCCGCAAATGCCTGCTGGGAAGCTGATATTCCTGCTCAACCCTATTGTCAAAGGATGGGCAATGTACCATCGTCACGCCGTCAGTGGAGAAATCTTCGGGTCAATACAGCATGACATTGTCATGACGCTGTGGCGATGGGTGAAACGGCGACACCGCAATAAAGGAGCGCTGTGGTGTAAGCGCAAGTACTTCAAAAGGGTCAGTGGTCGAGACTGGAACTTCTACGGCAGCTTCAACGGCGCACAAATCCTACTTTTCGACCCGACTAAACTCCCAATTCAGCGGCATATTCAGGTTCAAGGCGATGCAAATCCGTTCGACCCGGCATGGGAAATGTACTTTGAGCGGCGAGTGGAACTGAAAATGCTCAATACGCTGAGGGGAAAACGCCAGCTTATCCGTCTGTGGAAAGAGCAGCGCGGCATCTGTCCAATCTGTCAGCAGAAAATCACTGCCGAGAGCGGATGGCATAACCATCACATTTTGGAAAGGGTTTTCGGCGGTTCTGACAAAGACGAGAACTGCATACTGCTTCACCCAAATTGCCATGCACTGGTTCATACCCAGAAAATATCGGTGGAGAAACCGCGTCTCGCAAGAGACGTTTGAAGAGGCTTGAGCCGTATGAGTTGAAAGGCTCACGTACGGTTCTTAGGGGGCGGGAGTACAGCAATGTACTCTTGCTACCCGACCCGGCTCAAGTCGCGCTGGCCTTGGCGGCGAAAGTCACGTTTGATACGGGACTGATCAGCGGGAATACGCTGCTCGTCCGTCAGAACGGTGTGAAGCGCACGGTTGTCGACTATCGCCCACCACAGAAAACAGGCCTCTTCCTCGACGGCTCGGAGACGGCGCTGCGCGTGCCGCTGCCCGGCATGATCCTGATCCGGGTAACGACGGACGACAAAGCGCCGCAGTACGCCGTGTTCGCGGTTAAGCGCCGCCCGGAGAACTTCGATACCCCGCTGTTTCACGCGCCGATCCCGAATGTATTCAGCTCAGGCTCCATCTGCTGGGGGACGGTACCGCGCGTCGAGGACGCGGCGCTGCATGGTTCATCACTGGCGAATGACTGGACGATGCTCTTGGGATCAGCGTTCGGCGATCACGCCGTTGGCGGCAAGAGCAAGCGGCAGTCGCAGGACATCCGCAAGCTGCTCATTGAATTGGAGGGAAAGAAGGCGACCCGCTACCCAACGGGCGATTTGCTGCCGGTGAAGAAGACGTTGGCTCAAGTGCTCGGAGATGCGCAATGATGAACGTTTTCGACCCGAATACCCATATTCAGTCCATCGTCATTGTTGGTTGCGGCGGAACGGGAGCGCAGGTCGCCCGGATTGTCGCGCGACTGCTCTATGATATGCGTCGCGCGCGGCTGCATACGCCCAAGCTGCTGCTCATCGATCCGGATGTGGTCGAGGAGAAGAACGTTGGACGGCAGTTGTTCACCCCGGCGGATGCGGCGCTCAAGCTGCCGAAAGCCGAAGTCGTTGGCAAGCGGCTCAACCTAGCGCTCGGGTTGGATATCCATTGGATCGTCGAGCCGGTGAACGCCGACAAGCATCTGGATCGGTATGGGGCGCAGCTCATCCTCAGCTGCGTCGATAACCATGTAGCGCGGCGCGAACTCCACACGGCGCGTGGACTTCTGATCGGCGCGGGCAACTACCGCGACGGCGGGCAGGTCATCATCGGTAACGCGAGCGACGCCGACCAGGTGCGTCAGCATCTCGACGGAAAGGACGGCAAATATGCCTACCTGCCGAAAGAGGGTCTGCTGTTCCCGGCCCTGCTCGAACCGGAAGCGCCTGCACCAGAACCGCAGCCCGCGCTCTCGTGCGCTGAGCTTGTCCTACGTGGTGAGCAAGACGTTTTAATCAACGATTGGATAGCGTGCGTCGTCGGGCAGTACACCGCTGCGCTGCTGCGCCGCCAGCCGATTCGCACGTTCGCCAGCTTCATCAGTCTGGACGGCATGAGTGTTCATAGCCTATCAATTTGTCGGATGCAACTTGAGAGTTATTTTTAGAATGAAGTTTTTGTCGCTGCATCACGCAATAAAGCAATTATTCGCTCAGAGAGCAATTGCTGTGTAGAGTAATGGATGTGTGATGCAGCGACTTGAAACTCTTCTCGTCCATAATAGGCCCGGCAAGGTTGGTTTACCGTGATTCGTGCGGCATTCTCATGTGATACAGATGCCAGACTATCTTCTACAGAATCAACTCGCATTGCAAACCTATGTCCTATGTTGTGTAACACATCTGGCATACTAACGAATTTTCTCATTGCCAAAACTACATAGATACATGTTGCTCTACCCAAACGTGCAAAGCTCGACAAGGCGTTAAATACGTTTATGTGCTTAGGTACATCACCTTCCTCAATGTCATCTACCATGAGTAGCAGGTGTTGAATATTATTTTCGTCGGCGGGCAAATGCGATCCTTTAAAGAAAAAGTTGTTAACACTATTAAAACCATTACTAAAAATTATATTATGGCGCCTATAATATTCATCCATGACCTCATGTAGGTAATCTTTGATTGAGTTCTCATCATCTACATTAACAAAATTCTTTACGTGAGGTAATTCCTTTAACTGCCTTAACGAGCTTGATCTTCCCATGTTTAGCAAATCAACTCGGAGTAACTGGGGTGGATACTTCAATGCTAAACCTAAGGTAATGGCAGCAATCAGCTCCGATTTTCCAGATCCAGGCGCACCAACAATTAGTATATTATTGCCTCCATATTGAGGGGACAACTTGAGCTCTATCTTTTTACCCGCTTTTCCCATACCCAAAACCGTCTGAAGATAACCCGAATTTGCCGGCTCTAGGCTTTTTCGCCATACTTCATCCACTGGAATGCTCTCCAGTTTGTCAACATTTAGCAAATCCAACATGCTAAGGTTAGCGGGAATTTCAGCCTGTGCACTCAGACTCTGTTGAACTTGTTGAAGGGCCATTTCAAGCTTGCTGAATGGTTCTTGAAAAGTCGCTGTAAAGTCAATGTGGTTTATGGATATATAATTCATAGGAATATCGCACTTCTCGCACAGCAGCAGCACTAGTGGACGTTTATTAACTAACGCCCAGTCCCACTCATTCTTCACATTCCGTGACTCTAGGGCTCTCGGTGACATTATGCCTATGATTACCTCGGAACCCCTGAGAGCAGCATCAATCTCGTCGGGCCAATTTGAACTAACAGGAATATCAAAAATGTCCATCCACGTCTCAAAGCCGGATAAATGTAGTTTCTGGCGTATCTGAAGTGCAAACCCCTCATCCTCACGCTTATAGCTTATAAAAATCTTCATTCTCTTTCCTCCAAGTGGTTACGGCTACATTAAACTAAAGAAATGATAGCGCATTACTCCAAGGGATAATTGTGTACCTTTGACATCTTGGAGAAAGATCTCTTACAGCCGCAATGAGTTTAAAGAGACGGAAGAGGACACGTTGCCTGGCTAGAGGATACTGGGCGCGGTCAAAATCGCGTGATGTGTATTCGCGGCAAGGACGGAAGGCATACGAACTCCACGCCGCCGCCGATTACCTGACGCAGACCGCGATCCAGATGCTGGCGCATGGCGATGAAAACTACGCCCGCGAGAAATTCCACAAGGGGTTAAACCGCATCACGGGGGCGCTCTACGAAGGCATCCGCCATAGTGAACAGCCCTCGCTCTACAACTTTCAATCCACGTACTTCCCCGGTGAGCGCGACGCGTGATCCCCGCCTGCTGACCGCTTTATTCGGAATCCCGCCGTGCTGTGACCATCTCTGTTCTTGAGCGCGAGCAGGTCGGGCAGCTTCCATGGATGGCTTCAGGCCGCCGCTTGATCCCCGCTCGGCGCGCTGGCCGTCACCTCATCAGCCCCTGCGATGCGCCCCTTCGTCTGCTGTTCCAATCTGCTGCCCCTGTAACTGCTTCAGACTACGCATTCGTGCTGACCATCTCGACGAGTATGCTGCATCCCCATGTGCACCTGTTCGCTGCTGCATCCGGTCAACATTGTGCTGGACGCCATGATCCCCTTCGTGCGTGGCGCTTCACCTCTCCGACCCGGAGACGTGCCGATTTGTCGCTGACCAGCCTATCAGGCGCGCCCTCCATCAAAGTCCTGCGGACTTCGCTTGACCCGTTTGCTCCGGGCTGGCGCCGCTGCGCTCAGCGCAAGCGGGTAGCGCCCGTGGGGTGATGGTTGGCGTGATCGCCTGCTCGTGTCCGGTCAGAAATCGGCACAGGGTCGATAGAGAAGACAAGCGCTCAGGCGCGAGGAGAAAATATCATGGGTACGAGC
>CALKIA010000082.1 GCA_937988705.1 uncultured Chloroflexota bacterium | reverse complement strand
TGGTGGATGAAATGGCTAAGGTTTGAGGTTTATTGGTATGGCGAATCAACGGGTAGCAGAACAGACACTTTCGCGGTCCGAACGGCAGGCGCTGGCCAACAAGCGCACCGCGGTCACCGTGTTTCAGGTGTCGTGGATCATGGTGTTCGTGTGCCTGATCGTGGTGAATCTGCAAATCCGCAGCAGTTATCCGACCTGGCCGCCGCCGGGCGTCGAAGCGCTGGATCGCATTCTGCCCACCGTGGCGACGATCGGGCTGCTGGCGAGCGCGGTGCTCGCGGGGCGCGGCTTGAACGCGCTGCGCACGGAGGATCGCTCGACGTTCCTCGCGAGCTGGGGGATGGCCGTGGTACTGGGCGCGGCGTTCATCGCGGTGATGGCCTTCGAGTGGCTGACGGTCAAAATCAGCGGGCAGTACAGTGATGTCTTCCGGGTGATGACCGCCTATCATGCGCTGCATGCACTGGTGATCGGTTACATGATGCTCACGGCGCTGAATAAGGCGCGGGCTGGCGCGTACACTTCCGTCGATAACTGGGATGTGGAAGGCGCGGCGAAATTGTGGTATTTTGTCGTGGTGGCGTGGATCTTGTTTTACGTCGTGCTGTACGTGATTTGAGTTGACGGTGGTCAGTCGCCAGTTAGAGCCGCGCCGAAAGCGCTGTCTTGGTTTTTAACTGCGAACGGAACACTGTGAACTTCTTTTTTTCAGGAAGGACGTTTTTCTATGCAACCTGGTCTGCACCGGGCGATCCCGATGGCGGTTATTGGCTTTTTGCTGGCATCGCTGATAGTGATCATTATTCGCGGCTTGCAACAACTTGATCCACTGTGGGCGCCGGGACCGGGTTTCGTCCTCTCGGCGTTTACCAGCGCGGGTTTCTTCGTGTGGGGCATGGGCGCGTTCGACCCGAAGATGAGCATCCACGGTGAACACGCGGAAGCGCATCACGAAGAAGAAACCCCCAAGCCCACGGCGATTTTGAGCAGTTCGATCTGGACCGTGTTCACGTATCTGCTGATCGCGCTCGTGCTGATCATGTTTGTCGCCGTCTTCGGCGGCCTCAACCTGACCACGACCGCCGATCCGCTGGCGTCCACGGTGGCGGTCGGTTACTTCCCGGTTGAGCTGTTCGGGCGCGAGATTCTCCTCAGCGAACTGGTCGTATTTGTCATCTTCATTCTGGTGATGATCGGATCCCTGGCGCTGATGGCGGGGGCGATCGGGTGGGGGTTCGTCTACCTGGCACACTCGGTGGCGGAAGCCAAAGTCGCGCCCAATGCCCCGCTGAATGCAGCGCTGGCGACGGGCGAAGGTGGTGCGGTCATCCTGCCAGACGAACGGCGGATTCGGCCCGTGCATGCGGTAACATTCCTCGTGCTGTTTGTGATTCTCTTTGGCCTGTTCTACGTTGTGCTGATCGGTCTGGCGCTGCCGGCCTTCGTGTCGCCCAACGCGCAAATTCTCGGTATGCCGGCGCTGCCGGTGGTCAATTTTGTGCTGTCGGCAGTGAATGCGGCGCTGTTCGCTTTCTTGCTCGTGCGCCCCACCATCCTGCTGCACACCGTTGGTCGCATTGCGGGCTGGTTGGCTCGTCTGCTGCGGCGTGTTCCTGTTCTGTTCCAGAGGTAACCCATGAGCGAAGCAAGAATCGATACCCCTCAAGTGCATACGCCCAGTCAGGCCGAGGCCACGCACATCGACAACATGAAGTTTGCGATGTGGTTGTTTCTGGCCTCCGAAGTCGTGCTGTTCGCGGTGATGATCGCCGGGTACGTGCTCTTCCGCGTCAATTTCCCGGAGCGCGTCCACGAGGTGCACGAGGCGGCGGGCATTCTGCTCGTCACGCTCAACACCTTCCTGCTGCTCTCCAGCAGTTGGACAATGGTGATGGGTCTGCGCGCCATTCAGAGCCATGATCAACGCGGCTTGGTCCGCTGGATCGGCCTGACGGCGCTGCTCGGCACGATCTTTGTCATCCTGCAAGGCGTGGAATATACCGCGCTGTCGAACGAAGGCATCACGATCTACAGTGACAACTTCGGCATGCGCTTCTATGCGCCGACGGCTCTGCACGGCGCACACGTGATCATCGGCGTGCTGTGGGCGCTGTGGGTGATGCGGCGGGGAGCGCAGGGGAAGTATAACAGCGGGAAGTTCCTCGGTGTCGAAATCTTCGGCTTGTACTGGCATTTCGTGGACGTGGTCTGGATTTTCCTGTTCACGCTGATTTATCTGATCTAGAGGGAGACGGCAAGCCAATGGCAGACGAAATCAAGCGGGAACAACCTACCCCCATTGATCCCAACAATCCGCCCGCACCCATCGCGGAACAGGCGGATCAGACGGTGCGCGAACTGCGCGAAACCCCGGTCGATGATCCTGCGCAGGCGCAGGTCGAAGCCGTGCTGAACAAGCCGATTGAGGCGCTGGAAGACGCGGCGAATCAGCTGGATCGCGCGACTACGCCGCAAACGCCCGCCGAGTCGCTGGCACCTACGCACCATCGCAACGAAACGCACCTCTTTGGGCGCGTGATTCCCATGCCGCTGTATACGGTGGTGTTCATCACGCTCGGCGCGATTACGCTGCTCGAAGTCCTGATCGCGGAAATCGTCCCCGAAGGGATTGTCAAGACCGTGCCGTTGGTCGTGCTGTCGCTGGCCAAGGCGGTGATGGTTGTGCTGTTTTACATGCACCTGAAAGAAGACAGCCGCATTTTCGCGATCACGCTCATCGTGCCACTGTTGATCGCGCTGGTGTCGGCGCTGTTCCTGCTCTCCGTCCCGATCACGGGCTACTAAGCTGAACGGACGAGGCCGACCTCGTCCCTACACAAACCGTTTCCAGTAGGGACAAGGCCGGCCTTGTCCTCTTTTGTTTGAATTTCTAGCCTACGGGTAGGGCGATGGAACTAGCGGGCAAGGTGGCGTTGGTGACCGGCGCGGCCCAGCGTGTGGGCAAGGCGATTGCGCTGGAATTGGCGCGTCACGGCGCGCACATCGCCCTGCACTACGGCACCTCCCCACCTGATGTCGTCGATCAGACCCTCCACGAAATCGAAGCGTTGGGCGTGCAAGCCTTCCCTGTGCGCGCCGATCTCAGCGACCCTGAATACTGCAAACTCACCGTGGCGGCGACCAATACGTTTTATGGCCGGCTCGACATACTGGTCAACAGCGCGTCGAATTTCCAGCGCCGCCGTCTGCTGGAGGTCTCCCTTGAAGATTGGAATACAACGCTCGCCATCAACCTGACCGCGCCGTTTTTGCTCACGCAGTCCGCCGCGACGCTCATGCAGCACAATGATCCCCCCGGCGGCGTGATCATCAACCTTTGCGACCAGGGGGCGCTCGCACCGTGGCCGGATTTCGCGGCGCACGGCATCAGCAAAGCAGGGCTGCTGGCGCTCACCCAGTTGAGCGCGGTCAGCCTCGCACCACACATTCGCACGAATGCGATTATCCCCGGGCTGGTCCTCAAACCCGAATCCATGCCGGACTCGCGTTGGCAAGCGCTGGCCGCCGCCACCCCCCTGCAGCATCCCGGTTCCGCCGAGGATGTTGCGCGGGCGGTAGCGTATCTGGCGCGCGAGCCCTACCTCAATGGCGCAGTGATCAACGTCGATGGCGGTGAGTACCTCACCTAGCAGCAAGGATCAACGTATGCGCGTAGTTGTCCTGTCCGATACCCACTATCTCTCGCAGTACCATACGATTCTTGAGAAAACACTGGGCGCAGTGAGCGCTCTCAACCCCGACTGCGTGATCGTCGGCGGCGATGTCGGGGAACGCCTCATGGGCTTTGACACGATGCTGACTTTGTTGTGTCGCCTCCCGTGCCCGTGCCTGGTGCTCGCGGGTAATCACGATCTCTGGGCGCGCGATGGCTTCAGCAGTCAGCAGTTGTGGGAAACCGAACTTCCGCGCCTCACCCGTGAACGCGGCGCGATCTGGCTGGAAGGCGAAAACTGGGTGCGCGACGGGGTCGGCGTCTGCGGCACGCTGGCCTGGTATGACTACAGCGGGCACGATCCGTCCATCAACATGACGCACGCCGATTACGCCAACAACAAAGCGCAGATTGTCATGGATGGTTCGCTCATCGACTGGCCGTGGACGGATAAAGAGTTTGCCGCGCAGGTCGGGACGGCCTTTGCCGGTCGCCTCGCCGCTGTGGAAGCCGATCCCGCTGTGCGCGAGATCCTCGTCGTGACCCACTCGCCGATCTTCAACGAGGCGGTGGTGCGCAAACCGGGCAACTACGCGTGGAATGTCGGCAACGCCTATTTCTACAACCTCACCCTTGGCCCCATTGTGAGCGCCAGCCCCAAAGTCAGCGCGGTCATCAGCGCGCACACGCATGAGGGCGTGAGCACGACCGTCGCCGGAGCGCTGCGCCCGATCGAAGTGCGCGTCCTCCCCTCCGATTACGGCAAGCCCGCCTATGCCGTGCTCGACTATACGCCGACTCTCAGCGCGATTCAGATTCACCATGTAACCTGAGCACAAGGAGCAACCCTGTGAGCGACGAACACTACGAACACTTTCTGCACGCTTCTGCCGGCAGCATTACGGCCAAGCTCACTATTCGCGAGGGCGGTGAGGTCGAGTGTACGTTGCACCGCCGCATTATGGGCGATCAGACTCAGTATGTACTGCGTGGGCGCTATGAGCCACACACAGAGGCTTATGGTTGGCTGCGCGTCGAGCAGGTCATCCTCGATCCGCAGGCAGCGGCCGTCGCTCTCCCGATTGAGGTGCTGGACTGCGAACTGATCTACGAGGTCGTCAAAGTGGCGCGCAGCCCGGTGCTGGAACATCCCAGTGATATGCTGTGGATGGCTGCACGCTGGAACGAATTTTTTGATCTTCTGCTGTTCCCCATTGGTTTCGTCAGCGAATGCTACTCTGGTTTGAAGTTCATGATCGATGAGGGTGAGCTGGATGAGTATCCGCCAGAGCTACGCCAGCACGTTAATGCCGAGTTCATGAGGCATCTCGAAAATCTCGTACTGCTTATGGACAAAATGAAGTTTAATCGCGCTGCTGCCGGGGCATAAAGTTTCACAACGGGTCAAGGTCTGGTAAAATCGTGCTTCTGCACCCGCTTGGAGGGGTGCGTTATGAGGTGATGCATGACTCAGCGTGATGCCGATGCGATTTTCAATCGCTGTACCCGATTTGTTCCCGGTCACTATCGTTTGTCCCCGCAGCAGATGCTGGCGGCGCTGGCGGCCTACGCCCCGCCCGACTTAGCGCCTGATATGTACGGCGAAGGGAAATTGATCAACGATTTCGAGGCTGAAATCGCGGCGCTGCTCGGCAAACCCGCCGCGGTCTTCATGCCCTCCGGCACGATGGCGCAGCAGATCGCGCTGCGCATCTGGGCGGAGCGCAGCGGTAACCGAAACGTCGCTTTTCACCCGACGAACCATCTCGAAACCTTCGAACAGCAGGCGTTTCGCGAACTGCATCACCTGAGCGGCATTCAGGTCGGCAACGCGAGTTACCTCATGACCTTGGACGATCTCAAGAAAGTGCGCTCGCCCATCGGCACGCTGCTGCTGGAACTGCCGCAGCGCTTCATCGGCGGGATGCTGCCGACGTGGGACGAACTGACGGCCATCGCCGCGTGGGCGCGCGAACAGGGGATCACACTGCATATGGATGGTGCGCGGTTGTGGGAAGCGCAGCCCTTTTACGGGCGGAGCTATGCGGAGATCTGTGCCCTGTTCGATTCGGTCTATGTGTCGTTCTACAAGACGTTGGGCGGGATCAGCGGCGCGGCGCTGGTGGGCGACGAGCGGCTGATCAACGAAGCGAAGGTGTGGCAGCGGCGGCACGGTGGCAATCTGCCGCGGATGTATCCGTTCGTGCTGGCGGCGAAGATGGGACTCGATCAGCGTTTATCCCAAATGGATGCCTATTATCGCAAGGCGTGTGCCATTGCGGGAGCGATATCCCAAATCGAGGGCATCGAGATCAAGCCGAATCCGCCGCAGTGCAACCTGATGCAGGTTTACTTCAAGCGCGACAAAGAGCGGTTGTGGGAGGCGGTCTTGGATATCGCCGAAGAGAGCGGGACGCTGCTCGCCTACTACTTCATGCCCAGCCCGATCCCGGCGTATTGTATGCAGGAACTGACGATTGGCGATGCGGCGCTGGACATCCCGACGGAGGAGATCGCCGCGCTGTTCGCGGACTTGCTGCGGCGGTCGGCGTGAATCTGACACCACCCCCGGCCCCTCCCCGAATTCAGGGAGGGGAGAAAGCAAAAACCCGCATTTCTCCCCTCGCCCCGCTTGCGTGGGAGAGGGGTTGGGGGTGAGGGGTTACGCCATGCGTTTCGCGAGTTCGTCCTCGAACCAGTGGCGCGACCGGATGTCAATTGGTGCGGCGAGGTAGCGGCGGATCGTGGCCTCGTTCAGGTCGTCATGCGCATAGAAGAAGCGGAAACTCTCGAGGATCGTGATGCCTGCACCTGTGAGGGGTAGATAGGTCACGGGATCGCCGGCTGTGACCGTCCCCGTCTTGAGCACGCGGCAGTAGAGGCCGGGACGCTCGGCGAAGCGGAACTTCTTGACGAACTGCGGATCTTCCAGCCGCGCCGCCAGTGACGCGCACGGGATGCGCGGCGCGGTCACTTCGAGCAGGACAGCCCCCACTTGCAGGCGATCCCCAATGGAGAAGCGCTGACTTTCGAGATCGGCAATCGTCAGGTTTTCGCCGAAGATGCCGTTCGGCAGTTCCCGCCCGATGTGCCCTTCCCACCAGTCGTAATCCGGGCGACCGAACACGTACACGGCTTGATCCACCCCGCCGTGATTCTCCGTATCGATGATCACATCGCCCGCGAGACCGAGCGCGCCGATAGCCACGGGCTGCGTGGTCGGCTCTTTGAAAATGGCGGATGTCCCGGTGCGCTTGCCGTTCTTCAGCGGGCGCTCCTCCCCGATGTTCACACTGATTAAGTGCATGCCGTTTCCTTTCATCTATCGTCTATGCCGCCCGCCCAAATTCGGTTGCGCGGGCATTGCTATCAAATACACTGAGGACGAGACATGCCTCGTCCCTACACGAGTGTCCCATCTGTCTCCCCTCCTTGAATTCGGGGAGGGGCCGGGGGTGGGGTATTTTACGAAATCGTTGTGCGCTATACTCTGTTCACTGCAATTGTAACGTCTAAGGTCGATGATGCGTCTACTCAGGCTGCTTTTACTCATGCTGCTGCTTGCACCTCTGTCCGTGTTAGCTCAAGAAGGTGACCCTGTGGAAAATCCGTATGTTGGTCGGGCTGACTTGCCCGCGCCGGAATTCCCCGCCGATCTCGACTGGATCAATGTGACCGCGCCGCTCACGATTGAGGCGCTGCGCGGCAAAATTGTGCTGCTCGATTTCTGGACGTATGGCTGCATCAACTGTATCCATATGATCCCCACGTTGGAACGTCTGGAAGCCAGCTACGGGAACGCGCTGGTGGTGATCGGCGTGCATTCGGCCAAGTTCGAGAACGAAGGCGAAACCGAAAATCTGCGCCAGATCGTGCAGCGCTACGAACTGCACCACCCGGTGATCAACGACAGCGCTTTCCGCGTGTGGCAAACCTACGGCGTGCGCGCGTGGCCGTCCTTTGTGCTGATCGACCCCCGCGGCAATGTGCTGGCCATGCAGGCGGGCGAAATCCCCTTCGAGGCCTTCGACCGCGTGATCGGCGGCATGGCCGAGTACTTCGACTCGGTCGGCGAACTCAACCGCGATCCGCTGGAACTGGCGCTGGAAGGCGCGAACACTATTGGTGGGCTGCTGTCGTATCCCGGCAAAGTGCTGGCGGACGAGGCGTCGAACCGGTTGTTCATCGCCGATACCAACCATCACCGTATCATCATTGCTGACCTGACGACCTATGAAGTGCAAGCGGTCATCGGGACTGGCGCGCGCGGCTTCACCGATGGGGCGTATGCCGCGGCGCAGTTCAATAAGCCGCAGGGATTGGCGCTGAACGGCACGGATCTCTACGTGGCGGACACGGAAAATCACGCCGTGCGCCGCATTAATCTCGCCGATCAAACGGTCACGACGATTGCCGGAACGGGCGCGCAGGGCTACACGCGCTACACCGTCGGTGAACCGCAGCCCGCGCAGACCACGGCGATCAGCAGCCCGTGGGATGTGACCTTCGGCGCGGACAATACCCTGTATGTGGCGATGGCGGGCGTCCATCAGATCTGGACGCTCGACGTGGCGAATAACCTGATTACCCCGTCGATTGGCAGCGGACGCGAGGCGCTCGTCAACAGTACGCTGCTCACCTCTGATCTCGCGCAGCCGAGCGGCCTGTTCTTCCGCGACGGCGTGTTGTACTTTGCCGACAGCGAATCGAGCACGGTGCGCGCGGCGGACACGACGGCGGATCAACTGGCGACGCTGGCTGGCACCCTCGACAACAATCTGTTCGACTTTGGCGATATGGACGGTGCGGCGGGCGTGTCGCGCTTGCAGCATCCGCTCGGCGTGACGGGCGGCGCATCCGGCGATCTGTTCGTGGCGGACACCTACAACAGCACGATCAAGCGGCTGGATCCGGCGACGGCGACGATCACGACTCTGAGCGGATCGGGCAGCCCCGGCGGTTACGCCGATGGCCCGCTCGACGCGGCGGAATTTGATGAACCGGGCGGCTTGTCGCTGGCAGGTGAGCGCCTGTTCGTGGCAGACACCAACAACCACGCCATCCGCATCATCGATGTGGCAGCGGGCACGGTCACCACGCTGGCTTTCCCGAATCCCGAAGCCCTGCAAATCGCGGATCAGCCGACGATCATTGGTGGCAATCACATGGACGATGTGGTGCTGACGCTCGAACCGCAAACCGTCGCAGCGGGCGACGGCGAAATTGTGCTGCGCATCACCCTGCCGGAAGGCTACAAGCGCAACGAACGCGCCATGTCACGCGTGGACTGGAATAATGCCGACGAAGCGATTGAGATCGCCGAGGGGGAACGCGCGCAGTTGATCGATGGGCTGGAGCTGCGCCTCCCGGTCACGCTGCACGAGGGCGACGACATCCTCTACGGCATGATGCGCGTGTACTACTGCGAGGCAGTTAACGAGTCGCTCTGCCTGATCGATCAAGTGGAGATCGAAGTGCCGGTCACGGTCAACGCGGACGGCGCGACCAGCGAAATCGTTATCGACCGTGTGATCGTCCCGCCGGATGTGCAGGCGGGAAGTTTCTAGGCGCGAAGATAATTATCCCACCCTGGCCCCTCCCGAATTCAGGGAGGGGAGGGGCCATTTCGCGCCATGTCTCACGGCTCCCCGAGGGGAAGCGAGGCTGTGTCAGCGTGCCGCAGTTTTATTGCTTGACGACTACCTGCACCTGACCGGGGCCGTGGACACCGAGGATCAATTCCATTTCGATGTCGCCCGTGCGGCTGGGGCCGGTGATGAAGCAGAAGTTGGCGCTTTGGGTGAACGCGGTTAGCCCCCTCTGACGCTGCGCCGCGATCCAGCTTTCGACGCGGGTGTAAATCTGATCGAGTGTGATCACAGCGATATGCACGGGCGGAAGAATCGTCGGAATGCGACCGCGTCCCGGCGCAGTCGTGAAGATGAGTGAGCCTGTCGTCGCGGCGGCCGCATCCGCCCCGGTGAGGCCGACTTGCGCGCCCGCACACTGCGTTAGCAGCGCAGCGCGATCAGCGCCATGTGCGTTCGGCTGTAGGATCTCGATGCCAGCAGCGCGAATCGCAGACTCGAGTCCGTCAACCGGGATGTGCGCGAAGTCCCACGCGAGCAGGCGGGTTGTGGAGTGGGTTTGCAGCAGTTTAAGCACCTGATCGCACGCGGCCGCTTCACCGACCACTGGGAACACCTCGCCCTTAAGTCCGACCAGTTCACGCGTGAACCGTTCGAGCAGCGCGGTGGGCGTTTGATCGTCTTGCAGGGTGACCGACAAGAAAGTCTTGGGACGCGGCGGCGCATCGTCAAACGGACGGCGGACGGCGCGGAGTTTGCCGAGAATCTGTTCGCGGGAGCTGGACATAACACAAGCCTTTGAGCTATCAGCCGTTAGCGATTAGCTGTTCGCGGAAAA
>CALKIA010000081.1 GCA_937988705.1 uncultured Chloroflexota bacterium | reverse complement strand
TTGTGGGCCCTATAGGACTCGAACCTATGACCTCACGGATGTGAACCGTGCGCTCTAACCAACTGAGCCAAGAGCCCGTTTCCGCTTGACCGCGTTTGGCGCTGCGGGTAACGTGATGTAAAGTATAACTTGCGTCGCCCCCGTTGACAAGGCTCTTTTTTAGAGAGGGACGTGTGGTAAGTGCAACTTTTTCTCTATCGGTTATCCGCCCTGCTGCGCGGTCTTGTCTGGCGTAAGCAGATCTCCCCATGGCTCACGGTGATGTCGCTGGCGAGCGGCTGCACGCTAACCGCCCAACCACCCCCACCGACCGCCACGCAGCAACCCACCACAGCGCCGATCCCGACCGTCGATAACATAGGCTGGGAAGTTCTCGCCCCCGGCTTGGAGCGGCGCTTGCTCGCTGTCAGCGGCAACGGTGCATCGACCCAGCTGCTGGTACTGCGCATCGATCCGGCGCTGTACACTGTCCGCGCCCACTACCGCCCTGGCGAACCGCTTACGCTCGGCTCGTGGCGTGACACTTTAGCGGGCGCGGCGGCCTTCATCAACGCAAACTTCTTCGATACAGCACGGATGGCGCTCGGTTTGGTCGTAGCAGACAGCGTGGCCTATGGACAATCGTTCACTGACCGGGGCGGCATGGTGCAAGTACAGAACGGCTATCCGCGCGTGCGCTCGCTGCTGCAAGAACCCTATTACGGCGAAGCGCTGGAACAGGCGGTGCAGGGATTCCCGATGCTCGTGGCCAACGGTCAGCAAGCGTTCACCAATCCGACCGGGGATCGCGCATCGCGGCGTACCATTGTTGGGCAGGATAGCAACGGGCGCATTCTGCTGATCTCCACGCCGTCACTGTTTGGCATGCGCTTGGTCGACCTCAGCGCGGCGCTGCCCACCACCGATCTCAACCTCGTCACAGCGGTAAATTTGGACGGGGGCGGTTCGACCATGATGTGGATCGGCGGGGATGCGTCGTATCAACTGTACTCTTTTGATCCCGTTCCAGCGGTATTAGCCGTCTATCCGCGTTAAAATCACTCCGTATACAAGATGGACGCCCTGAAGTGCGTCCTTACGCTGGCTTATTTGGGAAAATGTCATGGCCAATCCTAAGACTTATCTTCGCCCCACCACGCTGGATCAAGCGTCTGAACTGGCGCAGCAGCCGGATAGTCTGCTGCTGGCGGGCGGCGCGCTGGCGCTCGGCACGCTCGATTTGCCCTACACCACCGTGATCGACCTGCAAGCGATTCCCGAACTCAACCGCCTCGAAATGGACGAAGGCGGCGTGACCGTCGGTTCGGCGGTCAAACTGGAGCAGTTATTGGGCTGGGATCAACTGCCGGAGGTGTTCCGGCAGGCGCTCACGCGGGCACTCCCGGCGAATGTACGCACTAACCTGTCAATCCTCGAAAGCCTGCGCGAACGGCGGCACCCCATGCTGCGCGAATGGCTGGCAGCGATCACCGCGCATGACATCGGCGTCGAATGGCTGAAAGATGGCCAGCGCGATTGGGAAAGCATCGCCGGCTTACTCGTCCACGCCGACGAATTTGACCATCTGTTCATCACATCAATTGATATTCCCGCCGTGCCGCAGCGGCAAGCGTTGGGGTCGGCCTTTGTGGCGCGCACCCCCGCCGATGTACCGATTGTCAATGCGGCGGTCTATGTGTATCTGAACGAAGAAAACACCGTCGAATCGATGTTTGGTGCACTGTGCGGCGTATCGACTGATCCGGTGCTGGCGTTCACGCTGGAAACGCTGATCGGCAACCCACTGGATGCGGCGAACATCGCCAGTGCGGTCAAAGCCGTGGCCACGCTGGTCGATCCGGTCAGCGATTACCTCGGCAGTGCAGAGTATCGCCGCGAGATGGCGCGCGTGTGTGTCGAGCGGGCGCTCACCGAATGCCTGGAACAATTCAGCGGCGAGTAGACGCTATACTAGAGTTGAGATTGATGAGGAGCGTCAGCGATGGCGGTTGTCGAACGAACCTATACGGCGGATGATCTGGTCGTCCTATCTCATTCGCCCCAATACGATGAATTGCGCCTCGAACTCAGCGATGGAGAGTTGATCATCATGGCACCAGCTAGTGCAAAACACGGCGTCATTGCGATGGCATTGGGCGCTGTTTTGCAGGTTTTCGTCAAGCAACAGCAGCTAGGCTATGTCACGGCAGCCGAAACAGGCTATATCCTGTTCAAAAACCCTAGCGGACGAGATACGGTGCGTGCACCCGACGTAGGCTTCATCGCGCTAAGCCAACTGCCCGACGGTCTTCCCGACGATGGTTATGTGCCGTTCCCACCCGATCTCGCCGTCGAAGTCATGTCGCCGAATGACAGCGCCACTGAGACGCACAAGAAAGTTAACGAGTATTTGCGCTACGGAACGCGGCTCGTTTGGGTGGTGTACCCGGAAACGCGGACGGTTATGGTCTTCACGGCGCAAGGCGCGCACACGCTGGACGAAAACGCCACGCTCGACGGCGGCGACATGCTGCCGGGATTCAAACTGGCGGTCAAAGCCATCTTCGGCTGACTGGACAAATCCTTGATGAGCACAGAGCTTATAATTGCGTTTGCCGGAGTCATTATTGGAGCAATAGGGGTTTACTTTGCACGCCAGCAAGTATTTTTTGCTCGTCGAGGCGATCAGCTTTCTCGTGGCGCTCAAGTGTACTTGGGCATAAAGTTCCACACCAACTATCCAACTACCACCTTTGCCATTACCGTAAAGAACCTGAGTTCCAATGTAACATTGAAAGATGTATCCGTCTTAATCGGGACTCCCCTAGAATTTCCATTTTGGCATCCCAAACATGGTGAGGGGATCGTATTTCAAGGTGTCAATTTACCGTATATTGATCCCCTGCAAGAGCTTAAGTTTGCTCCTTTTATATTGAAAGATGGTGAGTATTCATACACTTTTGAAGATTTTGCTTCTCGCTATTTCAGTAACGTTTTGGAGAAACAAAATGTTGGGACATATTGTCTGCATGGTCTGATACCGTTTAGCTTAAGGCTAGCTATTAGATACTCAACGAATGTGTCTGACCGAATGAAACACACATCACAACACTACAGGCTGGTGCCTATGCGGAAAACTGCCGATCAGGTTGGACGGTGGGTGTTAATGGATGAAAGAGAACGAGAGTTTTTGGACAACGGATTATGAATATCAATGTTACCCTCAACAACGAAAAACGCACACTCGACGTACAGCCGCATGAACGCCTGCTGCGCGTGCTGCGGCGCGCTGGCTGCTACAGCGTCAAGTTTGGCGATGAACACGGCCTGACCGGGTCAGACACCGTGCTGCTCGACGGTATCCCCGTCAATTCCGGCAACCTGCTCGCCGTCCAAGCCGACGGCCACGCTGTCCTCACGCTGGAAGGCATCGGCTCATCGCGCAACCTGCATCAACTGCAAGAGGCGTTCATCGAAACGGGTGCGATCCAGTCCGGCTACAACACGCCCGCGCAGATTTTGTGCGCCTATGCCCTGCTCCAGCAAAACCCCAACCCGACCGAAGCCGAAGTGCGCGAGGCGCTGTCCGGCGTGCTTGACCGCGAGACGGGCTACATCAAGCCCGTGCAGGCGATTTTGCGCGCGGCAGCGGTGCTGCGCGGCGAAGACGTGCCGCCCTACGAACCGCTCCAGCGGGCGATCCCCGCGCCGCCAGAACTGTTTGGCGCACCGTTCGATGACTCGCTGTTCGGCGGCGGTGATGGCGGCGGCGACGTGCAGACACGCACCCGGGCTGCAATCATCGTATCGCCGCCGGAAGTCGAAGCGCTCAAAACGGTCGGCAAGAGCGAACCGAAAGTCGATGCCGTCAAGCTGGCGGCAGGCAAACCCGTCTACACGGATGACATCGAAATGCCGGGTATGCTGCACGCCGCACTGCTGACCTCGCCGCACGCCCATGCCCGCATCAAGCACATCGATACGCGCGCCGCGAAGGCGCTGCCCGGTGTGCATGCCGTGCTGACCTATCAGGATGTGCCGCGGGTGCACTATGCGTCCGGCGGGCAGACCTACCCCAACCCCAAGCCGTATGATCAGGTAAGCCTCGACAACAAGGTGCGCCATGTCGGGGATCGCGTCGCCGTGGTCGCCGCCGAAACGCCGGAGATCGCCCGCGAAGCCCTCAAGCTGATCGAAGTCGACTATGAAGTGCTGCCCGCCGTGTTCGACCCGCTGGAAGCAATGGCGGACGGCGCGCCAGTCATCCACGACGATCCGAATGTCGATGGGATTTTCGACGCCGCGCACAACATCGTGCATCGCATCCACGCGGATGTGGGCGACCCCAACGCGCAGTGGGCACTGGCCGCACGCGTCTTCGAAGGCGAATACAAAGTCCACCAGGTGCAGCAGGCGAGCATCGAACCCCATGTCACCGTCACATGGTGGGATGAAGACGACCGGATGAATATTCGCACGAGCACGCAAGTACCCTTCCATGTGCGGCGCATGGTTGCCCCATTGATTGGCTTGCCCGTCAAGAAAATCCGCGTGATTAAGCCACGCATTGGCGGCGGTTTCGGCGGCAAGCAGGAAATGCTGATCGAAGACCTGTGCGCGCATCTGACCATCGCGACCGGGCGACCCGTACGCTTCGAATACACGCGCGAACAGGAATTCACCAGCGCGCGTTCCCGTCACCCGCAGATCTTGCGCTTCAAGACGGGCGTGAGTGCCGACGGGAAGATCGTCGCGGCGGAACTGCACATCATCGCCAACACGGGCTCGTATGGCACACACGGCCTGACCGTGCAGATGGTCAGCGGTTTCCGCGGCTTATCCACCTACAACGCACCCTACAGCAAATTCACCTGCGATGTGGTTTACACGAACATTCCCACGCCTGGCGCGTATCGCGGTTACGGCGCGCCCCAAGCCCTGTTCGCGCTCGAAGTCCACATTGAGGAGATTGCAGTCGCCTTGGGGCTGGATGTCGTCGAATTCAAGCGGCGCAACGCCATCAAACAGGGCGACCCGCTGATGATGGCGGTCGCCCTCGGCGAAGGACGCGAAGGCATGCCGCAAGTCGTGACAACCTGCGCGCTGCCTGAATGCATCGACATCGGCGCGCGGGCGATGGGCTGGTACAGCAAGCGCGGTCAAGATCGCAGCGTACCGGGTAAGCCGCACCTCAAAAAGGGGATCGGCATGGCGCTGGCCATGCACGGCACGGGCATCGCCGGGCTGGATATGGGCGCGGCCTCGATCAAGATGAACGATGATGGCTCATTCAACCTGCTGTTCGGCGCGACCGATCTCGGCACCGGCGCAGACACCGTACTGGCGCAGATCGCCGCCGAAACGCTCGGCGTGCCGCTCAACGACATCATTGTGTACGCCTCGGATACCGACTTCACGCCGTTCGACACGGGCGCCTATGCCTCCAGCACCACCTATATCAGCGGCGGCGCGGTGCTGAAAGCCTCGGAAGACGTGCGCGCGCAAATCCTCGATCACGTCGCCAAGCACATGCTCCACTGCTCGCCCGATGATCTCGAACTGGAAGACCGCAAGGTGGTGCATCGTGACGGACGCTCGGTGACGATGGAACAGGTCGGCTTGCACAGCCTGCATCAGGCCGATCAGAAGCAGATCATGGCGACGGCCAGCCACATGAGCGAACTCAGCCCGCCGCCGTTCGCCGCGCAGTTCGCCGAAGTCACGGTCGATACGCAGACGGGACAGGTCACGGTGGATCGTCTACTCATGGCGGTCGACTGTGGTATTGCCATCAATCCCATTACCGCCGCCGGACAGGTCGAAGGTGGGATGGTGCAGGCGCTCGGTTACGCTCACTGCGAAGAAATGGTGTATGACGAAAATGGCAAATCACTGGCAACCGATTTCTCAACCTATCACATCTATCGCTCGACCGAGATGCCGCAGCTTGAGGTGATCTTCGTGGAAACCTACGAACCCTCCGGCCCGTATGGCGCGAAAGCCGTCGCCGAAATCCCGAAAGACGGCGTCGCCCCGGCCATGTCGTCGGCGATCTACGATGCAATCGGCGTGCATCTGCGCGAAATCCCATTCACGCCGGAAAAAGTGTGGCGCGCGATCTATCAGTAGCAATTTTGTCTGCAAAGCAATAACGAAAACAGCCACTACCGCCGGATCTCGTTTCTCTTTACGCTAGAAGCACCTATCAGAGAGGCGAGATCTTGGCGGAATTAGCGAACTATGACCATTTCGACGGATTGCCGTGGGCGACTGGCTACCTTGTCAACGCGCTGGCGTATCAGGGCGTGACCGCGCCGCACACCGGCCAGCCCTACACCGAAGCGCTGCTCATGGGCATCAACGGCGGGCTGTGCGCGGGTTACTTCTCGTTTGAATACACCGGCGAACTGCCCCATCTACACTTTCTGACGCGCTACCTGTTCGACGAAGAACCGGGCAAGGTCTTCGAGCGGCTCGGCATCCCCATGCGCATGCAGCAAACCACGGACAGCACCAAAGGTGCGGCCAACGTGATCAACGCGTTGGCGCAGGGCAAGCCCGCCATCGTGTGGGCCGATATTTTCAGTTTGCCCTACAACCCCTTCCCACCGGGCGCGGGTTACTGGTTAGTCATGCCACTGCTCGTCTACGGCTATGAGCCGAACGGTGAGGTCAATATCGCGGATCGCGCCCGTGTCGGGCTGACCGCCCGCGCGGAGGAGTTGGTCGCCGCCCGCGCCAGAATCGGCAAGGTGAAAAATCGCATGATGACCCTCGGCGAACCGAACGCCGACAAGCTCCCAGATGCGGTACGGCAAGGTATTCAGGCGTGCATCGACATCATGCTGCATGAGCCGCCGGTTGGCGCGAAAAGCAGTTTCGGTTTGGATGCCTATACCAAGTGGGCGAAGCTGCTCGAAGGCAAGTCGAAGGATAGTTGGGCGATGCGTTTTGCGCCGGGAGCGCGGATGTATGCCGGGTTGACCTCCAGCTATCGCTATATTCAAGTCTGGTTCACGGGTGGGCGCGGCGCGCGGCACATCTACGCCGATTTTCTCGATGAAGCGGCGGTCATCCTGGCTAAGCCTGCGCTGCGTGAGGTCGGCCAGCACTTTCGCTCGGCAGCGGTCGCTTGGGACGGACTCACGGCGGCGCTTCTGCCCGACGCCGTCCCGCTGTTCCGCGAGACGCGCGAACTGATGGAACGCAGCTGCCACCTGTTTCTGGAACAGGGTAACGCCTCGGTGGATGAGCGCCGCGCCCTTCAGCAGCAGTTGAAGGCGCTGGAAACGACCGCAGCGCAGGACTTTCCGCTCAGCGCAACGGAAGCGGCGGCGCTGCGCCACGACCTGCGCGACCGCGTGCTCAACCTGCATGACGTCGAGAAAACTGCGCTGTCCGCGCTGGTGGAAGCGATGGCATAATAAGTCTATGCATCGCTTCTCATCAGGTTGGGCAACACAATGTGGCTTGTGCGCTTGGGTATTCGTTTCATCGGGCTGGTGATCATGGGCTTCAGCCTGCTGATCGGCGGGGCGCTGCTGGTCGGTGGCGGCGTACCGACTGCGCCGTCAACGGCGACAGCGGTCGGGCGGAATCCGTGCGCGCTGCCGTGTGTGTATGGCATCACTCCCGGCGCGACGGATCGCCTGACCGCCTTTGATACCGTCGATCAGATCGCACTCAATCGCAGCTTTTTGACCATGACCCGCACCTCGTTCACCCTGCCCGACTCGGTGCTGGGGCTGCTCACCTTTGACCAGCAGGACGAACAGGCGACCGTGACTTCGGTCGGCCTGTGGGGTATGTCGATGCAGTTAGGCACGGCCGAGATCGGCGAGTTCAGTGATCTGCTAGAGCGCGGCTGGCGTCCCGAACGCGTATTTCTCACCTGCGACTTCACCCCCGTCATTCAGATGTTCATCATCATGGACGAGGGACGGGTGCTGACACGCATCCCCTTAGCGCAGATCGGCAGCGATGCACCTGTG
>CALKIA010000080.1 GCA_937988705.1 uncultured Chloroflexota bacterium | reverse complement strand
TTCGCGCTCGCCCGCTCCGTCGAATACTTCCGGATTCCGCCGAATGTGCTCACACTGTGCGTCGGCAAATCGACCTACGCCCGCACGGGTATCATCACCAACGTGACGCCCTTCGAGCCGGGATGGGAAGGCTACGTAACGCTGGAAATCAGCAACACGACGCCGCTGCCCGCCAAGATTTACGCCAACGAAGGAATCGCGCAGGTCGTCTTCTTTGAGGGTGACGAACAGTGCGAAGTCACCTATGCCGATCGCAAAGGCAAGTATCAGGGGCAGATCGGTGTGACTCCACCAAAGCTGTAAGAGTACCGAGGAACGACTCCCAGGTAAACCTCCAATGGATTCTGTGCTTTACGAAGAAGCGCGTCGACTGCGCCGTGAACAGGGGTTGAGCATTCTGAAGATCGCGGAATTGCTCTCGGTGAGTCGAAAAACCATCACACGATGGGTGCGGGATATCGAACTCTCACCAGAGCAAATCCGGTTGATGTACATTGATCGAGCCGCCAAAGGCGGGGCGACTGTTAAAAAAGACAATCTACGCGAAGAGGCGCGTCGTCTGCGTGGTGAACAAGGGCTGTCTATCAAACAGATTGCGTCTTTGATCAATGCCGCTCAAAGTTCGGTCAGCACCTGGGTTCGTGATGTCGAACTCAGTCCGGATCAGCGGGCGGCACTCGAAGAGCGCAAACGAAATCAGCTGCCACAGAATCGGCAAAAAGCGAGCGGAATCAATGTTGCGAAATATCGCGCCATCCGCGAAGCCTATCAACACGAAGGTCGCATCCGTGCCCGTCAGGGTAACCCACTCCATCTGGCCGGATGCATGTTGTTTTGGGCCGAGGGCACCAAAGCCAGAAACGTGCTGTCATTGATTAATTCAGATGCCGATATGCTTAAGTTCTACATCCGTTTCTTACGCGAGGAGCTGCATGTTCAAAATGAGGACATGGTTGTCCACATCAACTGCTACCTAAACAATGGGCTAACCCTCGTGGATATCGAGGATTACTGGCTGAATCTGCTGCAGCTCCCAAGAGCATGTCTCCGGAAAACGATGGTCAATGCTCAACCCAGCAGCAGCAAACAAAGAGGTCGAAAACTCCTCTATGGCGTCTGCGCTATCACAATTCACAAAACACAGCTTGTCCAACACATCTACGGTGCGATTCAGGAATATACCGGGATTGATAAGCCAGAGTGGTTGGAGTAAAATCTCACTATTCACGGGGGATTAGCTCAATGGTGGAGCAAACGGCTTACATCCGTTAGGTTGGGGGTTCGAATCCCTTATCTCCCACACTAATAGGCAAAACCCGTCGCACAGGCGGGTTTTGTGCTTTTTTCGGAAACTCGCGTTTGCTTTTTCCCTCTAATCCGTGATTTAATTACACTAGTCTTGTTTCATATTCCAAACTCGTAATCTGTATTGCGAGAACCATTATGCTGACAGCAACTGAACAAAATCGACACATCTTGATTGTGGAGGACGACGCAGATACGGCGGAGATGGTAAGCATCTTCCTCGAAACTGCGGGCTATAGTACCGCCACCGCAGATAGCGGCGAGACCGCGCTGAACGAAATCACTTCGCAGCAGCCCGACCTCGTATTACTCGATCTCGGCTTGCCCGACATGTCAGGGCTTGATGTCCTCAAACAGGTGCGTGCCAGTTCCTTTCTCCCTTTGATCGTCATCAGCGGCAAAACGCAAGAGCGCGATAAAGTCGTTGCCCTCGAACAAGGCGCCGACGATTACATGGGGAAACCTTTCTCACAAGAAGAATTGCTGGCGCGGGTGATGGCGCTGCTGCGCCGCGTGGGCTGGACGCCGATCCCGGAACCAAAGCTGACCGTGCGCCATCTGGAACTCGACATGGCGCGGCGGCAGGCGAGCATTCGCGGTAAGCGTCTGCACCTGACCCCCGTGGAATACGGCATTCTCGTCACGATGATGCGCAGCGCGGGGGAAGTCGTCAGCCATGACGAGCTGCTGCACGCTGTGTGGGGCGAACGGTACGAGGGTGATTATTCGGTGCTGCGTGTGAACATTTCCCGTCTGCGCCAGAAGCTCGAAGAAAATCCGCGTCATCCGTCGTACGTTGTCACCGTGCCGGGTCAGGGCTACATCATGCCCCTCAAGCGTCCATAGTATGCGTTTACGCGCCTTTCTGATGTTCATCGGGGCGATCCTCGTGGTCGCCACCTTCACCTTCCCCTTCTGGCAGCCGTTCGTTCAGCAAGACTCAGCGGTTCAAGAGATTGCCTTTCCGGGACTAGCGCTCGACCTGCAGGATGACTTCCTCAGCTTGCCTCCAGAACAGCAGCGGGCATACCTGAACCTACAGCAGACCGAACCGGAACAGGCACTTGCCATGTTGACTGCTGCCCTGCAACCGCGTCGGATCGCCCCCGAAGATGATGAGGAAATGCCGGAGCTAAACGCCCCCATCACGGCTGCGACGGGCACATTCCTGACGCTCGACGCCATCCGAGCCGTCCGGGGCACGGCGACAATCTTCCAACAGGCCGACAACACGCTGCTCATGCGCTTCGAAGATTTCACTATGCCGAATGCACCTGATGCCCGCGTCTACCTCTCACCTGCCTCCGAACCTGCGAATACGGAAGAGATGCTCGCGGACGAAACGGCGGTCGAAGTTGGGGAACTTCGCGGAGCCATCGGTAATCAGAATTACGTTTTGCCAACCACGGTGGATCTGACATTGGTGCGCAGTGTGGTCATTTACAGCGCCACGCTCGACCTCATCTACACCTATGCGCCGTTGTTTGTACGCGTTGGATAAGCACGCATGAATGATGACTACGCCGCCCTTGCACCAATTTATGATCGTCTGGGCATGTCCAGCTTTGCCGAGAGTCTGACGTCGCAGATTGTTGCCTATGCTCAAACCAATGATTGGGTGGGCCGGCGCATTGTTGATCTCGGTTGTGGCACAGGCGCCAGCGTGCGCTGGTTCGCCACACGTGGCTTCAACACGACCGCCATTGACCTCTCATCAGCGATGTTGACAATTGCCCAGAAGTCGATCAACAGCGATGGATTGGGTTTACAGTGGCTGCAAGGAGATTTTCGGGCGCTGGCAGATCTCCAGGCAGTTGACCTGGTCGTATCACTCGATACACTCAACGAGTTGAACAGTCTGCGCGATCTGGAATTGGTCTTTAGCGCCGTTCATTCAGCGCTCAATCCCGGCAAGCTCTTCGTCTTTGACCTCCACACCATCGAAGGATTGGCCCAGCGTCCGCCGATCGCCTTCGCTGTGGATAATGATGATCTG
The DNA here is from genome assembly GCA_937988705.1 of uncultured Chloroflexota bacterium. Lineage (GTDB taxonomy): Bacteria > Chloroflexota > Anaerolineae > Aggregatilineales > Phototrophicaceae > Flexifilum. Next base: position 470 of record CALKIA010000080.1, on the reverse strand, counting down.
ACTGTGATTCGCGTTGATACATTTGACCATGAACGACTGGCCAGCAGTGCCCAGTTCACCATCTTGGAACGCGCGGGTTATCTGTGGCGCCGCTGGAGCGCCACGCGCACGCTGCGCGGTTTTCCGATTCAGGTGGTGAACGCCTTGCTAGGACGCGCAGGTTTCGGCATAATGGCGCTCATGAATGATCGCATGGAACAGTTTGACCCGACCACCATGCGGGCGGGACGGGTCATCTTCTTTGCTCAAAAGCCGGAGTCTGTGTGAGCCTTTCCGATAAACTCGTCATTTCGCTCGACAAAGAGCATGCCGCTTTGCGGCTAACCATCATCTTGTCGTTTATCGCCTCATGGGTGTTTCTGTTCTTAGTGCTCAGCCGGATCATCGCCGATGCGGGTTTCGATCTGCTGGCCGTTATCATTGCCTTTGCAGGTGCGTATCTCTTCACCGCCATACTCGAGCGTTATCTC
>CALKIA010000079.1 GCA_937988705.1 uncultured Chloroflexota bacterium | reverse complement strand
TGTAGGGGCGAGGCTTGCCTCGCCCATTAACGGGAGGGGCAAGCCCCTCCCCTACATTTTCCTGCTGCGTATTGAACTGTCGCCCCCTCAGCCCAGAGGAGAGGGGAACGGTGAGATTTATTAAGGAGACTACCCCTATGACCACATCCAGCACTCCCGCGCAAATACTGGGTTACGAATTCGAGCCGATCAGCACTACCTATACCGAACGTGATGTGGCGCTGTACGCGCTCGGCGTGGGCGCACCTGCCGATCCGCTTGACCAGAAAGAATTGCAGTTCGTCTACGAACTGAGCGGCGAAGGCTTCAAGGTGTTGCCGACCTTCGCCGTGCTGTTCCCCTCGCGCATGATCGACGTAATGCTGACGGGATCGCTGGCGGGCGTGACGTACAACCCGATGCTGCTGCTGCACGGCGAACAATTTCTCTCCGTGAACGGGCCGCTGCCCACCCACGGGACGATCACCTGTAAGCCGAAGATCGCCGGGGTCTATGACAAGGGAAGCGGCGCGCTGATCGTCACCGATGTGCCATGCTACGACGAAGCAGGCGCAGAAGTCGCTTTCGGCCAGTATTCAATGTTCATTCGTGGACTCGGCGGGTGGGGGGGCGACCGGGGCGTGAGCGGCGCGGCCAACGAACCGCCGAATCGCGAACCCGACGCCGTGATCCGCGAGCAAACGAGTGATCGGCAGGCGCTGATCTACCGCCTGAGCGGGGATGTCAACCCGCTGCACGCCGACCCGATGATGGCGGCGTTCGGCAATTTCGAAAAGCCGATCCTGCATGGGCTGTGCTCGTTCGGGTATGCGGCGCGCGCGGTGTTGAAGGCGTTCGGCGCCAATGACCCGGCCCGCTTCAAGAGCATCAAGGTGCGCTTTGCCAAACACGTCTTCCCCGGTGAAACACTGGTCACGTCAATGTGGCGCACGGATGACCGTGTGATCTTCCAGACGAAGGTCGCGGAACGGGACACGGTGGCGCTCAGCAATGCGGTGGTGGAGCTGAGGTGATCTAACAAACCTCACCCCGCCCCCCTCCGAAAAGAGGAGAGGGAAGAGGGGAATACCGCACATCGTTCCAAATGTGGAGGCGGGAATCCGCCCTTGGTCGGAGGGATTTTGTCGCCGAACTTGCTGTAATGGTCGCACTTCGCACTCATGGGAGAATATCATGCAAGCGACTACCGTTTTTCTCGCAGAACCCGCCAATGCCAAGCTGCTCACAGGCGAAAAGACGCGCATCGGCAGCAGTTTCGTCATGTTCCTGCTGGCGCTGATCTTCATCATCGGCGCGGTCAGTGCGGGCTATTTCCTCTACACCCGCTATGCACAGCATCAAGCCCTGCTCACCGAGGGCAAGCAGACGCGCGGCGTCATCACCGATGGCTTCGAGGAAACATCCCGTAATTTCTACGTGATCGAAAGTAAGCGCTACCACGTCGAATATCGCTACACGGTCGCCGGGCAGACGTACACCGGATCACAGGATATTGATGGCGGGTTGTACGAAGATTTGGGCTTGCAAGCGCCCGTGACCGTGGCCTTCCTGCCGGGGAATCCGGGTGTGGCCGAGCTGGCAGGTGAGTATACTGATGACACCGACTATCGCAACAGCCTGCTGATTCTTGGCGCGCTGACGCTGGGCGCCATGCTGATCGCGACCTATTTCCTGTTCAAGGATGCGCGCAACCGCCGCCTGTCGAGACAGGGGCAAATTCTCAATGGCACGCTGCTGAGCGCCGCCGGGCAGTACTATCGCCGGACGCTCAATGTGACGTTCCGGTATGAATTTCGGACGCCGTTGGGCACGACGCTGACCGGAGCGCGCACGGTCAAGCGCAACGACTTGAAGAAGTCACCCGTCCCGGCGATGGGCACGCCCGTCAAGGTGCTGTACGTCAACGACAAGCTGCACCGCATTCTGTAAAGCTGACCCCACGTCCCGCCCTGAATTCGGGGCGGGGAGCCACCAGCCATTAGCCAAGCAGCTTCCCAGCGCTACCCCGGCCAAAAATAATCGGCGTATACTCGGTGGCAGGAGGTCACTGTGACTGAGATCGTCTACGCCGAACCCGAAAATGAAGCCTTCGTTAACGGTACATGCCGCCGCATCAAAGGTGTAAGTTTTATCAAGGTGCTGTTCACAAGCTTTCTCGCCTGTTTGATGGGTATGGTGGTGTATGCGAACGCCAGCGCAGGTTTTGCAACCCAAGGCATCCTAGATAATGGTGTCGAGACTTCGGCGGTCATCACGAATCACGTTATTCGCGCCGGACGTGGTGGCGGCGCTTATGTCACCTATCAGTACACGGTCGCTGGACACGTCTACACTCAAGAAGAACCGGTCACGCAGACTGGCTATGATCAAATGAGTATCGGCAGCAGCATCAGGGTGCGTTATCTCGCTGATCGCCCAAATGAGGCGCGTTTGCTGGGTGGGTATCTACGTTACACGGCGGCGGAGGTGGTCTATGTGCTGTTCGGCATCTTCGCCCTGTTTTTGATCGTTTTTCCGTTCTGGGCAGCCTGGGAAGATTATCGCTTTGCGCGCGACGGTCAACTGCTTAACGGCACGTTGATCGGGGTGTCCGGACGGCGAACGAAAAATGGCTACCGCGTTACCTTCGAATACACGACATACTCACCGCTGGGCGTCGAACTGCGCGGCAAAACTGGTGTTATCCGGCGCGATTTGCGTAACAATCTGCCGGAAACGGGCTACCCAGTGAAAGTGCTGTACATCGATGACAAGCACCACCGCATGTTGTAGCGACACCGCATTTCGCGTATAGTGGCGGCGGTTGGTTTACGCAGACTGGAGAAAAACCGATGCGTTTCATCCGCATGCTCGTGCTTTTGCTACTACTGCTGCTGCTCACGGCGACCATGATCGCCGCGCAAGAGAGTGATGCCGACGGCGACGGCATCGCCGATAGTCAGGATTTTTGCCCCCAATTCCCCGGCACCGCCGATCTTGCTGGTTGCACCCCGGAGATCTTCCCTGATCGCGATCGCGATACCATCGGCGACCCGGTTGATTCCTGCCCCGGCGATGCTGGATCGGCCGCCAACAACGGCTGCCCGGACGGCGTGATCCCCGATTATGATGCGGACGGCCTGCCCGACGCGCAGGATCAATGCCCGCGTGAATACGGCGACGGTCAGAACGGCTGCCCGCCGGATGCGGACGGGGATACCGTGCCGGACTTCATCGATGCGTGTCCGACGCAGGCGGGCGGAATGTCGAATCTCGGCTGCCCGGACGGCGTCACGCCGCCGGATGCCGATGCGGATACGGTGCCGGATCTGTTTGACGCGTGTCCGGTCGAAGCGGGCGCCGTGGCCTTGAGCGGTTGCCCCGACGGGGACGCTGACGGCACGGTCGATACATTCGACGTGTGCCCCGATCAAGCGGGCGATCTGGCGCTGTCCGGCTGTGTGCTCACGACTACGGCGAGTCTGCCCGCGCTCAGTCCGCTCAATGCCGGGAACGCGGCGGCGATCCGCGAGGTGGGACGACTGATCACCGGATCAGGCCGGATGGCGGTCAGCGGCAACCGCTTGGCGGTGCGTGGTGCCGATGTGGTGTACGTCTATGATCTGAGCGGCGCAGCGCTCACGCCGACGACATTCAGCGGTACGGGCTTTCCCGATTACCCGATCAGCTTGAGCGCGACGGGCGCCT
>CALKIA010000078.1 GCA_937988705.1 uncultured Chloroflexota bacterium | reverse complement strand
GGCTTGCCGTTCACGACAATGCGATTATGGGCGAAGTCGATATTCAGGCCATCATCGATGCGAATGATCGGTTCGCTGGCATAATCCAGGCTGGGCATACGCGCCAAAACGACCTGGGTGCGGGCTTCGAGTTCGCGCAGTTCAAACGGCTTGACGATGAAATCTTCGGCGTATTTTTTGAGACCCTGCACGACCGTTTCCGTATCGTTGTACGCGGTCACGAAGATGATCGGGACGTCCGCCATCGACTTCAAGCGATTGCTGAGTTCAAACCCGTGCATGGAAGGAAGTTGGAGGTCAATCAGGGCGATGTGGGGCAGACCACGCATCTGAACGTGATCGAGAGCTTCCGGCGCGTCAAGAAATGACGTAACTTCGAAACCACGTGAGGTCATATAGTCGGTGACAAGCTTGTTGATCGCAGGATCATCTTCAACAAGCAGGATTTTGGTCTTACCCATGTGTGAGCCTCTCTCAATCTAACGAAAAGGAATGTTCCTGTTGTAATGAATATACAACGAATGTAACAATAAATCCAGTAGTGTTCATACGCCGATAATTGAGGTTTAATCCCAGAGTGTAGTGTTTGCCCGATGGCGCAGCTTGCCCCGGCAAAACTAAACTCAGTACAATAACGGCAGATGTCGAACTGCGCACTACGGGGCAGAGCGAATCGGAGGCGCGGGCGCAATGACAAACAAGAGCGATCACCTCATTTTGGTGCTTGATGCCGATACCTATATGCTAGATGCTGTAGTCGAAATTTTGGAGTTTGAGGGCTGGCAAGCGGTTGGCGTGGCAGATAGCCAAACTGCGCTTGCGGAGACCCACAGATTGCGGCCAGCCCTGATTGTCTATAACCTGACCACCCCCGGTGTTGATACCTTGAGCTTCCTCGAAGCACTGCGCGCTGACCCGGAAACGCGAACGCTTCCCTTCGTCGTGTTGATGGATGGCAATCACTTAAGTTATCGACATCGGCTAGAATTGAATACGGATGCGTATCTGCGGGCACCGTTCACAGCCGAAGAGCTAGTTGAAGTGATCAAAACGCAGTTGGGGCGCTTCCACTCTTCTAATTGATCGATACGCTATTATTGAGTCGCTTATGGCTAACCGCTAACAGCCAAAAAGGTTTTCCCATTGAGTTCAGCCTCTCAGATTATCCGGCGGCGCAAACATCGGCAAGAACGCCAGGCGCGGCGCGATCACCAGCGGCAGGTGTGGACGATCATCACCACCATCGCCGTCTTCATCTTGATCGGTATTCCCGGCGCGGTCGCGGTCGGTGGCGCCGTCGTGCTGTACTCCAATGCCGTACGGGGCATGCCAGAGATCGGCGCGAATCCGTTTGCCGCTGCGGGCACGACCGAGTTTTTTGATCGCACCGGCGAAACGGTGGTTTATACGCCGACCAGTGTCGAGCGCGAGTGGGTGCCGCTCAGCACGCTGCCGCCGTATGTGGTTGCGGCGACGCTGGTCAGCGAAGATACCGATTTTCTGGTGGCGGCGCGTCCCGGCGTCGAGACGACCTTCATCAGGTTGTGGCAGAATACGCTGATCGATACGCTGCCCGCCGACTCGACGATCACCGGACGCCTCGTACGCAACGTACTGCTTTCACACGCGGGATCGATCGTTGAACAGCGCACACGCGAGATCGCGCTGGTGGCGGAGGTCAACCGTCGCTACACGCCCGAACAGATCCTCGAATGGCATTTGAATACCAACGATTACGCGAATGAAGCCTATGGCATCGAGGCCGCCGCGCAGATCTATTTCGGCAAACGCGCCGTTGATCTCTCGCTGGATGAAGCTGCGCTGCTGGCGGCGATCCCTACGGCGACCGAATACAACCCGTTTGATGACGAGACGGCGGCGCGCGGACGCCAGGCGGATCTGCTGCGCCGGATGGTGGAGATCGGCGCGATCAGTCAGGAATCTTATGAGAGCGTGGAGGGCGTCACCACGCGGATTGCCCGTGGGAATGCGCTGCCGCCGCTCGCGCCCGATTTCGTGATGTATGCGCGCCGGCAAACGGAAGCGATCCTCAATGCGCAGGGCTTGGACGGGCGGCAGTTGGTTGCGCGCGGCGATCTACGCGTGGTGACGACGCTCGATTTGGATCTGTATGATCAGTCGGCGTGCGTGCTGGAAGTGCAAATCGCCCGCCTGAATAACACCGAAGTTCCCTCGGGCGATTGCGCGGCGGCGGCCTTCCTGCCGCGCCTTGAAGCGACAGCGGATGCTCCGCCCGACGAAGGCACGCTGATCGTCATCGACGCACAGACGGGCGAAGTGCGCAGCATGGTCGGCGCGGTCACTCTCGCCGAGCATGAGCCGGGCGTGACGCTGCAACCGTTTGTGTATTTGCAGGGCTTTCTGGGCGGCTACACGCCCGCGACAATGGTCTATGATGTGCCCAACAGTTACCCCGGCGCGGAACAGGGCTTGATTTATACATTCGGCAACCCCGACGATGAGTTTCGCGGCGTGCTGAATCTGCGGGCGGCGATGGGCGCGTGGCTCGTGCCGCCCGCTGCCAGCATCGCCCATCAGCGCGGCATGACGAACATCCTCCGTCTGGCGCATCAGTTGGGCTTGAACACACTCGACGAGAATCGCGGCGATATTCTGCTGCTGGAGCGCGGCGGTGCGGTGTCGGTGCTGGATATGGCGTACAGCTATTCGGTGTTCGCCTCGCTGGGCGGGATGCGCGGCGTCCCGGTTGAACCCGTGTCCCGCGGATTCCGGGCACGCGATCCGGTGGCGGTGCTGAGGATTGAGGATGCGAGCGGCGCCCCCCTGTGGCAGTACGACCGCGATGAAGCGATCCGCTGCGGCACGCTCGACGTGTGTACCCCTCGGCTCGAAAACACGCTCGCCTATTTGATCAATGATGTGCTGGCCGATGAAGAAACCCGCTGGGCGACACTGGGCGAAGACAATCCGCTGGCGCTCTCGCGTCCGAGCGCGGTCGTCAATGGCGTCACCCCCAATGGTCTCGAAAACTGGACGGTTGGCTATACACCCCAGTTGGTGACGGCCGTGCATCTGGGGCGCAGCGACGGCGCAGCGATGACGCTTGATCCGTATGGAATGAACGGCGCGGCGGCCGTGTGGAGCGCGGTGATGGAAGTCGCGCACACCGGCATTAGCCCGACGGCGTGGGAACGCCCGGAAAGCATCGTCGAAATGCAGGTATGCGAGAAATCGGGCTTGCTGCCGAACGGCGTGTGTCCGGTGCGGCGCGAACTGTTCATCGTTGACACGCAGCCGCGCACCGTCGATACCTACTGGCAGACGGTCGAAGTCAACAACCAGACCGGGCAGTTGGCAACGGTCAATACGCCCGCCGAATCGCGCAGTGAAGTGCTGTACTTTGTGCCGCCGCCCGCCGCGCGCGAATGGTGGGAGGCGAACAATCAGCCGCTGCCGCCGACCGATTACGACAATGTGAGTGTGCCGCAGGTCTTTGAACTGGTGCA
>CALKIA010000077.1 GCA_937988705.1 uncultured Chloroflexota bacterium | reverse complement strand
GATAGCGGCGTAGTCGGTGAGGGCGCTCAAGAGGGCGCTGTCGTGCTTGCTGAAGACGTGTGAACTGCTGGAGAGGTTGGCGACGCCGAGCGCGCCGATCACCTCGTTGCGCAAAATCAGCGGCGCGCAGGCAACCGAGATCGGGCCCCGGCCCTGCGTTTGCTCCGGCGTGATGATGATCGCCTGCCGCTGGCTGATGGCGTGCATGGCGAGCGGGTCGTTGACGGGGGCATCGGCGGGGACGGCGCGTGCCTGATTGTGCCGCTTCTGCGCCCGGCAGGTCAGCGTGTCTTTCGCCAGCAGATAGAGGAAGCCTTCTTCGGCGTTGGTCACCTTGACGGCGGCGTCCACAATCCGCGGCAGCACCTGATCGATGTCGGTGAGGCTGGTGACGCTCTTGCCCACGCTGTACAGCACGTTGAGTTCCTGCAAGCGCAGTTGCAATTCGCGATTCGACTGGATCAGCCGCTCGGTCAGCGCGTCCTTCTCTTTGCGCAGCCGCACATCCGACAGGCTGCGCTCGATCACCATCAACATTTCTTCGATCGAAAAGGGCTTTTTCACATAATCGCGCACGCCGAGCCGGTAAACTTCGACGGCAATTTCTTCTGAGCCATAGAAGGTCATGAGGATGACGGGGATGTTGATATTGTGTTCCTGCATGGCGCGCAGCATCTCTACGCCATTCATGCGCGGCATCTGGTAGTCCAGCAGGATCAGTTCAGGTCGGCGGCTAAAGGCGATTTCCAGTGCTTCTTTACCATCTTTCGCCGTGAGATAAGTGTAGCCGTTCGGTTCTAGAATGTACTCCGCGATAAACTCTCGGTTTTCGCGCCCGTCGTCTACGACGAGGATGGTTTCTCCTGCCACATCAGCCTCACTTGACGCTGTGTTGTATCGATAATGTTATTAAAGCACACCCCGCAGAGAGAGCAAGTATGAGAGTTCGTAAAATATCGTGAATATGGATTGTCGCGATTTCAGGTCAGGACTATAATACCCCTTATTACCCGTGCGTGAAATGAGTGGATGCGTGACACTTCGCATCACCTTTAACCCTCTTGTGCATTCCCCAGAGGAAACGAATTGATGATGACCGACGCACCCGCAAGACGGCCTCGCTTGCAGCAAGCTGGTTTGCTGCGTGAAATCGTCGAGACGGTGGTTTTAATTGGCCTGGTGTATACGCTGGTGAATCTTGCGACCGTGCGGTTTTACATTGAAGGTCCCAGTATGCAGCCCAATTTTCATCAGGAACAGTTCCTGATTGTCAGCCGCATGCACTATTTGCTCGGAAACCCGCAGCGCGGAGATATTATCGTGTTTGATCCGCCGGGCGATGATAACTCGGCGAATAATCCGCTCTTGATCAAGCGCGTGATTGGTACGCCGGGCGACGTGATTGAGATTCAACAGGGCCAGGTCTACATCAATGGAACTGCTCTGAATGAACCCTATATTTTCGAGCCGTGTACCACGCAAAGTTGTGATGACAGCCGCTGGGAACTCGGTGCCAACGAATATTTCATGATGGGCGATAATCGCAATAATAGCCGTGATTCACGTGTCTTTGGTCCGATTGTCCGGGAACGGATTATCGGTGAAGCGATTATCCGGTATTGGCCGCTGACTGACATCGGGATTGTGACTCGCTATCGCTTCCCGGAATAAGTCTTATCGTTGTATGGAGGGATTTCGATGGTAACAACAGTAACCCCTTCTTGCCCTCGCTGTTTGATCGGTCAGTTGGACATGAACAAGACCACCTATAGCTGTGTGCATCAAGGCGTGTTCTTGAGCATTCCGAACATGATCAGTTGGACGTGCGACATTTGCCAGTACCAAGAGTTCGATTACGACGCTATCACTCAGGTTGAAGCTCTGGTTGGCCAGCTCGGGCTACCCGCCGATCTGGATCGCCGCAAGGCCAAGTTGACACCGTTCGATGAGAATGAAATTTTAGATAAACACCCCTCGCGCCTTAAACCTTAAGGTGTGTTCAATCCTGTGATAGACTAGAACTAGTTTGTGACAGGGAAAGCTGGACGTTGGATGGGGTCGTTTGAACTGATCGCTGCGGGACAACTCATGGCCTTCGGCGCTGCTATTGGCCTCCTCCTCTCGGTCATGCTGCAGCCGAAGCGGGGGCGCGCCGATGGGTTGTTCATCCTGTTCGGTCTGGTCTTGCTCGGGTGGAGTTTTGCCGCCCTGATTGTGGATCAGTCGGTTATCGCCGAGAAACTGCGAATCTCGTTCCTGCTCACGGGCTTGTCGGGAACGGGGTTCGCTTATTTTTTGTTTGTTGCGCGGCTCATGCGCGTCGAGAATCGCCTGTTCGCGTTCCTTACACTGATCCTGCCACTGGTTGCCATCCTCACCTTCAGCGCCATTTGGACAGGAGCCATCGAACACTTGATTGTCCGCTCCATCTTATTGGTCGGGTTGCTCAGCTATGCCCTCATCACGTTCTGGTCGATTCTGATCTCGCGCGAATCAGTTGCTCCTGCGCTGCGTCCGGCTGGTTTGCTGCTGGGGGTCGCTTACACAGTCCCAATCCTCAATATCGCAAATTTGGAAACGGCACTGCTGCTGATGACCGCAGCCGGTTTGTGGACTGGCTGGACGGTGCTGCATTTCCAGTGGCGTCAGCCGATCAAAGAGTTGCAGGATGAATTGCGGATTGCCAACGCCGATCTGCGCCGAGCGGTCGCGGAAGCAGCCGACGAGCGAGCCCATCGGGCGGCACTGGATATCGAAGTCCGTCGGTCGCTGCAGGTCCGGACCGAATTCCTCGAAGAACTTGGTCATCGGTTACGTACCACACTAAACTCGATCAGCGGGTATAATCAACTGTTACAATTCGGTATGTACGGCGCAGTGACCGACAGCCAAGTTGATCGACTGCAAACGATCGGGAACAATAACCAGTTGCTGTTGGCGCTCATTAATAATATGCTCGACTTGAACACGCTAGAGGCTGGACGGATGGAATTGCGGCAGTCCCCGATTTCGCCGAAAGTCCTATTCGAGCGCATCGCCGAGGCTGTCGAACCACAATGTGCAGCTAAGTCACTTGCGTTGGTGGTTGATATGTCTGCTGATCTGGGCTCGATTTGTGTAGACGAAGGCCGTCTGATGCAAGTGCTGCGGACGCTGGTTGAGAATGCGATTAAGTTCACGGTGCAGGGGACCATCACGCTGCGGGCGGTTTGCGTGGCTGTTCAGGATGGGTGGTCGGCCCAGTTTACGCTGCCCGTTTGCGGTTGGTTGGGCGATGGTCGGTGGGTTGTGTTGAGCGTCGAGGATACGGGCATCGGAATTGCACTTGAGGATCAAGGGAAAATCTTTGAGCCATTTCATCAGGCGAGCAGCGGTGCACTCACGGAAGCGCTGGGGTCGGGGTTAAGCTTGGCGGTTTCGAAACGACTGGTTGAGCGTCATGAAGGTGTCATGTGGCTGCAAAGTACTCCCGGACGCGGTTCTACATTTCATGTTGCTGTGCGCGCATTTCGTTCAGATGCTCTTTCAACGTTGCCGTCACGGACTGGTGAAAAGGAAACATTAGCATGACAACAATGACCGTTCTTGTAGTCGAAGACAATCCCGACAATATGCTTCTGATTCAAGATGTTTTGCAGGCTCTGAATTACACTGTGATCGAGGCGTGGGATGGTGAATCAGGGGTCGACGCGGCCAAAGCGGAAAAACCGAGCCTAATCTTAATGGACTTGTCCTTGCCGCGGATGGATGGTTGGACAGCTGCCAAGCAGATCAAAGACGATCCCGAACTTGCGCATATCCCGATTATTGCGCTCACCGCTCATGCAATGGTGGGAGATCGCGAACGCGCCTTAGAGGCGGGCTGTGATGATTACTTGGCCAAACCGATCAATCTGCGTGAATTCCGTGAGAAAATCAAGCGTTATACGAAATAGAGGTGCAGTGAATTGAAGATTCTGGTTGTTGACGACAATGCGGATAATGTCCAGCTGCTGTCAGATATTGTCAGCAGTATGAATCTGACCCCGCTGCGCGCATTTGATGGGGTTGAGGCGCTGCGAATGGTCTATGAGAAGCAACCAGATCTGATTATTCTCGACGTAAATATGCCGGGAATGTCCGGTTTTGAAGTTTGTGAACAGCTGAAGAACGATTCGCAAACCTCTCATATCCCGGTGCTGCTGCTCACCGCGCTGGAAGATGTCGAGCATCGCGTGCATGGGCTCAAGCTGGGGGCGGATGACTATCTGGTCAAGCCTTTCAATCCACGCGAACTGATGGAACGCATTCGTACGCGTCTGCGCCTCAAAAACGAAGCAGATCATCTGCGCAAGACGCAGGAAGTCGTCCGTGCCACGTTTGAACGCTACGTTTCCTCTTCCGTGGTCGACCAACTGCTCCGTGATCCGTCTCAGGTCAAACTCGGAGGCACTCTGCAAGAGATCACCGTGATGTTCGCCGATCTGGAGGGCTTCACCGGCATCTCTGAAAAGACGGACCCCGAACAGCTGCTGCATGTACTCAACCAGTATCATACGATGGCCGTAGCTGTCATTCGGGAACACGGTGGTACGGTTGATAAATTTATTGGCGATGGCGTGATGTCCTTGTTTAACACCCCGCTCCTACAGGCGGATCATGCGCTGCGGGCTGTCCGCGCGGCCTGGACGATTCAGTCGGCGCTGAATGCGTTTCACCAGCAGTTCGATCCTCTGTTTCGGATGCGTGTCAACTTTGGTATTCATTCAGGGATGGCGGTTGTCGGTAATGTTGGCGCGCCGGATCTCATGAACTATACGGCAGTGGGGGACACGGTGAACTTGGCTGCGCGCTTGCAGCAGCTCTCGTTCGAGGGACGAATCATGATCAGCAATTCTACTTTTGACCGCGTACAAGACCATGTGCTGACCGAGTGCATTGGCACGGTGAAAATCAAGGGGCGCAGCGAGTCGGTGTTGACGTACGAGATTCGTGGTCTCAAAGCTTAAATTTCGCTGGATGTGCTTTCTCAGCCTTGACGCTCACTTTCGTGAATGGTAGACTTCTCCCTTGTAAGTACGGCTCTATCGTCTAGCGGTCTAGGACGTCACCCTTTCAAGGTGAAGACACGGGTTCGAGTCCCGTTAGGGTCA
>CALKIA010000076.1 GCA_937988705.1 uncultured Chloroflexota bacterium | reverse complement strand
GGCAGCCAGACCTGGCTGTCCTGCAACTGATCGCGGAAACCGAACGCGCCCGACTGCTGGTAGTAACCGGTGCGTCCCCACATGCGCCCGCTGAGCGCCTGATACGGGAGCCAATGGTTGTTGAGCAGGTCAAAGTCCGCACGCTCCGACTTCACAGTCGTCGCGCCGAGCAGTTTGTGCCAGAATTCGTGAGCGCGGCGGGGAGTATCCCACGCCACCTTCTCATCGCTGTACTTATCAACGTTCGCGATGCAGGCCTTCTTGTCGGCGCCGATCGTGACGATGAAATGCAGCTTGACGGTTGCGCCCGGCGCGATCGAGAGATCGCCGCCCAGGGCTGCCGCGGCATCACCAAAGCGCCCGAAGCCCGCCTGACGCAGACCCGCGATATCGCGCACGGTCATAGCTTCCGGCGTTGCGGTCGCGCCGTACTTGCCCAGGAACATTTGCTTGTCGGCGACGGCGAGTGGGCGATCGAACTGCGCGCCCGCGACGCTGTGTGCCGCGACATAGGGCCACGGAATATTCCAGTGCTCGCGCTCGGTCTTGGGACGGATATCCCACATGTTCTTGGTCGAGACGATCGCGCGCCGGGCCGCCGTCTCATCGAACGAGACATCAAAGAACAGGCGATGGAACTCGCGCTTGACGTCGGGGGCGACGCCGCAGGTCCACTCGAAGAACGAAGCAACGCGCAGGCTGCGTGTCTTGCGGGTCGTGTTGGTCAGTTCCACGCACCAGACTTCGACGTGATCTTTCGGATCGACCGTGAGCGTCCACGCGGCGCGGATGCCCGAGCGGAGCGTGTGGAAAGTCGAACTGCCGAGCGCGTGCGTGCAGGAATACTCGTCGTACGGCCGGCGGCAAGGCGCGGGCGCGAGCGACCAGATGTCTGGAGCATCGAGCGGGGCATCAAGATCCGCGATGTAGAGGAACTTGCCGTAGCAATCGCGGACGAGGTCCATCTCCCAGCGGGTCAGCACGTTGTGCTGGGCATCATCAAACCACGAGAACCCGCCACCGTTTTGGCTGATGACCAGCCCGTAGCGACCGTTGCAGATTACGTTCACCCACGGCATGGGCGTGTCGTGATCGGTGATCACGAACGAGGAGCCGGAGGGATGGGCGTTATCGAAATGTCCGAAGCGGCTGGAGAGCATCATGCAGCAACCTAATTCGTCAGCAAGGGGAACGCGGGGCGCGAAGAGGCGCGGGGGAAAGCACGCGATTCCGGGTGATCGAGGCCATGTAAGCGTTTACATCGTGACACATTCCGGGCCTCGTGTCAAGTCCGCACGGCCCTTCTTTCGAGTTTTCCACATTTCGGACCAGAGGCCAGTTTGAGGTAGCGCCGAGCTGGCCAAAAACGACCGGCCCGCGGCAGTTGCCGCGGGCCG
>CALKIA010000075.1 GCA_937988705.1 uncultured Chloroflexota bacterium | reverse complement strand
GCCGACAGCAGCACATGATGCACGTTATCACCACGCAAATCGTAGTGTGTGCCCACGATGAAGTAACTCGCTCGCCACGGAAAGTTGCCGATGCCCACGCCCAAAATCGGACGTTCGCGGATGGAACGGAGCGCAAAATCGGTGAACACCAACCGATCTGAAATCGAGCGCAATTCGATGGATTCTTGCTCCTCGCCCACTCCAACCCGCGCCGCCAGAAACGGGCGGTAGCTGATGAAGAACAGGATGCCAACCACCCCGACCGTGACGATCAGCAGCAGCGCGCGCCGCGTGATCAGCGGGCGCGCAAACGGCAGCAGCAGCACCCCGCCGAGCGCCAGCGCGATCCACGCCGCGCGCGAGAAGGTGAGGAGCAATGCCCACAGGCCGAGCGTAACGATCAACGTGCCCGCGAACCACCGCCCACGCCGTTCACTGAGCACCCACGCACAAGCGGCCAGCACGCCGACCAGCAACGTGCCCGCCAGCGCATTCGGATGTGGCATGAGGCCATACGGGCGTACATAGATCAAATCTCCTGCCCGCAAAAAGCTGATCCAGCCCGTGTCCGCGGTGTATGGGAATTCGCCTAAGCCCTTCAAGCCCAGCGAGCCCATGTTCCACACCTGTCCAATCGTGATCAGCGCGTTGAGCGTGCACACGACGGCCAGCGTCGCCACGATCCAGCGCGGACGCGGTGCGGCGCACGCGCATACCACCGCGAACAGAACCGCAATCCCGAACTGGAGCGCCGCCGTTTCACCGACTTCCGGATAATTACGTCGCTGGAATGCCCAGAGCGTCGAGGCGATGGCCCAGACCGCCAGCACCAGCAGCGCCAGCGCCCACCATTGTCCCCAGCGGGAACGGCGCAGATGATCCAGCCCGGGCAGTCCGCTGAGCAGCCACACGCCGATACTGAACAGCATGGGCAGCAGGATCAGAAAGCTCGACACATACAGCGGTGCGAACAAGGATGGAACTTCCGCGAAGCGATACCAGGTTGGAATGAGGGCAAACGTGATCAGAATGAACACCTGAATCACGGGTAGGCGATATTTTCGGATCAGTTGCTGCCCATGCGGGGACGCGGCAAGCTGCGCCTCCACCGCGGATTTCTCGTAATAATTCACACCTAGACCCCGATTATTCCGTGTAAGACGCTGTTACTATACATCGTCTCTAGTTTATAGGATGAATCTCATCCTTTTTTTCAGCCTTGACCTTGTACCTTAGTACAAGGTGTAAAGTGATCATGAATTCGGAGAGCATATGCCCGACCTAACGCGCGGCGAACTCGCCAAACAAAGCGGCGTCAACCGGGAAACCATCCGCTATTACGAACGCAATGGTCTGCTGCCCATCCCGGATCGCACCGAGGCGAATTATTGTCTGTTTGCGCCGAAGAATGTGCAGCGCGTGCGTTTTATCAAACGGGCGCAGGCGGTGGGTTTTTCGCTCGGCGAGATCAAACTGCTGCTCGATCTCAAGTCCAACGAAGATGCTACCTGCGGCAGCGTGCGCGGCGTGGTCGGCTCTAAAATCGCGGAGATTGACGAGAAGATCAACGCGCTGATCGCCATGCGCGATGTGCTCATCTCTCTAAATGAGGAGTGCCCCGGCGGCGATCGTCCGGTCAGCGAATGCCCGATTCTCGAAAGCTTCTCTGAAGTTCAACCTATGGAACGCGCTTTAGCCGCGTTGGAACAGGAATAACAGCATGACGGAACTACGAATTGATCTCCCGGTCACGGGGATGACGTGCGCCTCGTGCGTCCGCAACGTCGAGCGGGCAATTAAGAAAGCCGACGGCGTGAGCGAAGTCAACGTGAACATCGCCACCGAACGCGCCAGCGTCGTCTTTGATCCCGCTAAGCTCACCACCAATCTCCTGATCGACCGGATCAAGGATGCGGGCTATGGCGTTGCGACTGCCACCCTCGAACTGCCGATCACCGGGATGACCTGCGCCTCGTGCGTTCGCAATGTCGAGCGGGCGATCAACAAAGCGCCGGGCGTGCTCTCGGTCAACGTCAATCTGGCGAACGAAAAGGCGACGGTGAGCTATTTGCCGGGCGCGGTGCGCCGCCCCGATATCGTCAAGGCGGTCGAAGCGGCGGGCTACGGCGTGGTTGATCTCTCCAAAGCGGCGCCGGGCACGGAAGTCGACGCCGAACGTGCCGCGCGTGAAGCGGAAATCCACCGACAGGAACGCAACCTGCGCCTAGGGTTGATCTTCACTGTTCCGCTGTTCATCCTGAGCATGGGCCGCGATTTCGTCATGCAGGCGGTGATGTCCGCCCCCGCCGTCGACAGTATGGGTATGGCCATGGAACCCACCGTCTCGCCGCTCGTGTCGTGGCTCCTGTGGGCGGGTTTCCCCTTCGTCTTCGGGCTGTTGGCGACTCCGGTACAGTTCTATGTCGGGCGACAGTACCTCGTCGGCGCGTGGAAAGCGCTCAAGAACCACACCACCAACATGGACACGTTGATTGCGATGGGGTCGCTCGCCGCGTACATCTACAGCGTCGCCGTGCTGATCGCCATTGTGCTCGGCGTGCAGGATCAGGTCGGCGATCACGTCTACTTTGAGACGGCGGCGGTCATCATTACGCTGATCACGCTCGGCAAACTGCTGGAGGCGCGCGCCAAAGGCAAGACCAGCGAAGCGATCAAGAAACTGATGGGCCTTGCGCCTAAGACTGCCCTGCTCCTCCGTGATGGTCAGGAAGTCGAAGTCAACATCGACGATGTGGCAGCGGGTGACACGCTAATCGTCCGCCCCGGTGAGCGCATTCCGGTCGATGGCGTGGTGGTCGAGGGCCGCTCCTCCGTCGACGAATCGATGCTCACGGGCGAAAGCCTACCTGTCAACAAGGCAACAGGCAGCCCGGTCATCGGCGCGACCGTCAACAAAAGCGGGCGCTTGCTTGTGGAGGCAACCCGCGTCGGCGCAGAAACTGCCCTCGCGCAGATCATCCGTCTGGTTGAACAGGCGCAGGGCTCGAAAGCCCCGATCCAGCGGATCGCGGATCAGGTGTCGTCCGTGTTCGTCCCCATTGTGTTGGGCTTGGCGCTGCTAACCTTCCTCGGCTGGCTGGTGATCGGTCAGGTGGGCTTCACGGCGGCGATGGTGCACGCGGTCGCCGTGCTGGTGATCGCCTGCCCATGCGCGCTCGGCCTCGCCACACCGACGGCGATCATGGTCGGCACGGGACGCGGCGCGGAAATGGGCATTCTGTTCAAGAACAGTGAAGCGCTGGAAAATGCGCACCGCCTGCAAGTGATCGCGCTCGACAAAACCGGAACGATCACCAAAGGCGAACCCACTGTCACCGATGTGATCGCGACGGGCAATCTCAGCGCCGATGAAATGCTGCGGTTGGCTGCCAGCGTCGAACGCGCCAGCGAACACCCGCTGGGTCAAGCGGTGGTGGAGGCGGCGAAGGCCAAGAATCTGCCACTTGTGCAGCCGCAGGGCTTCGAATCGGAGTCCGGGCGCGGCGTCAGCGCCACCATCGACGGCAAGCTGATCCGCGTAGGCAGCCCGCGTTACATCTCCGCCACATCAAACGCGCATGTTGAGGCACTGCAAGCACACGCAAAGACCGCGATCCTTGTGGCGGAAGGCGACAGCGTACTTGGCGTGATCGGTATTGCGGACACGGTGAAAGAGTCATCTCGTGACGCGATCGCCACGCTGCGGAGCCTCGGCTTAGAAGTCGTGATGATCACCGGGGATAACGCCAAAACCGCACAGGCGATTGCCGACGAAGTTGGCATCACCCGTGTGCTGCCAGAAGTCCTGCCCGATCAGAAGGTCGAGGCGGTTAAGACGCTGCAAGCGGAAGGTAAGCAGGTCGCAATGGTCGGCGATGGTATCAATGATGCGCCCGCCCTCGCCCAAGCCGATGTCGGCATGGCGATTGGCACCGGCACAGACATCGCCATCGAAGCGTCGGATGTAACGCTCGTGAGCGGCGATCTGCGCAGTGTGGCGCGAGCCATTCAGCTCAGCCAAGCGACCATGCGCACCATCTACCAGAACTTGTTCTGGGCGTTCATCTATAACATCATCCTCATCCCAGTTGCGATGCTCGGCTTGCTCGTGCCCATGCTCGCGGCTGGTGCGATGGCCTTCTCGTCCGTCTTCGTGGTGACGAATTCTCTGAGAATGAGAACTCCATTGCAGCGGCGGCCTCAGGATTCCGAGCCAGATAGTCCTGAATGGTCTCGTCGTTCTCAAGATGCCCACTCTCCGGCACAATAACACCTGTCCCGCGAAGCTGACTAATCTTCTTGCGGACAATTTCTCACAGGCAGCGCAGCTTTAGATTGCTGCTGCGCTGCCCCGTTATTTGACCCCGTTCGGTCACAGATTGCATGCCGCGCGCTCCAGAATGCTGGTGCTACATCACCCTGTGAACGGTTCAGTGTTGCAGTGGCTACATGATGACAGCCCCGGAGTGCGCGTTTATCCGTTTATGAGTTTGGAACCGTAAATGGAAAGCTATTGTCTGTGCTGCCCTGTTCTTCCAGGACGATCCGACCGCCAACACGGACGGTCAAAGTCCAGTTGGGATTGGAGACAGCACCACAAAGATCATACACACTAACCTGAACAGTATAGCTTCCCGAAGGCGCACTATTCGTCCAGACGACATTTTCGATCCCGGCTGGATTGGTCTCACAGGGATAATTGGAGTCCACATCCAACCTGCCGCCTGTCGTCGACTCTAGGTAGCTATGTGTGATGATTTCGCCATTCGGCTCGGTGACTACCAGATCCATGTCGGCTTGGCTATCCCAGCTCAGCGTCACCTGGACTTCGCCTGTGCCGAGTACGCGCAAGGGTGTTTGCAGGATTTCTTGTGCTTCCTGTTCAGTGCCCACCGTCGCCTGACCGCAGCCGTCACTTGTGGCTCGATTGGAGCTATTGATGTTGAAGGTGACACCTGCGCCATTGTTGAAACATTGCACGTCGCCTCTGCCCTGAGTGTTGAAGAAGAAGTCGGTGTCTGTGGCATTTATTGTTATACTTCTTCCCCCCGCCTGATTGTTGAAAATCGCACCGCCTTCCATGCTTGCTTGATTTGAGGTGATACGGCTATTTGCCAACTCCAAGTCAATCATGCCGTTACCCCGTGCGTCGTTGTAGATGGCGCCACCCTGTCCGGATTGGTTGTTGTCGAGGACGCTGTTTGTGATTGATGCGCGAGCACTCAAGTCGCGTATACCGTTGAGTAGAATTGTGCCATTGGTCGACACATTGGACGTCAACAAGGTGTTATTGACAGTCAGGAGCACGTCTGTTGAGTCACTTTGAGGCGTCCCATTGACGAAAATTGCACCGCCTCGTTGTGCATTCCCACCCGTGAGCGCAACATTATCGAGTATCAAGCGCCCATCGTGATTATTGCCCTCCACAAAGAAAAAACGGAAGTTAGGAGCTCCAGAACTACGGCTGATAGTGGCACGAGCGGCATCCGCCGTAGCACCGACGATGGTGATGTTGCTAGTGATAACTGGAAAAGCGTTTGCGCCTACTTCACCATAATTGTCATTGCTTGCCGGCGTGTCTACAGCCAAATCATTCAACAGACGAATCGTATTCAAACCTGGGCACGTATTTTCATCATTCGCTCTGTTGATCGCCTCAGTGAGTTGCATGGGGTCAGTGACTTCAGCATCGCAACTGGCTTGTGCTGTTCCAGAGGAGACAAAAGAGACACTAATAATCAGTATTGCTGCCATTAATAGTGTATGGATATTTTTGTTCAATTTCATATTCATGTAAGAAACCTGTTTTGTCTATGGTATGCGATTGCGTTAGACTAAAGCCACTTCCTACAAATAGCAAGCAGTTTTTACGAATTTAGTTCCCTAACTAATAAGCGATACGCGAATTTCAATTGCTGTACACCCTAGTGGGATGGTATTTTTTTGTTCTGTGGCATTTGTCGTTAGCAACTGTTTGCGCTTGAGGGCAAAGCGGCTCTCGGGTGGTAACCCTACGCAGAGTGGTCAGCGCGAGGTGCGAACGACACCTGTCGGTTCAGACGACTAATCGGACACCTTGTATTCGTCACTGCGCTCACAAAGGGATGTGGTGCTCCAGCGCCATTACGGTGGAGCAGATCGCTGAGCACGGTCAGCGTCCACATCCAACCTGCCGCCTGTCGTTGGACTGACCCCGGAATTGGTGGACACAGAAATTGTCCGCTAGACTGAATGAAAGGTGCCATCCTGCGTACTCGTTCCCAAACGGTTTCGGCAGCAACCCGCTCATGAGTCGAAACTTTCCACCCATTCCTCCACCAGTTCCCACAGGTCGCTTTCGTCATCCGGTACGTCGGGCAACTGCTTGAGCAGCAGTTCCGCCGCTGCCCGGTCAGCGGCGAAGGTATGGGGGTGCCGAGCGGCTAAGCCAGCCAACCGCGCCGCCTGATCCGCGTTACTAACGGCGATGGCAATTTCCGCCGCCGGGATCAACGTCATCAGGGCATAAGCGGTCACATTCAGACGGATGGCATGGTGAACCGCCTGAGAGAGGAAGTCCGCCGCTGCCGCGCTGTCGCCGCTGCGAACCGCCGCGCAGCTTGCCCCAGTCAAGGCGAGCGCCAGTCCAAAATCACGATCCACATACTCCATCACACCTGTCTGATATTCGTCACGGAAATAAACCATCCCTGCTCTAAGCTGATCTTGCGCTGCATTAATAACGCCTACTTTCAGTGCAATCAAACCGAGGACGATCTGAACAAACATGATGCCATTGCGAGTGGTATCGGTTTGGTTAGCGAGTACCGCCTGATCGCACCACCTGCGTGCCAGCGGGAAATCACCGCGGGCAAGAGCTGCCAATCCGGCAATGGCGAGGATATAGGTCAAACTCCCTTGCACGTCTGAAGCGGGTTTACCTGTATTTTCTTCGAGCATTTCCGAGGCCAGCGCTTCTGCCCGGTTGTAGTCCCCGGCAGCGTAGGCGACTTCGGCGAGATACATGCCGAACACGTTGCGCCATAGCGGCTGCTCCGTCCGATCGGCATAACTAAAGCCTTCCTGAAGGATGTCCGCCGCCTCGGACAGTCGACCAAGGTACAGATAAATCTGCCCCAGAACATCAAAGCCGATGACGTTGCGAATATTCCCTTGCGCCCGCCGAACGGCGACGAGGGTTTCACCGTCCTGTGCCGCTTCGGTCAACCTCCCGTAAGTTGTTTTCATCATTGCCAGATTGTCGAGGGCGTTGGCAAAAGCCGTCGGATTGGTATGCCGCCGGAGTTCAACCACCTGTTCAAGCAGCGCAAAGCGGGCCGGCGCCTGTTCAACCTCATCGACAGGGCTCGCAAATGCGAGCTGCGTCAATGCCCGTGAATACGTAAAGGGATCGCCAATATTTTCCAGAAGGCTGAGCGCAACCTGAAGCGCTTCCGAGATTTCTGCATCGGGGTGTTCATCCCCAAACTGGCTGTTGGCAATGGCTAACGCTGCCATCGCTTGTCCCCATCCATCGTTAGCTTCCTGGTAGAGGGCTAACGCTTCACGACCATGTTGAATCGACGCCCTAAAGTCTTCCCATGGAAGCCAAACGGCGCATGTCAGGTGATAGAAGGCACGCAAGCGACTATTCCCCGAGGCCTCGACCAGCGGTAGGGCTTCTGCCAAACATTGATCCGCCTGTGACCGATCGATCATGGAGATGAGGAGATAGGCTTGGTGTATCAAAACGCTGCCAAGCAGTTCATCCCGGCGCGGATCGGGCGGCTGCTGGCGCAGCGATTCCGCCAGGCTGCTCAACAAATTCTCTATATCGGCATAGCGTCCACTGTAATGGGCATACAGCCACAGCGGATGCACAGCCGGCGCCAGTTGCGCAAATTCATGTTCGGCAATGCCCCACAGGCAGGCTGCTCGCACATTTTCGAAATCCGATCCGATCAAGTGCAGCGCAATCACTTGATTATGCCCGATCAGCTCTGTTTCGTGCGCGGCGAGCATTCCTAAATAATAGGTGCTGTGGGCAGCGCAAACCGCAGGTCGTAGTTCAGCCGCCTCCAAGCGTTCAGCGGCATACTGGCGTAAAAGTTCGTGAATTGAGCAGCGTCCTTCTTGATCCATCCACAGCATGGCTTTGTTGATCAAGCCGGAGAGCGTTCGCAGCGATGCGCCCGCCACCTCTTCGGCGGCCTGACGTTTGAACCCGCTGCGAAAGACAGAAAGGCGCATCAGAACATCGGCTTCGCTGTGCGTCAGCCGATTCCACGAAGCGGCAAAGACCGCCCGAATGCTGCGCTGGCGCTCTGGTAGATCGCGCCATTGATTCTCCAATAAATCGATGCCGTGACTCAATTCAGCGACGATTTCGCTCACCGTGAGTAGATCAGACCACGATGCCGCGAGCAGGAGGGCGAGTGGCATCCCCTGAACAAGGCGGCAAATTTGACCCACCTCAGCCAATTCAGCGGGGGTATAGGCGGAAGCGTGAGAGTGGCTAGCGGCACCGACAAACAGACGTACCGCCGCATAGGACAGCGGATCGGCAGTGCTGGACGTCTCTGGCATGGACATACCACCCAGTGGGAACAGGGTTTCAGCACTCAAGTTCAGCCGTTCGCGGGTTGTCGTGAGAATCTTGACCTGTGGGGCAGCGCCAAGGATGTCCATGAGCAAGGGAGCAGCTTCGAGTAGATGTTCAAAATTGTCGAGGATCAAGAGCTGCTGTTGAGTGCGAAAATGTTCGAGAAGCTGCTGTTTTGGCTCCATTTGCCCCGACAAGGCAATCCCGAGAACATTCGCAATCGCGGGGACCACTTGCCCCAGTTCACTCACCGCATTTAAGGCAATGAAAGTCACTCCATGCGTGAAATCAGGGGCAAGTTGAGCAGCGACCTCCAGCGCAAGGCGTGTCTTCCCCATACCGCCGGGGGCGAGAATCGTGATGAGGCGGTTCTGGGAGTCACGCAGCAAAGCGCTCAGACTGGTAATTTCGGTTTCACGCCCGATAAAGGGGGTGGTCTGGGTGGGTAAGCGGATCACGGTGGGCAGCGACAGCACAGCCGAGATCACGGTTCGTTCTGGAGGTGGTTGGCTGACGGGCTGGCTACTGTGGGTTT
The DNA here is from genome assembly GCA_937988705.1 of uncultured Chloroflexota bacterium. Taxonomy (GTDB): domain Bacteria; phylum Chloroflexota; class Anaerolineae; order Aggregatilineales; family Phototrophicaceae; genus Flexifilum. The sequence continues at coordinate 41,499 of CALKIA010000075.1, read as the reverse complement.
CAAGCAGCCCCATTGTTTGAGCATAGGCAATGGCAAGGTCTTGCGTGTGCACATCGAGTTTGCTGTAGATTTGCTTCTTATACCACTTGACCGTACTGGGTGTGACATAGAGGCGTTCAGCGATTTCGCTGTTGGTAAGTCCGTCCGCCATCAGGTGCAGGGTTTCAAGTTCGCGCTCGGTCAGGGGATCAGCGAGCGGTTGTAGCTTTCTGGGTGCAGGGAGGGCGGCGCGAAAAGCGCGGGCGAAATGGAGCGCATCCGGGTAACGTTCGGCGGGCTGTTTGGCCGTTGCCATCGCCAGCACCGCATCAAGAGCGCCGGGGAGGTCGGGTTTATGCACATGGATCGACGGCAGCGGATCATGGATGTGATGATAGACAAATTCGCTGAGTGACGATCCGGCATAGGGCGGACTCCCAGTGAGAAGTTCATACAGCACCAGTCCCAAGCTGTAGATGTCTGCCTGAGGGGTCAACGGCTTACCAGAGATTTGCTCCGGTGCGATGTATGCCATTGAGCCGACGATTTGCCCGTCAGCGGTAATCAGTTCAGCATTTTCTGCTTTGGCAATGCCGAAATCCGCCAGATAAACATTGCCCTCAACATCGAGCAGTAAGTTGTCGGGCTTGATGTCCCGGTGAATAACCCCACTGCGATGGGCGGTATGGAGCGCGCTGGCAATTTGGTCGAGCACACGGGCGGCGTCAGCGAGAGAAAAAGGGGCTTCTTGGAGTTTGGCGCGCAGGGTTTTGGGCAACCAGCGCATCACCAGGAATGCGCCATTCTCATCCTGCCAATAATCATAGAGCGGGACAATATGCGGATGTTCCAACCGCGCAATCAATCGTGCTTCCTGTTCAAAACGGCGCACAAAGTCCGGGTGATTGGCATACGCAGGCAGGATGATCTTGATCGCTACGTCACGCCCTAAGGCAGGTTGAACCGCACGATACACGATGGCAAACCCACCCACACCGATTTGTTCAAGGAATTGGTAGCCATTCATAAGGGTTCCCGTATAGGTATCCATCCGTGTTTACCCTTCTGCGACATGCGCTGATTTAATTGTAGCAACAAATGACTGTTTCAGATCATCGCTGTTCCCGCTGACCGTCAGCTCTAGGATTCCCCCATTTCCCCCCCCTTGCGGGGTGGAGACAGTCCCCTCTACTCGTGCCGTATGGTTAGGACATGAACGAATTCAGCAGCACGATGAACTAGGAGACTATGATGAACAGCTTCAGCAATCGCAATTACTACCGTGATTTTGAACTTCAACGAGATCAATTTTTGCAGAACGCTCAATGTGAACGTCTGGCGCGAATTGCGACGGAAGCCAATCCAAACTTGTCGGTCGTGTCAGTCAACCGCACCCGTTCGTTTTCAAATCCCTTCGGGCAGACGGTGAGCATGAACTGGGCTTTCAGAAGCCTCATCATTCTGCTGGCGATCATCAGCCTGCTGGTTATGGGGATTTCGCCGCTATTTGCTCAAGACCTGATTGATGCGGGTGGCTCAGAACCGTATGACCCGGCGCTGGTCAGCTACCGGGTCGGCTATTACTATCAGCTTCAGGGGGATCAAGAGCGGGCAGTCGAGATTTTCAACGAGGTGATCGACCGCTTACCCAACTGGGATGGGGGTTATGCGGCGCGCGGCGACAGCTATGCGGCACTGGGGCAGTTTGACCTGGCGGTTGCTGACTATACGGTTGCGCTCGATCTGACGCCGGGGTTTGTGAGTGTGCTGTACATGCGGGGACGGGCCTATCAATCCGCCGGTGAGGCTGTGCTCGCCATCGCCGATTTCCAGAATGCGATCAGCCAGATGCCCGACTATCCGCTGCCGTACTGGGGACTCGCCGATGTGTACTACGAGCAGCAGAATAACGCGCTGGCGCTGGGCTGCTACTCTCAGTATCTCGCCCTCGTCGAAGAAACGCCAGACGCCAGCGTGACCACACGTGTGGCGCTGCTCAGCGCAACGGTCGCTGCGGGCGCTGCATCGTGACCGAATTGCCCAGACCAGCAGCTTATTCGCTGCACAACGGTTCGATACGATACTGCTCACGTTCCCGACTTTACCTGTCGGGAACGTGGCGTTTAGGGCGCAGTTAGGCGATCAGGTCGGCGAGCGGTTACTGCAAAATCTGCCAAACTCTCGTCCAATGCAAGCCGACCTGACGCGCGATTTCGCACAAACTGAGTCCTTGGTCATGCAACCGCAAGATTCGAGCTTTCAGTTCTTGTTTATGTTTATGCCTTGAAGTTGAGACGACATGAGCCGATTGTAGGACGACAAATCGACGTTTCTGACTAGGAAACGGAACGACGCTCCTCAAGCTCCACCTCTCCATGTTCTAGATGTCTATGTCCATCATGGGCAGGAGACATCGGGAATGTATAGTAAATGTCCACTTCGCCATTGGTAATCACAATCTTGCGCACAAACTGACGAACCGTGCGGCGCACGATTTCGACATCGTCGCTTGTCAGCGCACCCCTACATCCTGCTTCGCCTTCCAGTCTACACTAAACTTGAGACCAAAGTTGTTTCATCCATTCTGGCACAGCGAGTCACATTGATCACCGACCTGCACACTAATGGCTGGGTTGGGCGCAAGATAGGCGATGAGGTGGAGCTGCATTTCACGCGAATGCGGCAGATTTTGCTGTATAGTATCTCAACAGGAATGGCGTCCCCTACACCTTGCACAATCATTCGCGTCGCGAATAGAAAGGCGTCCCCACATGGCGCGCACCTCTGTGTTCAGAACTGTGACTGAACGTTTACGCGACCATGCCCAAAAGGGCAGAACACTTGAAACCAATCTCTCCGAACTGCTGGCGCATATCGAGCGGCATAATCCCGTCGTGAATGCTATTGTCACCCTCGACCGCGAGGGTGCGCTTGCTGCCGCGAAGGCACTTGACGCGACCGCTGATCATTCGCGTCCACTCGATGGGATTCCAGTCACACTTAAAGATGCATGGGCTGTGCGCGGCATGCGGACGACGGGCGGATATCCCCCACTGGCTAACTATGTGCCTGATACGGACGCGACGGTCACTGCGCGTCTGAAATCGGCGGGTGCCATCATCCTCGGCAAAACGAATGTGCCGATTCTTTCAACCGATACCCAGACTCACAATGATATTTTCGGACAGACCAACAATCCCTGGAATCTGGAGCGCACGCCCGGCGGATCGAGCGGTGGCAGCGCGGCGGCGGTCGCCAGCGGCATGAGTCCGCTGGATATTGGGAGCGATGTCGCCGGATCGGTGCGCATCCCGGCGCATTACTGCGGCGTTTACAGTTTGAAGCCGACCGAATATCGTACCTCGACCGCCGGACATATCCCGCCGCTGCCCGGTTCGCCGCGCGGAGTGCGCCGTTTCAGCGTTGCCGGCCCGATTGCCCGATCGGTTGACGATCTTGAACTCGCCCTGCGGGTGATCGCCGGACCTGATCCGCGTTACCTTGATTTGCCCCCTGTACCGCTTGCAGAGCGGATCGCAACACCGCCCGTGAGTACGCTGCGAATTGCGTGGTTCGACCAGTTCGGGCATGTGCCGATCACGGAAGACACGGAGCGCGTACTCGTCACCAGCGCCGAGAAGCTGGCTCAGGCGGGCGCGGCGGTTGCAAGAGCATTCCCCGCTGGGATTACATTCCCGGATGTATGGGAGTGTTTCGGGCTGCTGTACTGGGCGGTGGTCGGGGCGGGGTTGACGCCGGAAATCGACGCATGGGAAGCCGAGTATGCCGGGTTCACACCCGATTCAACGGATGCGTTTTCACGCGGGGCGGGGCGTGCGATTCATGCCTCGCTGCGCCTGTACGGTCAGGGGATGATCGAACGCGACCGTTATATCAACGCTCTTGATGACTTTCTGCAAGAATGGGACGTCTTGATCTGCCCGGTTGCGGCAACACCGGCGATCCCACACATTCCGCACATGTCGTCGATTGTCGTGCGCGGGCAGACGATTAACTATTTTGAACGCGGCACGTACTACGCGATTCCGTTCAGTTTGACCGGGCATCCGGTCGTCGTGATCCCGGCGGGTTACGCCCATGACGGGCTGCCGATCGGGCTTCAGATCGTCGGGCGCAGATGGGAGGACATCCGTCTGCTGGCTCATGCGCGGGCGATCGATGGTGTGCTGCAAGCCTATCGTCAGCCGCCGGGTTTTGAGGACTAACGCTATGTTTTTACGATTTGCCGGTCTGCTAGCGGTTCTCAGCTTATTATTGATTTCACCGTCGATGCCGATTGACGGACAATCTGTTGAATGCGCGACTCCGCTTGACGAGTGGCAGACCGCCGCGCCGGAGGATGTTGGAATCAACGCCGATCTCCTGACGGAGGGTGAATCGCAGATCGAAATGGAGATGCCGTTTTTGCGCAGTCTGTTGATCGTCCGGCGTGGCTGCCTAGTATATGAGCGCTATTTCGGCGGCGCGGACAAAGGAACGCGGTTCAACGGCTTTTCGATCACTAAAAGCGTGACGGGGACGCTGATCGGGATGTCCATCGAAGAAGGGTTGATCGAGTCGGTCAATGACCCGCTCGCGGATTATCTTGAACTGTCTGAGGACGATGCGCACCGGCGTATTCGTATCACCCACCTGCTGCATATGCTGTCCGGCATTGACTGGGACGAAACCAGCGCGGCGGATATTGGCGGGATGCTCACTGCGCAGCGCGATGAAATCGGCTATATCCTCAGTCTGCCCCAAGCGCACATCCCCGGTACTTACTGGAATTACAGTACCGCTGACTCGCATCTGCTCTCGGCTGTGTTGAGCGCCGCCGCCGGTGAATCGACGGCTGAGTTCGCACAAGCGCACCTGTTCGATCCGCTGGCGATCAGCTCGGTCGAATGGGCGACCGACAGCGCAGGGATCAACTTTGGCGGGACTCAACTTTTCTGGCGCGCACGCGATATGGCGAAGTTCGGTCAGCTTTATCTACAAAACGGGGAATGGAACGCTGAACAAGTCGTTCCAAGCGCCTGGATCGCCTATCTCACTCGTCCCCAACTCGCTGACCCGTCCATCTATGAATTGTCCTATGCGGCACATTGGTGGCACACGCGTTTGGGCGATTTTCCCCCGATGTCCGCCGCGTCCGGTTATGGCGGTCAGTTGATCTTCGTCGCACCCGATCAAGATATGGTGATCGTGATCACGGCGAACGGCTACCGGATCGAACCGGATTCGTATATCAGTGGGGTGCAAGAAGCGCGCCAGCGCGAGGCAATCCTTGATTATGTGGAACAATTCATTTTGCCAGCCGTCGAAACGGACTGACACGCGGATTCAGACAGTCTAGACAGACCTGTATCGAAATTGTTGTCATGTTCGCTGATGTTGGTCATACTTGAAGAAACTATGATCTTCCCGTGCATGGAAATAGATTGTCTTTGAGGAGTCGCATTATGTCAAAATGGGTTCGTATATTATTGATTCTGAGTGTACTCGCCGTTTTTGGGATCGCTCAAGCGCAAGATGCTAACATTCTGCGCATTGGAATGACTGAAGAACCGGATATGTTGGTCGATTATACCAGCAACACGCTGGTCGGCTTCGGCATGTTCCGTTTGCATTCACAGCCGCAGTGGGGCACGAACGAAAATCAAGAAGTCGTGCCGCTGTTGATCGATGAACTGCCGAGCTTTGACAACGGCGGGATTACGATCACGGATGACAGCCAAATGGTGATCCGTTTTACGATCGCCGATTGGGCGGTCTGGTCAGACGGTACGCCGATTGTCGCTGATGACTTTGTGCTGCCGTATCAGATGGCGAACGACGGCATTAGCCAAATCCTCGCCTTCCGCATGTTGGGCGGCAACGCGGGAACGGTTGAGCAGGGCGAAACCGATAAGGACATCGTGATCACGCTGGCAGCGGCGATCCCCGATTGGCAGTACGCCGCAATCGTACCGCTGCCTGCACATATTCTGCGCGCACAATATGAAGCTGACCTCGCCAATGGGATCGGCTTTGAGCAAAATGCGTGGATTCGTCAGCCGATGGTAGCGAACGGCCCGTTCGTGTTTGCCGAATGGGTAACTGGCAGCTATATCCGTTTCGTCAAGAATCCGAACTATTGGAAGCCGGTGTACTTCGACGAGGTGATCCTCAATTTCTATCAGGACGTGAGCGTGTTGGAACAGCTCATGATCGCGGGTGAACTCGATTACACCCGCTACATCCTCCCGGCTTCACGGGCGGCGGAACTGGTCGCATCGAACGATTCGCTTGCGCTGCGGACTTCGTTCGGCGGCGTGCGTCTTGAGCTTGAATACAACATGAGCGCGACCGGAAATGCGGCGCTTAAAGACCTGCGCGTGCGGGAAGCACTCGGCATGGGGATCGACCGTCAGTTCATGGTCGATAATATTTATGCGGGCGTCGCGGAAGTGGCGAATACGTGGTGGAGCGGTACCCCGTGGGCGAACGAAGAAGCGCGCTCACTGGCGTTTGATACTGAAGGCGCGCTTGCGCTGCTGCGTGAGGCGGGTTGGTATGACGACAACGGCGACGGCGTGGCGGAAGCGCACGGTGTCGAAGGTGTGGACGATGACACGCCCCTTGTCCTGACCGCGACTACCTATTCGGATATTCAGCATTATCAGGACTCGCTGCTGTATATTCAGGATGCGCTGGCGGATATTGGCGTGTCGGTCGAAATCACCCTGCATTCCATCGCGGAAATTCATGGCTCGTTCACCAATAACGGCATTCTAGCAACCGCTGCCATCGATTTGAACCTGATTGCGTGGGTTCCCGGCGTGGCGACGGTTGGCACGTTCGGACCGTATTACTGCACCGATGCCGCCAGCGAAGCGAATCCCTTCGGGCTGAACGGCTTGGGCGTGTGCAACGAGCGCGTGGACGAACTGTGGACGCTGATGAATACGTCACTGGATCAGGCAGAACGTGAAGCCGCCGCCGATGAAATTCAGGTGTTGATGGCAGACGACGTGCAAACGCAGTATCTCATCAATATTTTGTACGCCGTCACCTACAATACACGCCTGGAATGGACGAACACGGATACCAGCGATCTCACACCCTGGCTGTACCTGAGCGACTGGCACTTCACCGAATAATCCTGTCCGCCTGAGGTCAATCCGTCTCTGTTGGGATGCTCCGACAGGGACGGTGTTCACTGAGTGTTCCGACAGGGATTTTGTGATGAGTTCTTATTTCCTCAAGCGCAGCCTGCAAGCAGTGCCGCTCTTGTTTCTGATCAGCGTGATCCTGTTCCTCTTGATGTACTCGATCGGTGATCCTCTCGCTATCGTGATGAATGTGCCGCGCCGCCCCAGCGGAGATCAACTTTTACAAGCACAGCGCCGCCTCGGTCTGGATCAGCCGATTTACATGCAATATGTCTACTGGTTGGTCGGTAACGACTGGAACTATGTCGATATCGATGGTGACGGCACGACCAATGAACAGATGCGTGGGACGCGGCGCGGGATTCTGCGTGGTGACTTAGGCGCGTCGATGGTCACACGCCAGCCGGTACCGGTGCGCATCGGGGAACGTTTGTCGAATACGCTGATCCTGATGATCCCGGCTTATATCCTGATTTTGATCGTCTCGTTTACGCTCGGCGTGATTGCGGCGCTGCGGCAGTATTCTTTTTGGGATAATGCGCTGACGACGGTCGCGTTTATTTTTTATTCGATGCCGATCTTTTTAATCTCGCTGGCGATGATCATGATCTTCGCGGTCACGTTTCGCAACTGGGGGCTGCCGTCGCTGCCGATCGCCGGAATTGGGCGACCGGGTGAACCGCGCACTTTCGCCAACCTGCTCCCGTACATGATCATGCCGGTCTTGAGTTTGACGCTCGTCAGTTCGGCGGCGTATATCCGCTACGTGCGCGCCAGCGTCCTCGACGTGATCAATCAGGATCATGTGCGGACGGCGCGGGCAAAAGGTCTGCCCGAACGCCGGATTCTGATCTGGCATGTGCTGCGCAACGCGGCGCTGCCATTGGTGACGCTGGTCGGCTTGGATGTGCCATTTCTGCTGGGTGGCGCGATTGTGACCGAATCGATCTTCGCGTGGCCCGGGATGGGGATGCTGTTCATAGAAAGTCTTGAACGATCCGATTATCCTGTGCTAATGGGCATGTTGATGCTGCTGGCGCTGTTCGTCGTCGTCGCGCAAATCGTCACTGACGTGTTGTACCGGGTGGTCGATCCGCGTGTTCGGTTGAATTAGAAAGGCGCTTTTGTGCAAAACACGTTCGAATCACGTCCGAAGGCGAAACCCGCGCGGATTGCGGCAAAGCGGGCGTCCGAAACGATGCTTCAGCGGATGGTTAAGCGCTATCGTCGTCACCGCATGGCGATGATCGGTCTGTTCATCCTGATCGCCATCACACTATATGTGCTGATGGGATCATTTTTCGTGACCGAACGCTACGCGAACGAGACGGATTTCGCCAACAAGTGGGCAGCGCCTTCGATCAGCCACCCTTTCGGAACAGATGCCGCCGGACGCGATGTGCTGGCACGCACAATCTACGGCGGGCAGGTCACGATGATCATCAGTCTGCTGGCGATGCTGGTGACCGCGATTTTGGGGACGGTGCTGGGGCTGCTCTCTGGCTATTATGGCGGAGGGATCGACAGCCTGATCATGCGTTTTTCTGAAGCGCTGTTGAGTATTCCGCTGCTCTTTTTGCTGCTCGTTGTGTCGAAGTTCATCGGTGCGCAAACCGCATCGGTCACTGTACTGGGGCGCGAATTCAGCGGGAGTGTGCTGATCGTGATCCTGATCCTCGGATTTACCGGATGGATGGGATTGGCGCGCATCGTGCGGGCGCAGGTGCTTTCGCTGCGAGAGCAGGATTTCGTCACGGCGGCGCGGGCGGTCGGGGCGCGCAGCGGCTACATTGTGTTCCGTCATATCATGCCGAATGCGCTGACCTCGGTGATTGTGTACACCACACTTGGCATTTCCAACGTGATTTTGTTAGAAGCGTACATTGGCTTTTTGGGGACAGGTGTTCAGCCGCCGACAGCGAGTTGGGGCAACATGATCCAGCGTGCGACCGAAAAGATCGACAGTGCGTGGTGGATGTGGTTCTTCCCCGGCGTGTTGATTCTGCTCACCGTATTGAGTATCAACTTTATCGGGGATGGGCTGCGTGACGCGCTCGATCCTTACAGCAATAAATAGCGAACGCGCAAACTGGAGTTCAAACGATGCTGCTTTTCTACAACGGAACGATTCATACGATGGATGCGGCGACTCCGCAGGTCGAAGCGGTGGCCGTCGGTGATGACGGACGCATTCTTGCCGTCGGAGCGCTGTCTGATGTACAGAACGCGGTTTCGGCAGGGGCTGTCCACGTCAACCTGAACGGTCGAACGCTGATCCCCGGCTTCAACGATGCGCATGTGCATGTGCAGTGGCTCGGTCTGAAGCTAACGCACATGATCGACGCGACGATCACGAATGCACCGAACATTCCCGCGCTTGTTCGGCTTTACCGGGATCGCGCTCAAACCCAAGCCGCTGACTCGTGGATCACGGGCACAGGCTATAACGAAAACTTCCTGCCGGAAAAGAGGCACGTCACGCGCTTCGATCTTGATCAAGCGAGCGCCGATCACCCGATGACCGTCACCCACACCAGCGGGCATGTGGTGGTCGCCAATAGCCGCGCCCTAAAGATCGCCGGGATCACCCGCGAGACGCTTGATCCGCCGGGGGGGCATATCGTCCGCGACGAACACGGTGAGCCAACCGGAGTTCTTGAAGAAACGGCGATGGAATTGGTCTTTCAGCACATCCCGCCGATCTCGCAAGAAACGCTGGCGCAGGCGATCCGTGCCGCGATGCAGCATCAGCTTGCTTATGGGATCACCAGTGCGACTGATCCGGCGGTCGATCCGTTTCATATTCAGGTATACCGGCAGTTGGATGCAGCGGGCGAACTCACAGTGCGGATTCACCTGCTGGCGGAACGGCGCAGCGGCGCGGTGATCTATCCGCTGCCGGATTACTACATCAGTGATACGCTCCGGCTGGATGCGGTTAAGTTCTTCGCTGATGGTGGTATGACCAGCGCAACAGCGGCGATCTCGATCCCGTACAAAGAAACCGGCACGCATGGGATCATGATCTACGAGACGGAAGATATGGCGGAACTGATGTGGGAAGCGCACGATGCCGGCTTTAAAATCGCCACACACGCGAACGGCGACACCGCGCTTGAACAGGTGATCGGCATCTATGAATTGGTGAATGCCCGCAAGCCGGAAGCGCGTTTACGTCATCGCATCGAACATCTGGCGCTGCCGACGAAAGATCATCTGCGGCGGTTGGCGGCGATCGGCGCGATGGCGGCGACTCAAACCGTGTTTCTGCCCGCGTTCGGAGCGGCATTCCGGCGGTACATGCCCGATGGTTATGTGCTAAATGCGTATGGGGTGCGTGATATGCTTGATGCGGGGATCGTCGTGGCGCTCAGCACAGATGCCCCGGTCGTGCCGGACGACAACCCACTCATCGGTATCAAAGCGGCCATCGACCGGCTTGATCACGAAGGGAAACCTTTCGGTGCGACGCAGGCGATCACACCCTATGAGGCGCTGTACGCCTATACGATGGGTGGCGCACTGCTCAGTGGTGACGAGGCGAACCGGGGCAGCATCACACCGGGCAAATGGGCGGACTTAGCGATTTTGAGCGGCGACCCATTGACGACGCCGACAGAAGCACTGCTGAGTCTGCATGTCGATGAAACGTATGTCGGTGGGAAGCTAATGTATCAACGCACTGGTCTACCCCCGATACCATGATCGACCACCTAAACGCGGATACAGCAGCCCAGTCAAAACCATTCCCACAAGTGAGCCTGCGCCAAGAGCAGAAACCACAACCCTATATTTCTTACTTCAAGATCTGCCATACACGTCACCAATGCAGCCCGACCTGTCGAGCGATTTCACGCAAGCTCAGACCCTCGTTACGGAGTCGCGTGATCTGGGCTTCCAGTTCGCGCTTGTGGATATATCTGGATGTCGAGATGACATAAGCCGACTCGAGGACGACAAATCGCCGTTTCTGACAAACGGAACGACGCCCCTCAGGACTTCAAACTCCTGACTTCAACCAGTATCGTCAACGTACTTAATTCAAAAGGCGATATAAGGCGAATACCTGGTACTGAAGACGTACTCATAAAGAGCACAGCAAGATTGAAACAACTTTCAGAACTGCCACTGCGATGGTGTTTCCAATTTCGTGGCATTTGTCGTCAGCAGCAGTTTGCGCTTGAGGGGTAACAAACGGCAACACCCGGCAACTGCCGATCTAGAGCGCAAGCCGGTATCTCAGCTTGCTTAGTTCATCGAGCAGCGCGGGTCGATTGGCATATTGGGTGCGGATTCGCCGCGCCAGCGCCTCTGCCCGTGCTGTTTGCCCAGTCTTTTTCATTTGGCGCAAATAGGCCACGGCTTGCTTGTACCCCCACGCCCAGTCGCCCTCACAAGGATTTCGTCGACAATTTCCTCATAGAGTTCGGCAACTTCAGCGGGAAAACGAGAATCGAGTAATTCTCGATACGCATTGATTAACTATCCCCCTTGCCGATTGGTCTGCACCAACATCAGCAGATCGCGCCACCGCTTTCCGCGGGCATACAGCCAAGCCCGATACTCTGCGCTCGGTTGCAGCATCTTGTACGCTAGCGTTGCTGCCACTTGTAATCAGTCCGGTGATGATGCCCAGCTCGCGCTCAAGCTGAGAGACCTTCAGCCACGATCGCCAGAACCTCGCTCTTGAATTCAGTTGTGTACTTCTTGTACCCCATCGTTCGCTTTTTACAGTCAGTCTAGAGGACATTTTCCGTGTCCGCCAAACTGGGGTAAGGTCACCTAGCAACCGCCGAGAAACGGAGCAGTATGTCGATGACGGTGCCGAATACGCCGGGTAGCCATCACAATCCGCTGTTAATGCCAATATTTTGTGAGCTGGTTTTTGACGAATATTAAAAATCGCCTTAGAATAAGAGAGGTTAGGTGTGTTTAAGAACTGTTAGGTTAGATTAAATATAGATTAATTTAAAGGATAGATCTATGTTGCCTCGACGTAGAAATGACCTATTCAGTCAGCGATTCGTTGGGCGGCACGCAGTATTACAGATTTTTGACAACTTTCTCCTGAATACCGACCGGCAAAACGCCCTGTATTTCACGGCGGATGGCGGCATTGGCAAGACGTGGTTGCTGCGCAAAATTCGCGAAGTCTATGCCCACCATGACGGTCAACAGATCGTTGATACAATTGACTTCTTCGACACTCGCCACCAAAGTATCCTCGGTTTGCGGAATGCCATCCTGAATGGTTTTAAACGACTTGGTTATGAAAGCGAGTTTGCCACTTACGAGAACGCACTTCAGGAACTTGAGGAAGCGCGCATCAGCACAAGAGGCAAACTAAGCGAAGGCATCGGGGCCCAAAGTCAGCCAATGTTGGCAAACCTCGAAGGCAAAGCCAACAATGTCTTCATCCGCTGCGTCCAGCAGCTTCAGCACCCAAAAAAGATTGTCTTTCTGTTCGATACATTTGAGCGGGCCTACAGCCGTTATGTCGGGCAGTGGCTGATCAACGACTTTCTGGGCAAAGCTAAGAACCCTCAAATCTATGCGGTCATTGTCGGACGTCCTCCCGCCATGAAAACACCGGGCAATGTCATGACTGTCGTGCTTCCCGGTTTACAGGTCGAAGACATGGCCGATTACGCCCGCCAACGTGGACTTGAAGTTCCGGGCAACATCAGCGAAGACGATCTCAAAACCATCTGGAAGTTGGCCGACAACATTCCGCTACGCATCGATCTATTCTTCGATCATGTGTATGCCGAAGAGATCGATCTCAACGCCATAGACAAAAACTGGCTTGACTTGGCGCTGGAGAGCTTTGCCGAATTCAGTAATATCAACCGTGTGTTGTGGGCGATGGCTTGTTTGCGGCGGCGCTTCACCGTACCGATGCTGGAACACATCGTCAAATCAGATCAATACATCCACCTTGCGCCACAAGAGTATCAGGCGATTCTGGATATGTTGACACAGCGCCCCTACGTCAAGATTTACAACGCCGTGGAAATCGATCAACAGGACAGCCATCTGCTGCATGATGAAATGCAGCGCCTTCTCTACCGCATTTTCAGTGAACGGGTGGATCACAATGGTGAGCTCCGGCAAATTCTCTACGATCTGGTGGTAGACGAGTTTTACAGCCAAGAAATCGCAATTGCGGATGCGAAGTCCCAAGATGCAGCGTTGCTTCCAGAGCAGCGCGCAGCGATTGAACGTCAGGCGGAACAACTTCGCGCTGAGCAGTTTGGCTATCTGCTGGATCGCACTCTAGCGAAGGGTGATTTCGACACCGGACTCAAGCAATACCAAGCGTGGCGCGCGGAAATCGAGCGAAGCTTCAATTACGATTTTGAAGATTTGTTGTGGGGCGAAATCCGCGATCACTTGAGCTGGTACAATGATCAGGCGTACCCTATCGCGGCTGATCGAGGCGCATGGTTAGTGCGGCGCAACCTCTTCAGCAAGGCAAACGCCCATTACAACGATCTGTGCAGCCTCTTCCCGGATCGCGAAGTCGATATTGCCCATGAGCTCGGTTTTGTGCTGCTTCGGCGCGGACGAGTCCTAGAATCGGTCGAAATCCTCCAACAAGGGTTAGCGCTGGCACACGCACAAGGAGCACCGCCCAACCTAATCGCGCAATATGAGAACCGCTTGGGCATGGCGACGCGTACGGCCGGACGTTGGGATCAGACCTTCGCCCATTATCAGAGCAGTTTCGACCTATTTTCCCAACTGCGGGACTTTGCTGGCATGGCTGGAGTGTGCGTCAACCGCGCATTTCTTTTCGGAATTCAGGGGCGTTTGACCGATGCATTGCAGGAGTGCCAGTTCGCCCTGAACTTGCTGGAACAACTCCCTACCCAGCAGATGCCCCGTATCCTGATGTACGCCCATCTGAATATGGGCGCAGCCTATCGTCACGCCGAACGCTTCACCGATGCAGCAAAATGCTACGAGAAGTGCCGCATCATTGCCGAGGAAAAGTCAGATCAGGAATTGATCGCGTTCGTGTATCAGCACATCGGGATCAATGACTGTTTACATGGAAGTCTGCTGCGTCGCCAGAACGGCGATATTGTTCTGGCGACGCAACTACAATTGTCGGCATGGAAAAACTTGTTCAAGAGTCTGGAGATCGCGCGGGAAGCCGATTTCCGCAGTGCCATTGCGCGCGGCTTAAACCGCATGGCGCGTGTCTACCGCGAAACCGAATTACTGATGCGCTGGCGTAGTACACAGACGCAGCAGTTGCCGCAGTATGACGCGCTCTTGAGCGAGCTGATCGAGCAGGGACGGAATTACGAGGCACCTGCTGAAATCGACTACCACGATCAATTGCTGTATAAAGCTGAGTTTTCGGATCTCACATGGGGTGAGAAAGCGGCCTACCTGTATGAATTGAGTGCGCTTGTAGACGAAGAAACCCATGACTACTTCGGCGCGTTGGACGGTTGGATTGAATGTGCCAATTTGCTCGTTGAACTGGATTACTACCACCTTGTACCACGAATTCTGATGCGAACGCGCTACATTCGCGCATCTGAATATCAAGCGAAGTTGTTCCAAGCCATTGGCGAAATCATTGAGGGCGATCTGATATTCAAGCAAGGTGAGCTTGACGAAGCGCTCCGAATTTATTGTCGAGCGTTCTCCTTATTTGCGGTACAGCAGGGCTACCCCAATTATCGGCTCGCCAATCGGTTACAAGTGCTAGAGTCTCGATTGTTTAGCCTGCCCCCAGAAACGCGACTGGAATGGTGTGACGCACTGCGCCAATGTTGGATGGAAGACAGCTTGTTGACCGTGCGTCCCGAAATGTTTCGCATGTTAGAGATCGTTCGGGCAAAGACGCTGATTCCCGGACTGAGGAGCCCGTCGGATGATTAACGCCGTACCGAAGTTGTGGTTCGCGCGGGGCGATAACCCGCTGACGACAATCGCACGCTTTGACTGTGATTGTAACGCGTGCCCGTCTGCGAATGATGGGGTCGATCTCTCGACACTGCTCTCCAAGACCGATACCTACCGGCTGGCGCGCGCGCTCATCTGGCAGGGATTTGATGGCAAACACCACATCCTCGCCAACCCGGCGCAGGCGGGTGTAGTCGTGGTCGATGACTGCGCCGCCGCGCTGCTCGACTACTTCAGATCTGAACACACGACTACCGAGGTGTGTTTCGCCTTTCCGCATATTCCTCATTTGCGCGCCTTTCTCGAACAGTTGATTCGACTGGGGCTGCTAGAAGCCACCGACGCGCCGCTCGTCAGACATCAGTGGCACGACAGCGATACTCTCACCGTTTGGATGCACGTCACCAACGAGTGCAATTTACGCTGCCTGTACTGTTACCTTGATAAGACTGACGAACGAATGTCTGCCGCAACCGGAAAAGCGGCGGTTGATGCGGTGATTCGCTCGGCGGTGACCCACGGTTTCAAACAGGTGATCTTGAAATACGCGGGTGGCGAAGCCAGCATGCGTCTGAAGATGGTGCTCGATATGCATCGCTACGCGCAGAAATGCACACAGGCGACTGGCTTGGCGCTGGAGGGGGTACTCTTGACCAACGGCGTCCTAATGTCGGAACGCACCATCCAGCGATTGATCGAGAACAAGATCCGCGTCACGATTTCGCTCGACGGCATCGGCAGTGCGCACGACACACAGCGACCACTGATCGACGGACGGCCGTCGTTTGCGTACGTTGATCGCGCGATTCGGCGGTTGCTTGCCGCCAACTGCACCCCGATGATTTCCGTCACAGTGTCCCAGCTCAACCTGACTGAGCTACCGTCACTTGTTCAGTATTTGCTGACGATGAACCTGCCCTTCAACCTCAATTTTTACCGCGAAAATGATTGTTCACTGAGCATCACAGACTTACGCTTCGGCGAAGCTCAAATCATCGAGACACTCCAAACCGCGTTTCGTGTAATCGAACAACAGTTGCCCATGCACAGCCTGCTGGGGATGCTGCTCGATCGGGCGGATCTGAGCACACCACACCGCCACACATGCGGCGTCGGGCACAACTACATGGTAATCGATCATCATGGCGGGGTGGCTAAGTGCCAAATGGAGATCACAGCGCCGGTCAGCGATGTCAATGCCGCCGATCCACTGCAAGCGGTACGTGCGGATCAGCGCGGCATTCAGAATTTGGCTGTCGATATGAAAGAGGGTTGTCGAGATTGTCAATGGCGTTATTGGTGCACAGGTGGGTGTCCGCTCATGACCTACCGCGCAACGGGGCGCTATGATGTCCAATCCCCCAACTGCCGCATCTACACGACGCTGTACCCTGATCTGCTGCGTCTCGAAGCACTGCGCTTGCTCAAATATGAATCGGCTTGGATGCTGGATGCTGCTTGAGGGATAGATCTCATGTCTTCAATCAATGTACTCCGCTTGTTCTTATCCTCTCCCGGTGATGTGGCCGATGCTCGCCAATCGGTACAAGACATCGTTCAAGAATTGAACAACACATGGGCGGTTCACCAGAACATTATGCTTCAGGTGCTGGATTGGAAAACCAACGTCATTCCCTGGCATGGCGAACGCCCGCAGGAGGAGATTCTCAAACAGCTTAATCCGGAAATGTGGGATGTTTTCCTCGGGATCGTCTGGGCAAGGTTTGGAACGCCGACCGGCGCGCTTGACCCATCAACCGGAAAACCGTACCTATCTGGGACGGAAGAGGAATTCAGAACTGCCTACCGCTATCAGCGGAACACGGGAAAACCGAGGATGCTGCTGTATCGTTGTGTCGCACCCGTCGCGCCGGACACGCTCGACTGCGATCAGCTTAAACTCGTGCAAGAGTTCTTCAAGCAGTTCGAGTATGGCGGATCATTATTCGGCCTCTACTCAAAATATACGAGTGTTGCGCACTTATCGGGGCTTGTTCGCCAGCATCTTAACCAGCTTTTACAAGAAAAATGGTCGTCGCGGTGATCGAATAGGGTAGCGGCTCATGGCGTCAACGCTGCGCAAGATTCAAATCTATATTGCGACACTGGACGATATGGTCTCCGCGCGCGATGGCATCATGGCCATGATTCGTGAGCTAGGCGACCAGTGGTCGCGGCTGGAAGTCGCGCAATTGATTCCGGTCGACTGGCGTACGGCGGGTAACGGCTTTGTGAGTGATGCTTCGACTCCGCCCGAAATCCTCACCGACATTGACGTATTTGTCGGCGTATTGTGGAAGCAGCTCTATTTCCCCTACGAACAAGGATCGGACGAGCCGAGTCGGTTTGAGCGTGAATTCAACTACGTCATACATGACCGTCAAGCATCGCAGACAGAGGTCTTCTGGGCACAGAATACGAATCCGCTGGAGTATGGTGTGAACTCGACGCCAGCGGAGTTCGACAATTACCGGCAGGTTCAGAGGTTTGTCGACCGCTTTAGCCGTGCCTATCGTTCGCCGCCCCTGCAATTCAAAACCGATGACCAATTGATCGAGGCTGTTCGCCGCGCGCTCCTGCTAATCCTGCAAAACCTGCAGAAGGGTATTCGAGGCAGCACGGATCGCCGAACGCTGTCATCGTTGGATCGGTGGAACAACGATTGGGGTCTCAAATTCAACCCCTTTGCTAATGCCAGTGCTGTCAACGACATCTTACTGCCCAGCTACTTCGATATTCAGGTTATCCCATATTTCGATGTGATCGCCGGGTTAAGCGGTCAAGCATTCGCGCCGACTGTGATCTTTGGTGCCAGTGGTACGGGGAAATCGGCTATCCGCAGCATGATTTCGCATTATAGTTTGCAGGGCAATAAGCGCATTTTTGTCATCGCCCTAACCGATTTTCTGCCGCTGATCGCGATTTTGAATTCGGGCAAACCGATAACTGCTGCGAGCTATGTCCCACAAATCTTACAACTCGGCGTGGCTGCTCTCGCGAAAGCCATCGACAAAGGGGAAGCGCGGCTTAAGCCTGCGACCACCCCGGCAGAACGACGCGAAATCTGGAAATATGTTCTACAGTATCGCGATCGATTGAGCGAGCAGGACTTCGAGCTGTTGAAGCTAACGCTGGAGGGAGACTCTACGCTTACAGTACCTCTCCCCGCTTCGCCGATTGATCAATTTAAGGCATTTTGCCGAGCAATTCGCATCGTCGGCTATGACGTGGTTTTCGTGCTAGTCGACGGATTGGATGAGAGCGACGAGGTCACGGGTGATGAGATGATGGCGCGCCTCATTTCGCCGTTGCTGCGAGCGACGAACCTGCACACTCTCGACGAGAATCTCGCGGCGTTCCGTTTTTTCGTCCCGGAACAACTCAAAACCCGCCTGATATCCGACGATGTGCGCCTCAAGAACCTTATCATGACTTACAGCATCACCGATTATTGGGACGCAGTTAAGCTGCAAAACTTGATCAAGCTGCGCCTGCAGGCGGCGAAAGTGAACGCCGAATTCGACCTCCAGAAACTGGCTGAGTTGTCCAATGTGCCTAACCTCGACCAAATCCTGATCGAGCTGGCGTATAATAACCCGCGCAATCTCATCAATCTGATCAACCGCCTTATCATCATTCACTGTGAGGACTACCCGAATGAAGATGGTGACCAAGACCCGAGCCTGAACGAAACTGACCTCCGCAAATTGGAACAGTGGTGGACGATCAACGCGCCGCCGTCTCCGCTTACCCCACTACCGCCTGCCAGCGATGATCTCCCAACGCCGATCGCGGTGCTCGTGGCACGCTATGAACATTCGACATCCTCGAGCGAAAAGATACGTACAGCGTTCACCTTGACACAGACTATTTTGCAGTTTTGCGTGTGTACGCTGCTGGCGCTCGCGCCAACCGCCCGCTTGGATGAACTGGGTGAAGTTTTGTTCAGTCCGTCGAAACCGCCGACCTTGGGCAAATGGCACCGGGCGGCAAATATGATTGAGATTGGCGATGACTATCTCAGCGCGCCAATTCGCAACTTTCAGAGGCATCGGACTTTACAGAGCAATCTGGATGAGTTAATCGAACTGCGAAACGCATATTCGCACCATCAGGCCGCTGATGATGAGGAGTATGTCGCCCAAGCCGTACATGCGCAGATGCAAAATCTGCTTGAGGCGCTGCGTCATTTGACGGTTTATAACCTAGCCTCTGTGGTTGATCACGTCATAGCGACCAACCGGGAACTAGTGCATGTCGTTCGGCTGCATCGGGGTAATATCGTCCAGCCACCCCTTGTGCAGATAAAACTAAGTGATAACATCCCATTGTATCAGGTTGTGGTTTATCGCTCACCAGAGTTTCTGGTTTCGTTATACCCATTTGTATGCTGCGAAATCCCGACCGAGCCGGCGTTATCGAACCGTGAAGTGTTTATCTTCGATAGACTTACGCAAGCGGGCAAAAACTTTGTCGCTCACTATGTTAATGTGGAAAGTGGACATAAATATCGGTCTAGTGACGAGACGTTGATCTCGGAATTTAGGCAGCGCGGATTCATTAGCGATTCAAGTCTCGATTAGTGTAGGGTGTGAAGATGATGCCTACCCCATTGCATATTATTCGTTCGGCACAGTTGAGCAGCATAAAGAGCTTCATCGACGAACCGGAACTGTACTATCGCATTCTGAATATCAGTGGAATCACCGGGGTTGGGAAGTCGACCTTCTTAGAGCACCTGTATAATCTCTACGCACACAGACGACCGACGGCTTTCGTCTCGGCACACAAATTCAGAGACCCCGAATATGTCTATCGTCTTGACGACTTCCTAGTCACACTCAGCCAGCAGTTACGGCGAGAGCTAGTTGAACCGGCAAGCAGCGGCGAGATCCAACCGATTGACCAGCTTTCGAGCCAACTCCTGCGCTATATCGAGATGCACGCCCAAAACCCGCTCATCATTATCGACGACTACGATGAGTTGCCTTCGCACCCGCGCTCGATCTTTGAAGATGCGTTCCTCAGCAAAATCGTCAAACTGCCGCAACGCGCCGTGATTATTCTGAGCAGTCGTCAGAAAATCCACTTCATCGAGCGCTTGGACTTGCGCTTGCGGGCGACCGATATGGAACTAGAGCGCGTCAAGGCAGAAGAAATTCAAGCGGTAGTCCCTCAATATCGGCATTTGGCCTCCTCCATTACACAATGGTCCGCAGGCATGCCGCGCCTGGTCGAAGAACTCATTCGCCGCACCGAGTTGAGTCAGGAACAGGGGCAAAACAAACCCGACGCAGTCCTGATTGATGCCGACTACAATCGACAGATGCACAAAGTCGTGCTCGGTGACCGCCAGAGCACGGACAGCGGTGATTCTGAAAAGATGGCGCAGATCATAGACGTGATTTCACTGCTGCGGCGCTTCGATATTGGCTTACTCAAACTGCTGATGCCGCAAATCAACGCCGATCTATTTTCTCCATTGAAGCATAAAGATTACCTCGACCTGATCCGAGATTTGGGGAGCCGCGTCCAGTGGCAGCCAGCGAGCAGTGGCTATACGCTCGATGCTATGCTCAAACACATGCTCGCCAGCTATATCCGGGCATTCGATCCGGAAGGTTATACCGAACTTAACCGGAAGGTCTTCGATGTTTACAGGACGCTGCTCGAACAGCGTTATCAGGTCTACTACATGACCGAACTGCTCTACCATCAAGCCATGATCATGCTCGCGCAGGACGAGTCAGCCGAAAATATTAAGCAGTCACTGACGCGACTGGCTCTGGAATATGTGGAAAAGCGTCAACTACATGGGCCGCGGGGCGAGGAACTCGATGAACTCGGACAGCGCCTGAAGCAGGATGAAGAAATTGGCCGCTACATCGATGAGAAATTTTATATCACCGTGGATGGCAGTCTCGACTGAGTGCTCGATCCGGCAGGAGTTCGAAAATAAGGTTGTGCTTGCTCAGCGTGGCGCACAGTTGTGCGCCAATTTACCGGGTTTGACCATGTAGAAAAAGGCGATTATGCAGTCAACGCCAACCCAAGATTTTGAAGAACAACCCGTCACTTATCACGCTGAAGATACAACCATATGTTACAACGTTTTATTGGCGGGGGAATCACAAGCGTTTGTCGGCGTGGGGAGCATTGGAAAAAGCAATTTCGCCCGTCATCTCATCCGCGAAGACGTGAAAGCAACTTATATCCGCAATGCACCACCGCATCAAAATCTGTTCGTACTGCTCGATCCTCACCAACTGATTCATCTCGAAGTAAATGCCCTGGAAATGTGCGGGTCGAACTGGACGGGCTATGAACTTATGCTTCATCGTCTCAATCAATCGCTGATTGAACTCGATGATTATCTTGAAGCCAAGAATCTTGAATTGGAAAATCGGCGCGCGTTGGATCAAACGCAGCCGATCAAGCAAGCGCGCGAACAGCTTGCCCCGCTCATCACCAGCACGGAAAACAAGTGGGCACATATGTACCAACCCCTCAACCCGCTGTCGCTTCAAAGCAGCGTCCGGCGCGTCGAAGAGGCCATTCAAATGGTGATGGATTCGGATTCAAAGCTGCGCCTAATCTTCGTCTTTGACGAACTAGAGGAGTTCTTCCGTGTCCTGCCCGCGACCTTTTTTCAGTCCTTACGCGGCATCCGCGACAATTACAAGCGACGCCTGCTGTTCATCACGCTCAGTCGATCATCGCCCTTTGAAATGCTGGAACAGGTGACAGATAAAGAGCAAAATAACGCGCTTGAAGGCTTCGTCGAACTCCTCACCGACTTTACGCATTATTTTCGCCCGTTAGATCAAGCTAGCCTAGTCTATCTGATGCAAAAGTTCGAGAAACGATACGGCTATCGTTATGAACCTTACCAGCATGAACTCTTATTTTCGATCACCGGGTTGCATACGGGTTTGATCCGCCGCTCTTACCTGCCCGCACTCGAGGTTTTGTCGAAAAACCCGGCAATTTCGGTCGACGCCTTCGCCAGCGCCGTTGTACCGTACGAGAAGGTTCGCAAAGAGTGTGCGAGTATCGACAACAGCCTGAGCGAACGTGAGCAGGTTGCGTTACGCGAAATTGCTCACGGTCGGCGCTCAACCGATACTATCACAACGAACTTGCTCGTGCGCAAGCATTTATTAGCGAGCAACCTGACCACGATTCGGATTCCACTGCTAGCAGCTTACATCCGTCTCGTCAAATCCTAAGCGTCGTGGTTTACTCGTAGACATCCGGGTCGTCCGTTGGACGTGCATCTATAATATCGTCAAACTGCTTTCGCTTGTGCCGACCGCGCTTTTGGGGAGCGGACGCTGGCGGTGGAGAGTTGACGGAGGTTGTGTTTCCGTAAGGATGCGGTTTATACGGTTCGGTCGGCAATTCGTCGGTTGCTGTGGTGTGGGTAGCCTTGCGGACAGCGGGCGCGGGCAAGCGAGCCATGTTTCCCGCTGGAAGTTCTGGTTTGACAGGATGGGCAACATTGAGCAGATCATTCGGGAAATAACGAGTATCACGCGGCAGGTTTTGCATAACCAGCATCTTGATCAGCAGATCGGCTTTCTGCTCCTGGGTCAAAGGGCCAGCCTCTAGCAACTCCTTAAGCCCAGCGACCTGTCCAGAATATTCATACTGGTTGCGATGATATCCCGCGTAGGGTTCTGCCATGATCAGGATGCATTCTAGCGACCAATCGTGAACTTTAATCTGCATATCTGCGAACGCCGCAGTCCGGTGTTTGAGATGCTCCCGGAATCGTGCTGATCCAGTCTCATAAGCTTCAGTGGTCGGCATTCGTTCAAAAAACTGTTCCGCCTCGCGCCGGACGACCGAGATCACCGCCCCGATGATAAATCCGTGCAAGTCATCTGCGGAATCAGAATCCCACATCCGCTGGCGCAGCCCCGGGTTGCGGAGCAAATCTGGCTCGAATTGGCACAAGCAGCGAAACTGCATCCGATAGGGATGATTTTCGAGCGTGGGCAAGTCGTCGAGTAAGGTATTGATGCCAACAAACTCGTTCTTGTTCCACAAAAGACGCCACGTGTCCCTCGTGGAAATCCAGCGAAGCGGGGCTTCGCATCGGTGCGGTTCATCCGACTGCTTGAACAATTCCCTGAGCAATTTTTCGCTGTGGGCGAACCGCTTGGCGATATCCTGAACTGCCGCCTCAATCGACAACAGCGTCGCCTTTTGCACCCGGACAGCGGCTAACGCATCAGGGGTTTGCGCTAAACCCTCTTGCTGCGCATACACTGTTTTGGCTTGCTCCCAATTGCTGAAAGCGGCGAGCGTCCGTGCCAGCGTTCGGGCGGAATAGGTCAGGTTAGCTTTGTCGAGGTTCACGTTGACCTGTGTGAAACAGTTTGGATACGCTGCGACCAGCCGCATGAACTCGCTGTGAAAGCGGGAAATCACCGCCCAGTGCAGCTCATCGCGCATATACCCCGGCGCACCATAGGCTTGATAGAGCTTGAGCAAATTATAGGGCAAGCATAATCCCGAGAGATCGGTGATTAGCTGTTCGTTCAAGCGCATGGGTGGGCGAGTGACGAACTCGAATTCCTCCATGGGCGCACCCTGTGGCAGGTAGACATAAACCCACCCCGGCTGCATCTCGATCTTCCACACAGGCGCGGCCAACCACAAGATATAGACAACCCCGATCAGAACGAGACCAATCAACCACTGGGGTAGATCAGGGAAAATAGAAAAGGTGAATAGGATCGACGCCCACGCAAATATCGGAAAAATCCATGCGGCAGCCATGCGTAAAAAGATGGGCACTCCCTGTCTTCGGTGCTGAAGCATGGGCAGCAGCAAAATGAACATCGCTGTCGCGTAAAGGATGGCCACACCAAAGACTAACGGATAAACATTGGCACCAAAAGTCTGTGTCCCTCCTAGCCAGAGGAGCGCCCAAACCACGGTGACAATCAACAGGAAGCGGTTGCGATTTTCCGAGGAACTGCCAGGAGAAGAGAGGGTTTCAGTAATATTCTTGAACATCATAAAGTCACCTTTGCTCACAATACCCAGCGAAAACGCGAGCTAGAGCATTTTCAGTGATGCTTGATTCTACTATACCATTATGCTCTAAATTCGACTTTGAAAAAAGATTTTTTAACCCCTATTTCTTGTGTTGCCGGGTTCGTCACCATCGTACGTGATATGGATTGTAATGCAAAAAAAGCCCACAGATTGGTATCCTTGTAACATTACCACTTAGTAATGGGTATTGATGAAAATGATCGCTCAGAGTCTTAATAACTACTCTTTTTCCGAAGCGTGTTCCGATCTTTTGCTGGCACATTTGCACGCAGGTCGAAACTGCTATGTCATTGGCCCCAGCGAACGCCATAAAAGCAAGCTAATTCGGTTTGCGGCGGAACAGTTCCGCAAAATGACGAACCAGTCGGTACTCTATCACAGTCTGCGCGACTTTTACGCCGATGATGCAGCAACGCTATTCTTCAAGCTGGCGCAAAACCTCGGCGACCAGTTTGGCCTGCCGCCAGCCCCACCCGTCAAGAATGCCGACGATCTCGCTAATTACTTGACTGACACTTGTCGGATAATGCGCCAGCCCTATGCGATCTTTATTGACGATGTCGAGATTATCTCATCCAGTCTTTTAGTCGAGCTGATTGACGCTATCGGGCAAGTCCAAATCGTACCAACTGAGGGAAATCTGTCCTGCGGAGTGCAAACTGTCCTGAGCGGGACTTTTCGCCTGACCGACCTAGATGACAGAGGCATTGACGGTTTCAATCAGTCGACTGCCATCGTCCACGTCGCTGATTTGAACAAAAGTGAAACGGAAAGATTTGCCCGTCAATTCTGCACAGAAGCCAGCATGACACTCTCGCAGCAAGCGATCGAAGCGCTCTGGGAACAAACAACGGGCGATATTTTGCTGCTCGACCTGCTCTTGAACATCTGCGTCGCGGCGCTTGACACGCACCGCAAACAGCGGATCAGCAAAACAACAGTGGAGCAGGCAGTAGAGGAACTGATCAACTCCGCTCATTCGATTGTCCTCAGTGATTTTCGCGTGCTGGAACTGATGCCCACGCTGCTCACCTCTGTCAGGTCAATCCTCGACGCCGGGTCAGTTGGCGTGAAGGTGCTTCCGGTCAATGGTGATATTGACGTTGATGTGCTTTCGACCTGCGGCTTGCTGCGCTTCGACGACATAAGCTATACGATTAAGTCACCCCTCTGGGAAAAGCTACTGCGAAACTATTTCACGTTTGACCGTGTCGCCAATATCTATGCCACCGAGGGTGATTGGTCGACAGCCTTCCAAGTGCTTAGCGCGGCGCTTCAGCGGGGCGAACTGGGCGCGAAACAGCAGTTATTCTCCATTATCATGAGCGCGCTGCGTGCCACCGAAACGCTCGCCCAGTCGCTTGACTTGCTTGGACAGGGCTTGCAGGCATTCTACCCGGACAACCAGTTCACGACCTATGCGCGGTTGAACGACGAAGTTTTCACACAGACTTACCCGGTCACTTTTGAAGAGAAGTTTCTGTATCGTCATCAGTACCCGCGCGCCGCATTTCAAAATGAGTTTACCAGCTTAGGCGGCGACACATTTATCATTCCCCTCCGGGTGATGGCGACCAACTGGGGCGTGGTTGTGATCAAAGACTTTTTGGCCGGGCTACCATCACATGCTCGGCTGATCGAAATCCAGCATCTGACACGCTTTTTGGGGCAGGTCGCGCAAGTTCTGGAGGTAAACGCGGGGCTTGAGGAACTGCTGGAAAATGCCCACCGCCTAGATAACTTGAGCAAGCTTCTCATAACCATGCTCAGCTATTCGGAAGCGCCGCGCAACGTTCAATATCAGATTATTCTGAAGGGCTTAACGGATCGTTGGGCGCTCGGCTTCGATCAAGCTCTGCTGCTCGTCAAAAGAGACGAACATCTGACGCTGCACAGCCTCGAACGGAACGCGGATAATGTTGTGACCGAGGTTTCGCTCGACCAGCTTACACTCCAAACACTGCACTCCGATCAATCGCGTTCAGCGGGTATTCAGGGAGAAAACACGCTTTTTCGGCAACCGCTCACCGATACGAATTCCGCGCTGGTCAAAGCCTATACCCAAGGCAAGATTCAAGCGGGCATTGCCCCCGATGGGTTGCCGGGCGAATTTATCCGGAGGTTGGACGCGGTCGGAGAATATCTGGTCATCCCGCTCCAAACGGAAAATATCAATTGGGGCGTTATTTACCTCGATAACAGCAGCGGACGGCGTATGATTCGTCCGGAACGACGGCGACTAGCGGAGACATTTGTGAATCAGGCGGCACGGGTGTTGGGCAATCTTGACGAGCTAGCCCGTAAACAGGTAGATGCCCGTCTGCTGAACTTTCAGCAAAATGTCACTCACAAGCTGACGCAATCACTCAAGAGCGTGCTGGACGAAATCGTACTGTCGGCCTGTGAGTTATTCGACGCTGAATGCGCTGTGCTTTACACGCTGGATAAGCTCGGCGACACGAATGATGATGTGGCTATCGACAGTATTTCGGCCTATCCCTCGGAACTGCTCACGTCCTTCAACACGCCACATTTCGAGAAAGGCTTACGCGGGCTCGGCGAATGGATACTTCGAACCCAGTCGCGCTTTGTCGAAGATATTTTTCTACTTCCCCGCCTAGCCACGGGCATTAGCGTCACCGAAAGCTCATTTATCCGCAAAGAGCGCATCCGCGCGTTCATCGGCATTCGTCTTGGCGAAGCAGAAAACCCGCTGGGCATTATATTTATCAACTGGCGCGACAAGCATGTCTTCAGCGGTGAAGACAAAAACCTCACACTCTTGTTCACGGGCTTTGTCGAAATCTCGATCCGCAGCGCGCTGCGTTATCAGGACGACAAGGTGCAAAAGGCGGAATGGGAAGGATTTGAGCGCTTCTTCACCACACTAAATACATCCGAAGACACTAATCTTGAAAATGTGATTGGCGAACTCCTGCGCCAAGCCACCGCGGAAACGCTGCGCACGGTCTATTTGACGCTAAAGGAAGCAAAGAACTGCTGGACGCGCTACTGGATGGAAGCCGACCGACTGTGCAAAGAAGCGCTTAAAGACCTACGTGAAGATTATTTGCGGGATATGTTCGAAGCGTCGAATCCCGAAGCGCGAGATCGTGGTAACCGCCCCTATCTCGCCGTCCCGGTGAATGTCGTGGGCAACTGTATGGCGGTACTGCATCTGGATGTATCGCTCTTTGGTGGAGAAAATCGACTTTCACATAATCAACTTGATCGCCAGCGCCTGCATCAGTTCAACGTCGCGAAGCGGCTGGCAAAGCAGTTTGCGATCCGGTTGCGACAGTTCGATTATCGCGCCGCGCTGACTAAACTGCGCGAAGTGTCGGCGTATCTCGTCCACAATCGTCCGTATGAGGAAATCTACGAAATCGTCGTGACCAAAGCGGTCGAGGCCATGCGCGGTGTCGATGCGATTACACTGTACCGGGGCGAGGTGCTGACGAATCGCCTCGAAATCGCCTATTCGGTCGGTATCAAAGCTCCAGAGGAGCTGCAAAGCTTTCCGCCCTATGGCGAAGCCGACATTATGAAGGTCTGGTCATCCGATGTGCCGATCTTCAACGAATCGTGGATTATCGACAATCCGTTCTGTCACAGTGAGGGGATTCGGTCGTCTGCTGCCTTCCCCTTACGCGCGCTGCAAGACAGCAACGAACGCGTTGGCTGCATGTTCTTCAATTACCGCTTTAGCCACCAGTTTGAAGAAGAGGAAAAATCGCTGCTTTCGATGTTTGCTGAAGCCGCTGCCAACGCCATTCAGCGAGCACGCCTCTACCATAATCTTAAAGTCGCCAAGGAAAACGCGGAACGGATCCGGCGACAGCTTGAGATGGTCGACCGAATCACGCAGATCATCAGCAGTTCGCTCGAGCCGGATGAAGTATTTCGTGACCTACTCAAGGAGATTCGCAGCGCTGTTCCCCAAGCGGACAACATTGGGATTGTCGAACTGGATGAGTTCAAGAACGA
Organism: uncultured Chloroflexota bacterium; assembly: GCA_937988705.1. GTDB lineage: Bacteria > Chloroflexota > Anaerolineae > Aggregatilineales > Phototrophicaceae > Flexifilum. Next base: position 13,384 of record CALKIA010000075.1, on the reverse strand, counting down.
GTTGGTGATCTCTCCCGGCAACCTAGAATTTTACAGAGTGAATGACAAGCCAGCGGAAAATCAGCCCTATATCGCCAAGTTAGACGACAAACCGGGTATTGCCGGAACGGCGATTATCGAGGGCAGAGATATCGTTGTTGCTGACGTGCTGGACACACAGTTGCCATATATCCCCGCGATTCTGGCGACGCGTTCACAGGTGGCTATCCCGATCCGGGAAATGAACTGCGCCCTTGTGCTGGAAAGCGATCAAGTTGGCGCCTTCACTGCCGAGGACGTGGCGCTGCTCAAGATGATTGAACCCCATGCAGCGATTGCGCTCAAAAATGCCCGGCAGTATCGGAGTATGGAAACACAAAAAGAACAAGAACGGCTCAAAGAGATCGCCGACCTCGCCACGGGTGTCATGCACGACCTGAGTCCCTATATCGGCGTTGTGCCAGAACTTTTGGACAACCTGCGCGCCAATTACTCCATGATTAACGATGAGCCACTCTCCGAACTGGAGGATATTGTCGCCAAGCTGGAGCTTGTATCGAACCGTCTAGCAGAATTTATCCGCTACCAGTATGCCGAGGCAAAATTGGCGGATACGGAGCGGATCATCAAACAGGCCATCAAGCAGGCTAGACCCTTCGACCAGAATCCCCAACCGACAAAGTGGGGAATTGAAGTCGACGAAGATTGCGCCAAGTTCGTCGCCGACGAGTACCAGATAATTATGGTGCTGAAGAACCTGTTCATCAACGCATTTCACGCCATGCCCACTGGGCGACAGGGAAAAATCAAGATTGTTGTCAAGTCGGTCAATGACACCATCTTGTTTCAGGTTAAGGATAACGGCAAAGGCATCGAACGTGATCGTTGGCAATCTGTGTTCTCCCCGTCCGATACGACGAACCCGGAGCGCAACAGTGTTAAAGTACATGGTATCGGACTGCATTTCTGTAAACAATTAGTCGAACGCATGAATGGATTTTTATATGTTGAAAACAGTCAAATGGATGTTGGAACGACATTCTTATTCGCGCTTCCGCTGAAGAAAGGGTAATCATGGTCGCCACACCAGGGCATGAAAAACGGATTCTTTTGATCGAAGACAACAGTACGCACTACCGGACGATCATGCGGCGGCTGCGCGAGGAAGGTTACACGGTTGACCGCGTTCAAACCTATGACGACGCCATCCATACGTTGATGACTAGGCATTATCATGTGGCAATTGTCGATTTGTTTCTGGTGAACCCGCCCGTTGGCGAACCCGATGGCGTGCGTATTCTCCATGCGATCAGCGAAAGCCCGCTGGCGCGCGTGCTCACCGCGATTATTTTGACATCATACCCGTCAACGAGCAGCGCCGTGGAGGCGGTCAACCTTGGTTTGGAAGGCTTGAATGTCACCGCGTACATTAGCAAGTTGGAACGTCGCTATGTAGATCGCTTGCTGACGACTCTCGGCGTCATCTTCAAGCAGAAGCTCAAAATTCGATTCAATCTCGATTACGAATTGGGGTGCGGTAAGCGCATCCCGCAGATCGCGCAAGACATTCTTGAAGGGGAAGCGGATAAGCTCACCGTTGATCCTGAAGTGCTGAAGCAGGAAATTCAGGATTTACTCGGCAAAGTATTTTATACAGCCGACCGCCTATATATTGATAGTCTCAAGCCCGGTCTCACCGGGGCGGCTGTCATTCAAGCGCGACCGACACGGGGCGGAAATGTGGAGCAAACATATGTCGTGAAGCTTGGGCGGCGCGACAAAATCACCACGGAATATCGACGCTTCAAAAAATACATGAGCGGGCTGCTCGCTGGCGGGACGGTGACCGCGGTCAACTGCGCGATTACACGGGATCTGGGCGCGATCTGTTACACATTCGCCGAAAACGATCACGGGCAAGCCCTGTATGAATTCGACAGCTTCTATTCTGACCCGACCATTAAAGTGGAGTGGGTGATGCGAAGCTTACGTCATCTGTTCGACCAAACATACTCGAAGCTACATGATCAGCCAAAACGCAAACACAGTTCACTGCCCGAACTCTATTACAAGGCGTTCCAGCTTACGCCGGAACGCCTGATCGAACGCATTCAGGAGCAAATCCCTGATTTCTCGCTTGCCAACGATTACATCACGCTGCCGACGACCGGAGTCCAGCTCGTTAACCCGCTAGCGTGGATTGAGAAATATTCCAGCATCTGTACGATGCCGGTGTACCACGCCATCACCCATGGAGATCTCACGGGCCGCAACCTCATGGTTGATCCCGTACGCAGCGAAGGCCCAAAACCGAATATGTCCTATTACAAATTCTGGCTCATCGATTTCTACCGCACCTATAAAAGCCATATTTTGCGCGACATTGTCATCTTGGAAACCGATATCAAGTATCGTCTGATGACCACCCCAACTGATGAAGAGTTTATCGTCCTAGAGAGTATTCTCGCTGGCACCATCGAATTAGCAGCATCACTTCCCCCGCATTTGTTCCGCGCGGCATCAACAATCCTCACTCTGCGCGACATCGGCAAAGGCATGCTCAGGGCGAATAACGACGACGTCAAGAACAAAGAGTATAAGCTCAGTCTGCTCATGGCAACGCTCAACGCCGTTCGATTGAAGCACATCAGTCCGGAGCGCAAACAGCAAGCACTCGTATCCGCATCTTTGATCTGCGAACAACTTTCTTTCCTGATCCGCTAAGTCAGGGTAAAACGTGCGTATCCATTTTGGAGATGTTCAAGATCATGAGCGGCATCGCCCAATGATCCTCAGAACATATTCACTTAGGCTGAGAGAGTGACTTGTTGAACTGCGAAAATGCTGAAAAAAGCTGGACGAGGAGATGACCTAGTGGATGATTTCACCGTCGATTGGTAAAATACGCGAAGCCTATAATGAGATTCTGGTATTGCTCATGACTAACGCCTCTTTACTACAACAACTCGATACACTGCGCGAGAATTACAGCCGACAGCAAAAAGCTGCGACCGTCCTTCAAGCATCTCTCAAGTCTATGACCGACGCACAGAACCGCGTTCAAAAGGCACTTACAGACTATCGAGAACAGAATACGGGCACAGATGTATCCAATTCCCAATCTCTGATCGAGCGCGCGCGTCTCAAAGACACTGTGGTTGATCCGCTGCTGCCCGACTTGCGCCGCGAACTAAAAACACTGGGTGTGATTACTAGTGCGCTCAAAGATGCAGCGGCAGCGTTAAGGAATGATCCGCTTGATGTGGTGCGGTTCGCCAAAGCACTTGCGGCACTCCAAACCGTTCCCCAGGCAAACATCACCAGCCTGCTGCCTGAACTCAATACAGAACTCGAACTGGGACAGCGAGCACTCGGTGATGAGTTTGGGGAAAGACTGCGCGATGCACTTGCCCAACAAGGTATCCAGATTCGAGGGCGCGGAACCAAATTCGTGATCGGGCGTTTTGAACTAAACGCTAATTTTGTGCAGCGTGTGGTCACGATCCGTTATGGTCAAGATATCGTCATTCCTCGTGCGCCAATTACGGTGGAAGCTGCTGTCAAAGCCTATCAGAACGCTGCCAAGTTGGTCACCGAGCGTCAGCAAGACGGCAAAACATGGATGGCACAATTCTACGATGCTTATCAAGTCACACGACTCAAGCGGAATGCGGACAGCGCGCGTGTGAATCTTGTGGACTGCTACATCGAACTGGTGCTGCTGCGGCAGGGACGCGCCTTTGTCAGTGAACCGAGCAAACGCACCTTCAGCGAATATACACGTGCGCAGTTCATCTACGATTTCTATGAGCTCACCAACCAGCAGCGACTCGCGCACAATGGTCAGTACGTCCGCGCGCATGTGGCAACGAAGTCACAAACCGACAACCCGATCAAAAGTATGTGGATCGTCGAAGGTAATTCGCCCTATGACGGTCGCTACATTGCCGATGTAGAATTTGTAAGGGACTAAGTTATGCTGCCAGAAGCACCTCTCGCCCGCCAAATCATCGAGACTTTGGGACAATCCGGTACCCCAATGCCCAAAGGGGTCAGTTTCTACAACGTCGGGAACGAATCGCTGCTCAATGCGATTGATACGCATTATTTCGGCTCGTATCTCGCCGATGGTGGTGCGGTTTTTAAGCTGGTGGTCGGTGATTACGGCAGCGGCAAATCCCATTTTCTTTACTGTGTGCGGGATCGGGCTTGGCAGCGGCATTTTGCTGTCAGCAAAGTTGATCTCAGCCCTAAAGAAAGCCCCTACGATGATCAGCGGCGTGTCTATGCGGCTGTGGCAGCGGCGTTGATCTGGCACGAACTCGGCGGGAGCAGCGAAGATGAGCGAGGGTTGTCCCGCTTTCTCGAAGGAACGCTGCGCCGCCTCGTCTCTGCACAGGGCATGGATTTAGGCGATGAGGGTTTGGACGATATCCCCGAAGTACGTGCGTTTCTGCACACGCTCAGTTCCACACCGGTAGACAGCCTGAGTTTCCATAAGGCGATTCAAGGCTATTTCCATGCACTGCTGCGTGGACAAGAACGCCGCCTCGAAGCCTTGGAGCGCTGGTTGCATGGCGAAGAAGTCACCCCGGAAGACATGCGCGATCTGCGGTCTATCGGCGTGACGGAGAAGATCAACAAGAATAACGCTTTCAAGATGCTCCGCTCACTGGCGCAAACGGTGCGGGCAATCGGCTACACGGGCTTGGTGCTGCTGTTTGACGAAGGCGACCGCATGTTGAGCATTGGCGGCAAAGCCGAAAAAACCGCGACGGATAATCTACGCGAAGTGATTGACCGCTGCCGCGAAGACCTCCCCGGCGCGCTGTTCATGTACGCCGTTCCGCCGGACTTCTTGCACACAGTCGTGCCGAAGTATCCCGCACTGCAACAGCGGATTCAGGCGGCGAACTATTTCTCGCGCAGCAATCCGTTCAGCCCGCAGATCAACCTCGAACGTCTTGACATCCCCGATGAGCAGGTGCTGGAGCAGATCGGCTACCGACTGCAGCCGATCTTCGAGATCGCCTATGGAATCAAACTCGATCCTCACACCCAGAGCGAAAATATCCGCATCTTCTCAGAGGCGGCGCGGGCGTCATATCTGGCAATCAGTCACCGCCGCTTGTTCATTAAAGCGCTGGTGATGGAGTGGTATCGTCAAAAGGAAGATGGCGAAACGGTGGCCACGCCGGAATACGCCAGTGCGCTCATCAAAGGGCAAAATGACGCGCTTAATTTGCTGGCGGACGAACAGCAAAGTCCGTATTAGGAGCGTTTCCCGTGACCAAACAAACTGTCAACCATCCCGATTTTGGTTCTGGAACGCTGCTGAAAACCTATATGGGTGGGTTTGAGTGGGAAGTCCTGTTCGATTCCGGGCAGCGTTTTCGTCTCCCGGCCAAGGAATTCAACGCCGAGTCAGTCGCTGCTCAACGACAACAGCCAAGCCCGACACCAAAACCAGCGCGCACCTTTCTGCCAGAAACCGACCAGTTTCGCGCACGGCAAACGCTGGAAGCGCTGCGCGTCGGAATTGTCCCCGTGCAGGATGCTGAAACGCTTACGATTGGGCTAGAAGCAGAACGCATCACGCTCAATAACGCTTTTGATCGCAGTCGGGAACGCGGCGGTGATGTCCTTGCCGTGATTGGCGATTACGGTTTCGGCAAAAGCCACTTCATCGAACTAGCTGCCCGTCACGGTCTGCGTGCAAACTTCATCGTCGCCGGAACCAGCCTCGATTTAGTCGAGGTTCCCCCGAGCAAAGCCCACAAAATCTACGAAGCACTCGTAACCTCGCTGCGTTACCCGGACACTCATGAGCGCGGGTTAGCCCCGCTGCTGCGTAAAGCGCTTGAGCATCCGGCGGCATTGCAGCAGTTCATCGCATTGTGTCCTCGTGAGGTGAAAGACTGCCCGCTGGCAGCGGCATTGTCAGTACTGCAAGACTGCCCAAGCCAACTCGCATTTGACGAACTTGTTCAGTGGTTGAGTGGACAAGCCAAAGCGCAAAGCGAGATGAAAACCTGTCTTAAGAAACCGCCGCGCCTCTACCTGAGCGGCGAAACCGCCCGCCAATATACCTATCTCCTCACGGGGATCAGCGTGCTGGCGACTCTGGTCGGCTACAGCGGCATGGCAGTATTGATCGATGAGTCGGAGCATTATTCACTGCTGCGCCCCGCCCAGCGCGAACGCGCTGATTCGTTCTTTAAGGCTATGATCGTCAGCGCGCTCGGCTTGAATAACGGGCGTATTCCTGCCTACGCCATTCCCGAAAACACACGTGTTGAATATCCGATCAGTTATGCGTCTGAACCGCATCTATTGTTGCTGTTCACGCTAACTGAAAGTGCGGACCGGATGCCCGTTGGCACATGGCTTGCGCCCTCGAATATTATCCGCCTTGATGATCGCTTCGTCGAGAAACATATCCGCGAATTCTTTGTGACCGTCGTGCGCTATCATGGAATGGCATACAACTATGCGCCGCCGCGCGACCGCTATGAGGACATCGTAGCCCGGACGCCGGGTATACTGCACCGGGCACTAGGTCAGCACCGGATCAATTTACGCGAGCTCATCCGGAACTCCGTCACCGTATGCGATCTCCTCTATCTGCATCACGATTACAGCGCCGATGATCTGCTCGACGAGTTACGGCGCGGTCTGAAGGTGTGAGCGCCCATGCGCTGAAAGCGCGCCTCCCGCGCACATGGAGCGCATTTTTCGGACGATATGGCAATTTTACCGCGATTCAGCTGCAGGGAATCCCGCTGTTACTGGACGGACAGAATGTGCTGCTCTATGCTGGCACCGCCAGTGGTAAAACCGAAGCTGCCATCGCTCCATTGATCGAGCGTCATCTTCCACCCAACCGCGTGACGCCGCGTTTGAGTCTGCTGTACCTGCTGCCCACCCGTGCGCTGATCAATCAAATGTCCGCGCGACTTGCCGTCCCGTTCGGCGCGCTCCGCATCCGCGCAGCCTTGAAAACCCGCGACTTCAACACCTTTGATACACATTATCCCGCCGATGTGCTGCTGACTACACCTGAATCGCTCGACTCGCTGCTGGCCTCGAACGCCAAAACGCTGATTCATGTACGCGCCGTCATCATTGATGAGCTGCATGATTTTGACAGCACAGTGCGCGGCGATCAACTGCGCGTGCTGCTCAATCGACTGCGCGTACTACGCACCTATGCCGCAGCTCACAGCGATGCAGACGATGATCAGATCCAATATGCGGCGCTTTCCGCAACAGTGGCGCAGCCCGAAATCAGCGCGGCGCGGTATTTTCCTGCCGCCCAGATCGTTAGCACAGACGGTCAGCGCCCGCTTCACACCGAGTTGATCGCGCTGGAAGAAGCTAATCCGTCAGCCCTCTTCGACTACCTGAACACTTTTCGCACGCGCGGATGGAAAAAAGCTCTCATCTTCTGCAATACCCGTGCCGAGGTGGAATTTTACGCCGCACAAACACGTACAACCCGCTCACCGTTCGGTGATGCGGTTTTCGTGCATTATTCCAATCTCGAACGTGAACTGCGGCGGGAAATAGAACAGCAGTTCGCTCAAGCCGAAGCCGCGATCTGCTTTGCAAGCAGCACACTGGAACTAGGTATCGACATCGGCAGCGTCGATGCGGTGCTGCTGATTGGCGCACCGGGCAGCGTCGAAAGCTATATCCAGCGAGTCGGACGCGCTAACCGCCGTGCACCGACTGCCCGCGCCGCCTGTTTCTGTCGCACTTCATTGGAACGGGTGTTATTTGATGCGCTGCAAACTATGAGCGCTGGTGATCACCTACCGCTGCCGTTCCGTCCCTCGGCAGCAGTACAACAAATATTCAGTCTCATCAAGGCGAGTCCGACCGGAGCATTAAGACTGAACCCGACTGCCGCCCTTTTCGATGGGTTGCTTTCCGCGCACGACTTGCAATTCATTTTGAGTGAGCTGCAAGCCGCCGCCTATCTCAAACCGGGACGCCCCGGCGAATGGCGCGCAGGGAATCGACTGAATCGCCTCGTTGATCTGCAAGCCACCGAACATGCTCCCTTCAGCTTATACAGCAACATCCAGACGAATACCACAACTATCAAAGTCCGCGATCACCTGACCCACCGCGTTATCGCTAATGTTGATCGGTTCATGCTCGATCAGGATGGCGTCCTGATCGGAGGACAGGCGTTGAACATTGAATGGAACGACGGAGATGCGCTCTGGGTCTCGACGCGGAATAGTGGTACTTCATCGCGGCTACGTTATCGCGCCGCCCGGCCCGTCCTTAGTTACGACCTTGCACGGCGTATCCCAGCAGTGATCGGCTTAAATGAAAGCGCCGCGCCGTATGTCCCCATTGAGGATGGTTGGCGGTGGTTTCACTGGCTCGGCGACATTTATGGACGGGCATTGGTCGATTTACTGCGCTATACGGTCAGCGCAGAAATCAGCGATCACCCCGGACTGTGCATCCTGCTGGCAGACGAACCCCATTCGATCCCCCTATGGACGATAGACCATGTACGGCGCTATCTGCTCGCCCAGTATCGCCATTATGAACGCCTCCTCGCCCTTGGCGCATATCATCATTTGCTGCCGCTCGAACTGCGGCGGCGGGCAGTGGTCGAACAGTTTAATGTGCCGCGCTTTTTACAGGCGGTCAACGCCTTGCACATCCAACCTGCGCCTGAAACACTCGTCGAGTCACTTGACGCCTTCACCAGCACAACAACGAACTAAGCCTAAGTTACCGACGTTCAATCGCATCAAGCTGCTGCAATGGTGTTTCCAATGTCGTGGTTTTCGTGGTGAGCAACAGTCTTCGGCTTCGAGGCAACAAACGGCAACATTGGCGAGCTGTTGAAGCAGAGCGCTCCCGTTAGCGCAGCTTGCTTCCTTCATCCAGCAGCGCGGGTCGACTGGCATACTGGGTGCGAAATCGCCCGAAACGCATCAGACTTCGCATAACTCCCGCAGAAGCGCAGTGTCTCAAAATATCAAACCTGAGCTCAAAGCATAGGGCGTCTGCGAGAACAGCAAACAGACTGTTGAGTCGGATTCAGCCAAATTCGTTCTTTTGAGAGTTGAGCGAGAGAAATCATACACTTTCGGTCAGCAATATCGCTATTTATCAACCGTTGAGGTTACGACTCCGTAATCAGGTCGTAAACGTCTGTAATGCCGGGATCTGCTATGATGAGGGGAACATCAATTTGAGGCGAGAATGACGGTGTTACCACAATCCATTCGCTGGCGACTGCCACTCACTTATGTCGGCATCGCGTTCATCGCGACGCTCATCCTCGGCGCGGCGCTGCTGGCGACGCTGCGGGGCTATTATGCTAATCGGGAACGCCTGCATCTGGAAGATAATGCGGTGGTGATCAGCGAGACGGTCCAGCTCCTGCGCAGCACCAACCGTTCGAGCACTGAGATTGCCGAACAAATGCGCAGCCTGTCGTTTCTCATGCAGGCGCGGGTGCGCATTCTGGACACCGCCGGGAACGTGGTCACCGACAGCGGATCGCCGCCAACACTCCTCTCCCTTGGTACAACCGAAACCATGCTAGCCAACCCTGCACCTTTCGACGGGACCGATATCGCCGGAGGCGTCGGTCAGATCATTGTCGAGGCCGACCCGTCCGGCGACGTGATGCCTCTGATCGACATGGAGTACACTGAGGCCGTGCCAGTCGATACCATGGTGCCTTCCCGGGCGTTAAGTCTGGTTCAGAGTGACGTGAGTATCGGTCATCAGGATGTCATCACCTTCGCCGTGTCCAGCACGCCCTATGGCTTTGATCTCGCGGGTGAAGTCACACCCGGCGTGACGTCTGACCAGATGGTGCGGCTGCCCATTCAAACCGACGATGGCACGCTGAATGGGTACGTGGAACTCTCGGAAGGAGCAGGATTTGGGGCGCATATCATTGAGAGCGTGGCGAGTGCCTTCGTCTACGCTGGTTGTCTCGCTTTGGCCATTGCTGCGCTCATCGGGTGGCTGGCCAGCAGGCAGATCACGCGCCCAGTGCTGGCGCTGACCGCGGGTGCCGTCAACATGGCGCAAGGGAAACTCAACACCCGCGTGCGATTGAAAGAGCGCGGTGAATTTGGCGCGCTGGCGACGACCTTCAACGAGATGGCGGCGCAGGTTGAGGCGACCGTAAGCGCGCTGCGCCGCTTCGTCGCAGATGCGGCGCACGAGCTGCATACGCCGCTCACCGCGCTCCGCGCCGATCTCGAACTTGCGGCCACGGAGATGAACCCGGCGCAGCAAATAGCTTACATTCGCCGGGCCGATGCCCAAGTCCATCGACTGGAAATTCTGACCAACAATCTGCTCGACCTCTCCCGTCTCGAATCGAAAACGCGCAGCACGGTCTTTCAGCTCGTCGATCTGGCCCTGCTCGTGCGTGAACTGAGCGAAACATACGCTTCGCGGGCGGAGCAAGTGGGAGTGAACTTCGCTCTGAATGTTCCGGAAACAGCGTTCACTGTCAGCGGTGACGACTTGCAGCTGCGGCGCGCGATCGGTAATCTGCTCGATAACGCGATCAAATTCACGCCGGAAAACGGCACCGTGATGATCAGTCTGCTGCGCACAGATCATTGTGTCACGGTTACCGTGAATGATACGGGAATCGGCATTCCCGCCGCCGATCTGCCCAGATTGTTCAGCCGCTTCCATCGGGGGCGCAACGCCAATACTTACCCGGGCAGTGGACTCGGCTTGGCGATTATCCGGGCGATTGTCGATGCGCATCAGGGCGGCATCAGTGTAGACAGTGTGCCCGGCGCGACTCGGTTCGTTCTACAGCTTCCGGCAGCCTGAAAATGAAGAACCCGCATATCCTCATCATCGAAGACGATCCAGCGGTCGCGCGGTCGCTGCGCGATGGACTGGAACGCGAAAGTTACATCGTCACGTGGAAAGATCAGGGGTTGGACGGCGTCGCGTTTGCCCGTGACTGCCTGCCGCACCTGATTATTTTGGATGTGCGTTTGCCTGACGGCTCGGGCTTCGACTTCTGCCGTCAGCTGCGCGCTTCTGGCCTGCGCCAGCCGATCCTGATGCTGACCGTCGAACGCGATGAGCTCGATAAGGTGCTTGGTCTGGAGATGGGCGCGGATGACTACGTCACCAAACCCTACAGCCTGCGCGAACTGCTCTCGCGGGTGCGGGCGCAGTTACGCCGCGCGTACGGCGAGTTTTCCAACGCCGACGCTGACTTGCTGTACGTCTCTGATCTGGTGATTGACCGCGGGCGGGGGCAAGTGTGGCGCGGAACGCAGTTTCTCGCGCTCACCCCAACTGAATTTCGACTGCTGGTCTTTCTGGCGCAGAATCCGAATCTGGCGCTCAGCCGTGGGCAGATCATCGACGCGGTGTGGGGTTGGGATGCGGACATGGACAGCGAACGCGCGGTGAATGTTCACATTCGCCGTCTGCGCGAAAAGGTCGAGATCGACCCGGCGAACCCCACGCTGATCCTCACCGTGCCGGGGGTGGGCTATCGTCTCGTCACTTCCCCGGTGCTGAGCCCCTAACCTCCAATTCCGATTACGACTCCGTAATCGCGGCGCAACGCTGACGAAATCTGCCTCCGTCAAGCTATACCCATGGTATAGAGGAGGCACTTTCTCATGCGTTGGAAAACTCTTTGGCTCATCTTGATCTTAGCGTTGGCCGTCACCGCTCCGGCGGTCATGCCCGCGGCGGCGCAAAGCGGCACGACGACGATCACGCTCGCGCTCACCGACTTTATGCGCAACCTGCCGGTCGCTGACGCGCTGGCGGAATTTGAAGCGCAAAACCCCGGCATCCGGGTGCAGCCCGTCTACCTGCCGTACCCGAGCTTCTACTACACGGCGGCGGCGCAGAATATTGACGAGCATCTACAGGGGGCTGAGGCGCTCGCCGCCGCTGCCGATGTCGCGCTGGTGGACGGTGAGAGCCTGTCGCCGGAAGCGACGCGCGCAGGCTATTTCCTCGATCTTACGCCGCTCGCTTCGTCGGATGCGGCGCTCAATCCTGTCGATTTCATACCAGCGGCGTGGGAGTCCTTCCGCTGGGATAACGGGTTGTGGGCGCTCCCCGCCAAAATCGAGCCGCTCCTGCTGACGTACGATCCCGCGCTCTTCGATCAAGCGGGGCTGGCCTACCCGGATGCGAGTTGGACGCTGGAGGACGTGGCGCACGCCGCACGCACGCTCACGCAATACGACAGCAGCGGCGCGGTGAGCATCCCCGGTCTGGTCACGAATGGCAGTGATGCCGCCCTGCTGCGCTCACTTTATCGCCAAAGCCTGAACGACGAAGCGGGCAACCCGCGCTTCAACACGCCCGAACTGGCTGCGCTGTTGGAAGGGTGGGCGGAACTGGTAGATGAGGGTGTGGTCAGTGCGTTCACCACACAAAATCTTATCGATACCTCCATTCCTATGCTGATCGGGGGGAGCTTTGGGTTGGGACCCGATCCGCTCAATCCCGACGCGGCCAGTCGAGTGGCGGCGGCGCTGCCCGGGGGCAGCCTCGGCGTGAGCACGACCGGGTTTGCCGTCAGCGGCGGCACGGCCCACCCGACCGAAGCGTATGAATTGGCGAAGTTCCTCACCGAAAATGCGACGTTCCAGTCCGCGCTGCTCGGCTACCGATCGGCGCGTGTGAATCCCCCGCTGCCCGTCGCTCCGCCAGCGCCCGATGAAGGCGCGCTCGTGCTCGCGGTGAGCGCATTCGCCGATCCCCAAATCGCCGCACAGATCGATGCGCTGCTCGGACAGGCGCTAGCGGGCGCAGAACTACGCTATGCCGATTACTTGAGTGAAGCAATCACCGCTGTCATCGATGGAACGGATGCTGTGACCGCTCTCAGTGACGCGGAAGTGAAAGCCGCGGCGAACCTGCAGACTGCGAGCGCACTGCGTGGTGCCACCCCGCTGATCGTCGCCACGCCAATCCCAGAAGTCGTGCTGGCTCCCGGCGAGATTGAGCTCACGTTCAGCGCCGGGTTCGCCGCGCAGGTTGGGGACTGGGAACGCCTGCTGCGCGAATTTGCCGCGCTTGATCCGCAGGTCGGCAAGGTGACGCTCACGACCGACTTCGGCACTCTGAGCGATTACGCCGAGCAGAACGACTGCTTCTACGTGAACTACAACGCCGTGCCTGCCGCCGACCTCACGCAGATCCTCGCGCTCGATCCGTTTTTGAGCGCCGACCCAGCGTTTTCGACCGCCGACATTGCAGGGAACACGCTGGCCTTGCTCCAGCGCGACAGCCGCACTTGGGCCTACCCCTTCAGCATCAGCCCGACCCTGCTCAACTACCATGCCGATCTGCTGGCGCAGGCGGGTATCGCCGAACCGCGCACCGGCTGGACGATCAGCGCGTTTGCCGA
>CALKIA010000074.1 GCA_937988705.1 uncultured Chloroflexota bacterium | reverse complement strand
CGACGCAGCCGACCGTGCAGCCCGCGCAGCGCACGGTGACGCTCGACATCACGCCTGACGAATTCTACGAGAACCCCGCGCTGCACACCATTCGCCTGTACGAACAGTACAAACCGGGCGGCATCAAGCTGGAGTTTTAGCCTCACCCCTCAATCCCCTCTTCTAAACGCGAAGGGGAGTCGCTGCGCCGATCTTTCTCCCCTCGCCCTTGGGAGAGGGGCCGGGGGTGAGGTTGGTCTTTTCACGCTATACTAGACGGCAATATCCGTTCCCAAGCTCAAACAACCGCCCATGGCCAAAATCTTCATCAGTCACAGCAGCCAAGACAATGACTTCGCCGCGAAACTTGCAAACACTCTGCGCGAGTGGGGCGCGGAAGTGTGGATCGACCTCGCTGACATTCCGGCAGGAACAAAGTGGAGCACTGCTATTCAGCAAGCCTTGAAGCAGTGCGAAGTGATGCTGCTAGTCATTACACCAGATTCAATGGAATCGACCAATGTTGAAGATGAGTGGCAGTACTACATCGACAAGAAAAAGCTGATTATTCCGGTGCGCTGGATTCCCGCTGATGTGCATTTCCAGTTGAATCGCTATCAATACGTTGATTTTCACGAACGCGATTTTGACTTGGCTTTGTCGAAACTAGGCGCGGAGTTATCGCGTTTAGGGTTTGCGTTGCCGAAACCTACAGCCAATTCAGCGGTAACTAGACCTGCCGCATCTGCTGCTCGAACGAAAGATGCCCGCCAATTCCCACTTATCATCAAACCGGATTGGGTAGGCAAAATCATCCCCGAACCCTTTGAATGGTGTTTTGTTCCGGAAGGAACGGTAAAACTTAAGCCGAGTGGGCATCACTCTGATTACTTGAGGCAGGAGAAGATAATCCTCGTTCCTGAATATCTCGTTGCTCGTTACCCAATTACCAATGCCCAGTTTGAGGCTTTTCTCATCTCTGAGGATGGTTGGCAAGACACGTCTTGGTGGAATTACTGTAATGAGGCAAAAACCTGGCGGCAATCCGTGAGAAAGTTTGGCGCTCCTCGTTTCAAAAACTGCGGTGACTGTCCTCGCGAGACAGTTACCTGGTTCACTGTTGTTGCGTTTACTCGTTGGCTAAGTGCAAAAACTGACGAGCGGATTACATTACCTAAAGATACACAGTGGCAACGCGCAGCTCAAAGCTCTGACGTTCGTATTTACCCTTGGGGTAACGAATGGAACACAGACAAAAGTAATTCAAGTGAGAGCGGAAACGACTGTACCACACCAGTGACAAAGTATCCGTTAGGATTGAGCCCGTTTGGCACAATGGATATGAGCGGAAATGTGTGGGAACTATGCTTAACTGGGTTTGAAACAGGTTCTAATGAATTGAATGAGGGTGCAGATTGGCGATGTGCCTATGGAGGATCTTGGAATGACACTTCCGAAAGTGTCCGTGCCGCTAGTCGGACCAGATTTGTCCCCGACAGAGGTTATAATAACGTAGGATTTCGAGTAATATCAGATTTTGGCTAAATATAAGTATCATGATTCAAAGATAATATCAGACACGTGATACATTACTTGTATAGGTTCGTGATAGCAGGCGAACTGTCGCTCACCCACACGTCATCCCCATCGGACACAATCTCCACCGTCCCGCCTTGATCCGTCCTAAACAGCGGCAAACCCTCGACGATGCCGAGCACATCGGGATCGGGCGGGGTGATGCCGTCCGCTTGCACAATCACGACCTGCGGATCAACCGCCGCGAGGAAATCGGCGTCTAGCGACCTGACGAAACCGTTCCCCGGCAGTTGCAGCACCGACGCGCCGAGCGCCTCCCCAGAACTCAGCAGCGCTGCTTGACCTGCACGACTCAATTCTGACGTGAACAAAAACGAGGTCTCGCCATAGGTCAGGCGCAGCACGAGCGCGTTGTCGTCCAGCGGCGCGCTGATGTCCGGCTGCACGGCGGGGTGCAGCACTTCGATCTGCACGCCATCGTCAACAGTTAGCGTGTAGCCCGCGCGGGCAGTCACGACAGGGTAGGGCGCTAGGGCGACCAGCAGATCGCCATAGGCGGGGCTGAGATTCGGCTGGCCGTGCGTGAGGATTGCACCCGCGCTGTAACGGCTGAGCACCGCCGGAAGCGCGCCGTACTGCCGTTCGTCCGGCTGCGTGAGGATGACGGCTTCGAGCGCGCGGTCGGTGAAAGGCAGGCGGTCGCCGAGCGCGGTCAGCAGGCGCGACGGGTAGCGCCCGCCGTCGATGAGGATGTGCGCGCCCTTGGGTGTGGTGATCAGCGCGGCGTTACCCCCGCCCATGTCGAGGAACCACACGTGCAAGCGGCCATCCGGTCGGCCCGTGATAGCGGCGGCGGTCAGCACGAGAATCGCGGCGCACCCCGCGAGCGCCAGCGGCAGCAGGCGGTTGATCGCGGTGGCGATCCGGTCGATCCAGCGAGGTTTGGCGGTCAGCATGGCGACTCCGATCAAAGCGGTGAGGGTCACGGCGATGAAATTAGGATGCGGGTACGTGTCAAAGGCGGGCACACGGGCGAACAGGCGCACGACTTCAATTGTCCACGTCAGCGGCACCAGCGTCAGCCAGTAGATCACCTGCGCGACGACGGGGGCGACGAAAGCGATCAGCGTGGCCAGCCCGCCGAGCACGAGAATCGCGGGCTGCACGGGGATGATCAGCACGTTGACGAGCGGCATCACCGCCGATAAGCGCCCGAAGTGCAGCGCAGTCAGCGGGATGATGAAGATTGCCACGGCCAGCGTCGTGATCAGCGGCTCGGCGATCCAGGTTTTGAGCGTAGGGACAACGCCTGTGTTGTCCGTTAACCCCAACAACGGATCAATCCGCTTAGCAATTGGCTCGGAGAAGGCCGCGAGTCCGAGCGCCGCGAAGAAGCTCAACTGAAAACCCGCATCCCACAGCGCGGTCGGGTTGATGAGCGAAAGCAGGATTGCGGCGAAGGCCAACGAGGCGGGCGTGTAGGTTTTGCGCCGCGTGTTTTCGGCGATCACAAGCAGTACGCACAGCACGGCTGCGCGGGTGACGGCGGCGCTCCCGCCGACAAAGATCGTGTAGGTGACAATCACACTGATGCTGATCACCGCGGCGAGGCGGTGAGGGACGCGCAAGCGGCGCAGCGACCCGATCACCATGCCGCTGATCAGCACCATGTTGAAGCCGCTGATGGCGATCACATGGGCCGTGCCCGTCACGCTGAAGGCGTCGGCGACTTCCGGCGCGATGCCGCGCTCATTGCCGAGTAGTATTCCCGTGAGCAGCCCGGCGGCGGGTTCGGGGAGGGCGGCGGCGATGTGGTCGGCGGCTTGCTGGCGCAGCGTGATCAGCGGGGAAACGGACTCGGCAGGTGTCACCATTTCGATGAGGCCGTCGCGCATCAGGCTGTAGATGCCACTGCGGGCGAGATAGTCACGGTACGAGAAGCGATCCCAGGTGCCCGGCGTGCTGAGCGTCCCGGTAGCGCGTACGCGGTCACCGGGGCGGGCGTCGGTCGCGGGTGGGGCATAGATCAGCACCTGACCGCTCGTCGGCGTGGTTGCGCCGAGGCGTGTCACGGTGTCGGCGGCGACGGCGATCTGCACGCGGTCATCGCGGCGATCCGGCTCACCGACGATTACGCCCTCGACGGTTAGGCCGCCGAGGCCGTTGTACTGCGCGAGGTCGGCGTTAGTTGGGATGAGGACGGTGCGCAGACCGCCCAAAGCGATAATCAATATCAGCCAGCGAACACGTGTTCGCATCAGGAACAGCCCAACCACGGCGAACCACACCCAGCCGATCAGCGGGATCGCGGGCAGAGCATTTGAGAGAAGAATCCCGCCCATCCACGCTAGGGAAAGGTATACGATTCTCATGGTTCGCCTCTATACAAAAAAAAGCATTTCCCGTATGATAACATGATGTAGAAATAAGGCAGGGCGCAACGCATTAAGGGAGTTGAGCACGGCCGTTTCTATGAATTTGATCGACGCTATTGCAGGGGAGTTGGGACGGCATGTCCAGTCGTATTGAAGGTACGGTTAAGTGGTTCAACGGCACCAAGGGTTACGGTTTCATTGCACGTGACGGCGGGCCTGACGTATTCGTCCATTATTCTGCTATTACAGGAAACGGTTTTCGCACACTGCAAGAAGGTCAGAAGGTTGAATTCACCCTTGAGCAGGGGCCGAAAGGTCTGCAAGCCAGTAACGTTGTTGCGCTTTAATTAAACAGGTCGACAACAAATGCGCCATCCGCGAGGGTGGCGCTTTTAATTTCCGCCTTCGACAAATCGCCGTTGGCGAATGTACAATTAGACCCCGGTTGTAAGCATTCTATGATGGAGCATTCAATGGCGGAAGAATCGCCGCTTTTAGTCGTATCGGGCGTGGGCTACCGCTACGGATCGTTCAACGCGCTCACCGATGTCTCGTTTGAAGCCAATCCGGGCGAGTTGATCGCGCTGGTCGGACGCAATGGCGCCGGCAAATCCACGCTGCTCAAGTCGATCGCGGGCTGGACACGCCCCACTGATGGCGAAGTCCTGATCATGGGCAAGAAGGTCGCGCGCGAAGAACGCCTGATCCGCCAGTACGTCGTCCTCGTGCCCGACACGCCGCCATTCTACGATGAACTCACGTCGTGGGAACATTTGCAGTTCAACGCGCAGGCGAATCGTAAGCAGGACTGGGAAGAACACGCCGAAGAACTGCTGGAGAAGTACGGCTTGCTCAACAACCGCGACGCGTTCCCGTTCGCGTTCTCGCGCGGGATGCGCTACAAGCTGGCCCTGTGCATGGGGCTGCTCATTGAGCCGAAGATTCTCCTCTTGGATGAACCGCTCGGCCCGCTCGATCCGGTATCAGCGGATAACCTGTGGCGCGAACTCAACGGCCATCGTGACGACGGCATGACGATCCTGCTCAGCAGTCACCAACTGCCGCCCGATGCCCACCCCGATCGCTACATCATCCTCGAAGAGGGGACAGCCATCGCTGAAGGCACCCCTGACGAACTGCGCGACCGTTTTGGCATCACGGGCTCGATCACGCTGGATGAGCTGCTGCGCGCAGCGATCCGCGAACGGCAAGACGAACTGGAAGAAGAAACCGATGGGTGATATTCGGGCTCTCATCTGGCTGCGCTGGCGCCAGTTTAAGGACACGGCCATCTACTGGTTTCGCGTGCTCGGTTACCAGCCGAACGAGCGCGCCTTCTCGCAGAACCTGTATGTCGTGTATCTGCTGTTGATTTTCGCCTTCTGGATTTACACGGTCGGCGGCTTCGTGCTGACCTCGGCTGTGACCATTGGTGCCTACATTCTGCCCAGCGATGTGAGCAATCTGCTTGTGCTGGGTTCGCAGGCGATATTCCTCGCGCAGGTATGGGTCATCATGACCGCTCTGCGGAGTACGCCGATCAAACTCTCGTTCGCGGATATGGCGTGGGTAGCGTCGTCACCGATCCGCCGCTCCGCGCCGGTGATCGTTGGCTTCGCGCGGCAGTCGCTCATCCGCATTTTCTTGCTCGGCATTGCTTTCACGCTGATCGCCGCGCTCATCAGCTTCACATTCGTCGGCGCGGAATATGGTGCCATTGTCGCGCGTGCGGTGCTGGTCGTCATTCCGCTGGTGGTGTTCACGTGGGGCGTCGGTTGGGCCATCGGCCTGCTCCGGCTGATCGATCCGCGCATTGGTCGGCTGCGCTACCTGTGGTTTCTGCCGCTGCTCTTCGTTCCGTTGGCCCACTACTTCCCGGATCCGTTTTTATGGATGGGGCGGGGTATTGTATTGGTGATTGTCGGGAGTGCTCCCGTCGGGTTTGTTCCGCTGCTGGTCGGTTTGGCGGTCGGAGTGAGCATCATCGTGCTGGTGATCGGCGAACGGGTCAACATGATCCATGCGGCGGACGAGAGCATGCTCTATGCGCGCATTCAGGCGCTCGGTTTGATGGCGTGGCGCAACCCGGACATTCAGCGCCGCATCTTCATGCAAATGCGGCAGGCCGGACGTAAGCCGTTCCTGCATCTGCCGGAAACGCAGGGGACGATGACGTTCATCACACGGGCGGGGCTGTCTTACCTGCGGCACCCCGATCTTCTGCTGATGACAGCGCTGTGGGGCGCGGCGCTGACGTACTTTGCGGTGGAAATTGTGGTTAACAATGCGCCGCTGCAGATCTGGATTCTGTGGTTGGTCGCGGTGGGGCTGGTGCCACCCGCGGGGCTGCTGCACGTCTTCCAGTCAGATCGCGGAGAGATGTTCCTGCGTCAGTTTTTGCCGGTAGATGGCTTGCAGTTGTTAATTGCCGATATTCTGCTGCCGCTGATCGTGCTGATCATCGGCGCGGCTGTGGGCGTCGTCGTGCGGGGATTGGAGCCTGAACTGCTCATGACCGCGCTGATGATCGTACCGATCGGCGCGCTGTTGGTCGCTCTGTCCGGCGCGGTCGCCCTGACGACGACGCGTGTATTACAGACGCGTTTGCTGGCGACCGGGGGCAGTTTCGGTGCGGCGATCCTGGCCGGAGTCGGCTTAGGGACGCCGCTGGCAGGTCTAGCGGTAGCGCTGGTCGCGGCAATGATTTTGGCGGGGATAGTCGCAGGCGAGGCCTAGCGACGTTCCCCGCTGTCAGTTTTCACCTCGACGGGCTGCGGTGCAGCGAGTCGATTCTGGGCGGGCTGAGTGATCACCTGAGCCTTTGTTGGCTGGGGATGCTCGCTCGCCTTTTGATTCACTTCGTTGATGCCGTTGCGGACGATTGTCAGCAGTTTGGACAGCTTCTGATCGAGATCATTGAGCGAATCGAGGACATACGTGTCCGCGCCCACCATGATGTCTTCCGCTTCCATCTTCGCGCCTTCGACGATGTTGGCGGCGCGGCTGGAGGCGGCCTGGACGGTCGCTTCCCGGTCGATGATCTGATCGCCGCGTTCACGCGCAATCTGGATCAAACGCGCGGCTTCTTCGTTGGCCTGCGCGAGAATGCGATCGCGTTGGGCGAGCACGCGGGCCGCCTTTTCGATCTCTTCGGGAATTGAAATACGCATTTGATCGATGATCTCGAGGGCGCGTTCTTCGTCGATCATCGTGAACTTGCTGAACGGCATGTGCCGTCCTTCGTCAATCAGGTCTTCTAAACGGTCAACCAAGTGTTGAATATCCATGCGTCGTTCCCTTTAATCCCGAATACTGTACATATAACCGGGGCTGTTCTGGTTAGCTTTCAGCTCGGCAAAGCGTTTGGACAGCGCTTCGCCAATGAAGGGTGGAACCATACTCGACACGTCGCCAGCCAGTTCAGCTATCTCGCGAATCGTGCTGCTGCTGATATAAATGTGCTTGTCGTCCGTCATGATCGACACGGTCTCAATTTCCGGCGCCAGTTTTTTGTTCGCCAACCCCATGCGAAATTCAAACTCGAAGTCGGAAAACACGCGCAGGCCGCGCACGAGGACGGTCGCACTCACCTGTCTCGCATAGTCTACAGTGAAACCCGAGAATTTAGCAACTCGTATATTCCCGAATTCCTTGAATGCCTCGGTGGCCATCGCCAGCCGTTCGTCCACGTCGAATAACAACTTTTTCTTCGGCATATCGTACACGCCGACGATTACCTCATCGAAGATGTGGGCGGCGCGGGTGGCGATATCAATATGCCCATTGTGAATCGGGTCGAACGAACCGGGATAAAGCGCGCGAACAAACATTAAAATCCACCCTTTTTCTTAGGGATTAGTTTACGCGAAATGATAAAACACACAAATAACCCAAACGTCATGGGATGCAGGCGAAGTATTTGGGATCTACCCCGCCTGCACTTGGGTCAATTCCTAACTGATGTCGCTGCGTTCGTCTTGCAGCATGCGGATGCGCTGCGCTAGCAGGTGATGTTCGTCTTTTTCGAGCGTAGGATCATCTTCGAACAGCGTGCGTGCTTCGCGCTGGGCCAGTTCGACGAGATCGGGCTTCATGTCTTCGACCAGCTGGAGCAGCGATTTGCCACTTTGCCGCGTGTTGATCAGGTCACCTGCGCCACGCAGCTGCATGTCGATTTCTGCCAACTTGAAGCCGTCGTTGGTCAATTCGAGCGCGTGCAAGCGATCCCGTGCTTCTTGAATTGTGGTATCGCAGAGCAGCAGACAGAACGATTCGAAATCACCGCGCCCGACGCGCCCGCGGAATTGATGTAACTGCGCCAACCCGAAGCGGTTCGCGCCTTCGATCAGAATCACACTGGCGTTGGGGATGTCCACGCCGACTTCCGCGACCGAGGTCGTCACCATCACATCAAATTGATGTTCGCGGAATTCCGCCATGATGCGATCTTTATCTTCGGCTTTCATCTTGCCGTGCAGCAAACCGACTTTGTGATGGAAGAAGACGCGCTTGAGGTCTTCAAACGCTTCGACTGCCGCTCCGGCGTCGATACTCTCGGAAGCTTCGACCAGCGGGTAGACGATGAACGCCTGCCGTCCCTGTTCGAGCTGGCCTTCGATGAAGTTATAGGCGCGTTCCCGATGAACAGGTTCGATCACCCGCGTTTTGACGGGGATGCGGCCCGGCGGCATCTCGTCGATCACCGACAGGTCGAGATCGGCATACATGGTGAGCGCCAGCGTGCGCGGAATCGGCGTCGCGGTCATGACGAGCAAATGCGGATTCGTGCCTTTGCCGCGCAGCGCGCGCCGCTGTTCCACGCCGAAGCGGTGCTGTTCGTCGATGACCGCCAGCGCAAGGTCGTGATACTCCACGCCTTCCTGAATGAGCGCGTGCGTGCCAATGACGAGGTTGATCGAGCCATCGGCGATGCCTGCGAGCGCCGCTTCTCGCTCAGCACTGGAAATTGAGCCTGTGAGCAGCGTTACCCGCGGTTGGGGTTCGGGCAGGCTGGCAACCGCCCGGCTGAGGTTGCGGTAGTGCTGTTCCGCGAGGATGCCCGTCGGGGCCATGAGTGCGGCCTGTTTACCATTGGCAACGGCCATCATCAGGGCGGTGAGCGCGACCGCGGTCTTGCCCGACCCGACATCGCCTTGCAGCAGGCGGTTCATGGGCACAGATTTGCCGACGTCGACGCGAATATCATTGATGGCGCGCTGCTGCGCTCCGGTGAGCGCGTAGGGGAACAGCGTGGTGAGCAATTCGCTCAACCACTCTTCCGCCACGTCCAATGGAATGCTCGGCGCGGACTGCCATTCGCGCCGGTTCGCCAGGATGGTGAGCTGCATCATGATCAACTGATCGAAGATGTAGCGGCGGCGCGCATGTTCCAGATGATCCTGAGTTTCGGGGAAATGCAGGTTCTGAATCGCCCAGCCTAATTCCGCCAGATCAGTGCGTTCGAGCGTGCTTTCCGGCATGTAATCGGGCATGTTTTCCGCCCAATATTCGATGGCCGGACGCATCAGCTTGCGCAGCGTGCGCCCGTTGATGCCCTCCGTCAGCTTGTAGACGGGAACAATGGCCGCGGCACGAATTTCCTCCGGGTCGAGCGGCTCCCATTCCGGGTTGCTCATCTGGATGCGGTTTTGCCAGAGCGACGTTTGCCCCTGCAAAACCAACTGCACCCCCGGCTTGATCTGCCGCTGGAGGTAGTGCTGGCCAAAGAATGTGACGTTGAGCTGCGCCGTGCCGTCATCGACCACCATGAAGAAATCACGGCGGCTTGTGCGGCCAATGCGCACTTCGGCATGGCGCACCGTGCCGATCACCGTGACGAGCTGATTCGCCTGTAAGCGCCGAATCGAGAGCATTTTGGTGTAGTCGTCGTAGCGGCGCGGCAGGTAGAACAGCAGATCGTTGATCGTGTACACGCCCAACTGATTGAACAGCTTGCTCAGCTTGGCACCGACATTGCGCACCCGTTCGACGGGCGCGGTGAGGCCGCGCATAACTTCAGCCGCGCGTTCTGGTTCGACTGGCGGCCGTGGTTGGCGCGGAGGCCGCGCGAGTCGGGGCTGCACGGGAATGTCGATCTTAGTGGGGACACGCGCGCCGCCCATGAAATCCATGTCGAGACGACTGAAATCGTCATCACGACCGCCGCCGCCGGACTCGCGCCCGCCGTCTTCATCGCCCTCGTCGCCGTGGCCTGCGCGCTGTTCGCGACGCGGACGGTCTTTCGACTGCGGCTGACTCTGCTTCTTGGGTGGGCGTTCGCGTTTGGGTTCGGCGGCCTGCGCTGCGCGCACGGGCGCTTCGCCTTCGGGCAGCTCAGCGCCCACTTCTGGTTCACGCCGCGGCGGACGTTCGCGCTCTTTATCGCGTTCCCGTTCCCGGCGTGGTGGCTTGACTTCGACCGCCTCCGCCGTTTCGGCTTCTCCCTGATGACGTTCCAGATAGTTCGCCGGAGTCGGTTTGCGCCCCATGATGCGATCCAACATGTAGGTGATCGACTCGTGACGCTCGTCGCGCACGTCCAGCCCGTCATAGCGCGTGAGCAAATCGGACAGCTCGTCGACGAGGGCGTGATGTTCGGGTTTGCGGGCTTGGGCGTGCGCGTTCTTCGTCCAATTGTTTTCATACGCCGCCAACCCACCGATAACGGCGGCGTTTTTATACCCTTGCTCCTTCTCAAGCTTGAGGATTTTGACAAGGGTTTCGAGTGCCGAAGGCATTTAAGTGGTTCTCCACGACTTGCTGACGGTGACCACGCCCAAACCGCCCGGTCCGATGTGCGTTCCGATGGTGGGCGTGATGCTGGTAATAATCGTATCCGCTGGCGCAATATCTGCAAGTCTATTCCGTAAATCGACTGCGCCATCCGGATTGAGGGCGTGCAAAACGGTGAGACGATCCAGTGGGGCATGGCTGTGGGCGAATCTCACCAGTTCATCCGTGACCCGGGCGAAGGTGCGGACGCGGCTGGCAGAGAGGACTTCGCCATTCTTGACCAGCAGCACCGGTTTGATTTGCAGCAGCGCGCCGATCCCGGCCGTCGCCCAACCCACGCGCCCACTGCGCCGCAGAAATTCCATCGTTTGTAACCCAGCGTAAAGATACGCGTGTTCGCGGACTTTCTTCACTGCTGCGACTGTTTTTTCAATATCGCCGGTCGCTTCGGCAACTTCCGCGCCGAGCACAACCTGCCAGCCCAGACCCATTGACATGGTTTCGCCGTCGATCAGGGTTACCCGGTCTGGGGGCAAATCTGCCGCGCCCAAACGTAGCACATTGTAAGTGCCGCTCAACTTGGAGGCGACGGTTACGATCACGACATGATCGGCATCGGCGGCCGCCGCTTCGATGGCGGCTTTACAGTCACCGGGGGACGGTGCTGCCGTGGTCGGGGCCGGGCGCATCGATGATAGATTGGTATAGAACTCTTCGCGTGAGAGCTGTTTGCCGTCGTCCGCGTAGCTTTTGTTATCGTAATTGATATAGCAGGGCACGACCCCGATATTGTGCTTCTGGAGGAGTTCGGGCGGAATGTCGCAGGTGCTGTCCGTGACAAAACGTATCTTTTTAAAAGTCATCGTCTGTTAGATTCCCTTCACGTTCCAATATGATTAAACCCAGCGCATCGACCCCGATCAAGGCTGCTAACGAGGCGCCGTAAATCGCATGGGGGAAGTGCCGACCGGGGAATTCAACCGCCAGTCGTTCTTGTAAATGGCGCGTTCCTTCAGTGATGCCAATGCGCGACTGCGCGATCATCACATCTTCGATATCGGTGAATTCGGCGGCATATTCGACGATGCGGTCCAGTCCTTGGGTACGCGTGCGGACTTTTTCGATTGGGACGATCTTGCCTTCTTCCAGCGCGATCACCGGTTTGAGACCTAACATCATGCCGAGGATGCTGTGCGACTGCGGCATGATGTGGTTGTGCATCAGGTAGTCCATTGATTCGGCAAAGTACACTGCATACAGCCGATCCACTGCGCCGCGTGTCACGCGCACCACCTCGTCGAAGTCCACGCCGCTTTCGATAGTGCGTACCGCCAGTTTGACCAGCAGCGCCAGCCCGGTTGAGATGGTGCGCGAATCGATCACCATGAGCGGGCAGTGGGCGGACAAAGCCTCGGCGGCGCGGCGCGCGTTGTCCCAACTTTGCGAGAGCTCGCGTGAAGTGGGCAGCACAATAATTCCATCAGTATCCCGGGCTAGCCGAGTGATGACGTCGGTATATTCCGCCACGCCGGGCGGGACGACTGCCGGAATCTGATTCTGCGCCGTGATGAGGCGCAGCGACTCCTCACTGCCGAGGTCGAGGCCTTCGCGGTAGGTTTTGCCACCCATCGTCAGCGTGTTGGGCACGATGGTGACGTTGGGGGCGATGTGCGGCGTCGGGAAATGGGCGCCGCTGTCTGTGACGATATGGATCATTACTCTACGCTGATGATAAACGGGTACAGGGCCTGCCCGCCGCTGATGACATCGAAGTCTTGCAGGCTAAAGCGTTTCTGCAAATGGCCGACAAGGAGCTGCGCGTCCGCATCATGGGCATCGTCACCATAGTATACCGTAATCCGCTCCGATTTGTCCGCTCCGGCTTTCTCCAGCAGACGCTGTGTGACATCGTAGACATCATCGCCCGCCACTACCAGATTGTCGTTGAGTAGGCCGATATACTGCCCCTGCTGCACGGTGAGTGCATCGAGTTCCACGTCGCGGGTGGCGCGGGTGATTTCGCACGCCTGCACATAGGCGAGCGCGCTCTTCATGCCCTCGGTCACCTCATCCACGGGCGCGTTCGGGTAGTTGCCCCATTCGACCATGGCCGAAATGCCATGCGGGAGCGAAATACTTGGAACGACCCGCACCCGCTTATGGGTCGCGTTGATCGCCGCCTGCTGCGCCGCCAGCATGATGTTCTTGTTGTTGGGGAGCAGCACAACCTCGTCATTGGGCAGGGCATTGATCGCGTCCAAAAAGTCGCCTGTGCTGGGATTCATCGTTTGCCCACCGGGAATCACATAGGCCGCGCCCAGATCGTAGAACGTCTGGCTCAAACCCGCGCCCGCCGCCACCGTGATCACAGCCACACCCTCGACGTCGGTGCGGACTTCATTCTCCCGAGCTTTGCGCGCTTCGACATAGTCTTCATACTGGCGCTGCATGTTTTCGACAACGACATCGTCGATGGCTGCGCCTGTGCGAATCGCGTAGCTGATCGGTTGGCCGGGATCGTGGACATGCACGTGCACTTTGATCAGCTTTTCGTCGCCGACGACCAGCGTCGACCAACCGCCCATGTCCGCGAGGGCCGCGCGCATGGTGTCCACGCTCAGGTTTTCGCCGCGCATGAGGAACTGCACATCGTAGCCGTAGCCTTCTTCATCGTCCGGTTCCAGCGCATTTTCCCACGCGGGCGAGAGGGGGACTGCCAGAGTCGGCAGGGTGGCGACCGGAAAGACGCTCGTCGTCGCCATATTTGCTTCCGTCAGCTTGCCGCACAGCGCCCACAACATGCCTTCAAAAATGTAGACGAGCCCCTGACCACCGGAATCGACAACGCCGGCTTTCTTGAGGATGGGCAGCATTTCCGGCGTTTTGCGCAGCGAGGCGCGCCCGGCAAAGACCATGCTTTTGAGCAACCAGATCAGATCCTGCGAGGTTTTGTAGCGTTCGATGACGGATTCCATCATGTGCCGTGAGACGGTGAGAATCGTGCCTTCGACCGGTTTTTCCACGGCGCGATAGGCCATATCAACTGCGGACTGACAGGAGTGCGCAAGCAGCTCGGCGGTGAGCTTTTCTTCGTCTTTGAGCGCCTTGGCGACACCCAGCCACAACTGCGACAGGATCACTCCGGAGTTGCCGCGTGCACCTTTGATCGCGCCTTCGGCCACCGCCGCGCTCATTTTGCCCACATGGTTTTCGCGGATGTTGGCGACCTCACGATAGGCACTCTGCATCGTGAGATACATATTTGTCCCGGTGTCGCCATCGGGCACGGGGAAAACGTTCAGCCGGTTGACCTGATCGCGGTTTTGTTCCAGCCACGCCAGCCCTGAACCGAACAAGTCTTTGATCAGCATGCCATCAACGATCAAGTTGTTGGTTGCCCGGAATGCCGCTCTTGTATTCATCTTTACACCTTCGCTTCTACAGATTGCTGTAACGTAATAGTTGCTTAAGGTTGTTTGTCGAGCCTTGCAGTCCAAGGGTCGTTGTGATAGCATGACGGACTATTCGAGTCGGTTTTAGAGAGCGTGAGGCAATCTTATGGCGGTCTGTGCAACCTGCGGTAAGAAACCCATGTTTGGGAATCAACGCAGCTTCTCCATGCGCGCTACTCGGCGCAAGTTTCTCCCGAACATCCAGCGCGTGACCGTGATGGAAAAGGGCGAACCGGTTCGCAAGTATCTGTGTGCGAAGTGCATCAAGACGCTTGCGAAGGTCAGCGGGTAATACAAAGAAGCCGGGTTACACCGGCTTTTTGTTTCCTATAGCTGATTGCAGTCGCTCCATCCCGGTGGCTACGCTGTACTGGTCGGTGAATAGGGCGCTGCCAACAACCAGAACATCTGCGCCCGCCTCGACCACTTTTGCTGCCGTCTCCGTATTGACTCCTCCATCCACGACCAGATCGATGTGACGGCCTGTTGCGCTGATCAGCGCCCGGATCTCCCGGATTTTGTTCAGCGTCCCCGTGATTAACTCCTGACCCCCAAAACCGGGGTTCACGGTCATGACCAGCACCGCATCCAGCAGCGGCAAGATTTCACTCAGCAGCAGCGCGGGTGTATGGGGATTAACAGCCACTCCCACGTCGCAGCCCAGTGCCTTGATCGCCCGAACGGTTCGATCCAGATGTGGACAAGTTTCCCAGTGCACATTAAGGCGCTTAGCGCCCGCTTTCGCAAAAGCTTCCAGCAGGTGATCCGGCTCAACCATCATCAGGTGAACATCCAACGGAACTTTCGTTGCCCGATGCGCTGCGGCCGTCACCATTGGACCCATCGTAATGTTTGGCACGAACCGTCCATCCATCACATCCACATGAATCCAATCCGCCCCAACTGCCTCACACGCCTGAAGCTGCTCACCCAGACGGGTGAAATCGGCGGCGAGGATGGATGGCGCGATACGGATACGCTCTTTCAGCACTGTTTTGTCCTTTTTCGACAAATTCCTTACATTTATTTTAGACGATGCTACCGCAATTTTCGATGGACATTACATGAAAAAACCGATCAAGATTACAAAAGTTACGATTTTCCCCGTAAATTGGTGACTGACGCTGTTCAATTTGGAGAGCAAAAAGCGCAGCGGGGACAACATTGACCCGCTGCGCTTTCGACAGTTGCCCGGGTTTTAGCGGGCGGGCTGGCGTGAATTAAGGATCAGCTTCTCGATTTCGACCGCGAACAGAATCACCGAGGCGATGGCCACTGCGCCGAGTAGTTCCGGCAGGCGCACCGGGAAGGTCTCGAAGACACCTTGCATGAACGGCAGGTAGATCACGGCCAGCTGCAGCAGGAATGTTGAGACCACGGCGTAGAACATAAAGCGGTTGCCGCTGAACCACGTGCGGAAGAACGACTTACGGTCGCCCGCGTGGATGGCCATCACATGGAAGATTTGCCCCAAGGCCAGAACCGTAAAGGCGATGGTGCGCGGGATGCGTTCGGCTTCGCGGATGATCAGGTTGCCACCTTCTTCGCCCGTTTCAGCTTCTTCGCCCGCCGCGGTGAGCAGACCAAGCCGCGCTTCAACCGAGAGCGAGTCCCAATCGGCGGGCACGATCTCTTCTTCGACCAACTCGACCACTTGTTCACGTGACAGATTTTCCATGCCCAATGTATCGCTGAACGGTGCGAGGCTGTGCGCCGAGTGCCCGTAGATGAATGCGCCCAACGTTAGCGCCGCCAGCAGCGCCGCGCGCCAGATGATTTTGACGCCGACGCCATCCGCGAAGATGCTCTCATTGACGGGGCGGGGCGGCCGCTTCATCGTGCCTTCTTCGGTCGGCTCAAAGCCGAGCGCGATGGCGGGTAAGCCATCGGTCACAAGATTGACCCACAAAATCTGAATCGCCAGCAGCGGTACAGGCAAGCCGATTAAAATGCCGACGAACATCACCAGAATTTCGCCGACATTCGACGAGAGCAGGAACATCACGAATTTGCGGATGTTGTCGTAGATCGTGCGGCCTTCTTCGACGGCGGCGACAATCGACGCGAAATTGTCGTCGGTCAGCACCATATCGGCCGCGCCCTTACTCACTTCCGTTCCGGTGATGCCCATCGCAATGCCGATGTTCGCCTGCTTGAGCGCGGGCGCGTCGTTGACGCCGTCGCCGGTCATCGCGGCGATTTCACCCTGGTCTTGCAGCGCCTTGACGAGGCGCAGCTTGTGTTCCGGCGAGACGCGCGCGAAGGCGCTGGTGGTTTTAAGCGCGGTCACGAGCTGATCATCCGTCATGCTTTCGAGTTCTGCACCGGTGATCGCTTTTTGCCCCTGCTGGATAATGCCGAGATCGCTGGCAATCGCTTCGGCGGTCAGCGCGTGATCGCCCGTGATCATGATCGGACGGATGCCGGCGGCGCGCGCGGTCGCCACGGCCGCGCGGGCTTCCGGACGGGCGGGGTCGAGGATGCCGATCAGGCCGAGGAGGATGAGTTCGCGCTCAATCTCCGGCTTGACCTCAGCGGGCACGCTGTCCAGCGTCCGATAGGCGACGCCGAGCACGCGCAGCCCGCGTGACGCCATTTCGTCAACTTGCTCCTGCCATTGGCTGCGCCGTTCTGCGCTGAGCGGGCGCACGCCATCGGGCATGTGTTCAGCGGCCGCCCACTCGACCAATCGATCGGGCGCACCTTTGGTGATCGCCAGATAGGGGGTCTCGGGGAACAGCCCATCGCTCGTTTTGATCTGATGGATGGTTGTCATCGCTTTGCGTTCGCTGCTAAAGGGCAGTTCGGCGACGCGCGGCTTGTCCTGTTCCAGATGTTCGCGCGTCCAGCCCACCTTGCGCGCCGCGACGACGAGCGCGCCTTCGGTGGTGTCGCCCACGACTTCGGTCTTGCCTTCGGCGTTCGTTTCCAGATAGGCGTCCGTGGCCAGTGCCATTGCCTGCAAGAAGCGCCCAACCGGTGCGTTCTGCGTTGGGTCAAGGGGGTGATCATCGCCGCCGCCGTACTCGCCGTGCATGGCGAAGAAACCGCCTTCCGGGTTATAGCCGACACCGCTCACCCGCACATCGTCGTGACCGGGCAGGGCGAACACGGTAGCAGTCATCTCATTCTTGGTGAGCGTGCCGGTTTTATCACTGCAAATGGTGGTGACTGAGCCCAGCGTTTCGACGGCGGGCAGGCGGCGAATCAAAGCATGGCGCTTGACCATCCGGGCTGCGCCGAGCGACAGGCTGATGGTGATGATGGCGGGCAAGCCTTCGGGCACGGCGGCAACTGCGAGGCTGATCGAGGTGAGCAGCATCTCTTGCAGCGGAATCCCTTGCAGCAGCCCGACGATGAAGACCGCGACCACGACCACCAGCGCGCCGCGCACGAGCATGACGCTCAGGCTGTCGAGGCGCTTTTGCAGCGGGGTTTGCGTCTCTTCGACGTTCATCAACAGCGTGGCGATTTTGCCCAACTGCGTTTTGAGGCCGGTGTCGGTAATCAGCAGTTCACCGCGTCCATAAGTGACGGATGTACCCATAAATGCCATGTTCTTGCGATCCCCGATACCGAGATTTTCCTGGGGAATGGCTTTGATCTCTTTGAAGGTCGCCTGCGATTCGCCGGTGAGTGCTGCTTCTTCAATTTGCAGGTTGGCACTCACAATCAGACGGCCATCGGCGGGGATGCGGTCGCCTTCCTGCAGCAGCACGATATCACCGGGGACAAGATTTTCGGCGCTGACCTGCCCGACATGTCCGCCACGGCGGATGCGCACATTCGGCACTTGCATCGCACTCAGGGCTTGCAAGGCTTGTTCGGCGCGATACTCCTGAAACGTCCCCAGCGCGGCATTGGCGATCACGATAATCAGAATGACGATCACATCTTCAACTTCACCGACGATGCCAGAGATCACCGCTGCAATGATCAGGACGATGACCATGATGTTCTTAAACTGGTTGATGAAGAGGGTGACGAGGCTCACACTTTCGCCGACTGGGAGGGTGTTGGTCCCGTATTCGGTGAGCCGCCGCGCTGCTTCCTCATTCGACAACCCCTGACGGGGGTCCGACTTGAGTTCCGCTAACGCTTGATCGACCTCAAGGCGATAGAACTCTGGCATGTATTTTCTCCTGTGGTTTGATAGAGTTGGGAGTAAAATTGCTAATCATCTTACATTGCGTATACAGTTCGGACAACCACCACAAACTAGGGTGTGAAAATAATCCACATGATTCTGCCGTATAATAACATGAGAAGAAGCGCTAGGAGGCGAACGATGGCGGTTCAGCCAAAACTACGGATGACGGTCGAAGAATTTGACCGCAGGGTGGAGCAACCAGAGCAGACCAACCAGCTGTACGAATACATCGGCGGGGAGATCAGCGAAGTGCCATCGAATGCCAAAGCATCCCAGTACTCGTCCCGATTCATCATGCGGATCGGCGTCTATGTTGAAGCTCATGCTTTGGGGCATGTGACGGGCGAATCGGGCGGCTACATGATCGATGGCGAACGCTACGCGCCAAACGTCGCCTATATTTCGAAAGCCCACCAATCTGAACTTGACGATCGGGGCTACAATCGCATTCCACCGGAACTCGCCGTGGAAGTCGATTTCCCATCTACGATCCCGTCTCGACACCAGCTGCAGGTCAAATTGTGGCATTACGAACAGGCTGGGACGGTCGTATGGGTCATCTATCCAGAAGACAAAACGGTGGTGGTGCATGTTCCCGGACTGCCGCCGAAGATCTACGGCGTTAACGACACGCTGGAGGGCGGTGACATCCTGTCTGGTTTCACTCTCGCCCTTAAAGACATTTTCCGCGAATAAAAATGGGGCGAACCCATTATGTTCACCCCATCCAACGCTGCTGTTTGTTCGGATTACATGTACTGCTTCATCAGCTCGTCGAGCGCATTCGGTGACGGGCGCAGTTGATCACCCTGCATCTGCGAGAGGGGTGTCGGCGCGAGGTGGAGCGTTTCGCCGATCGTCGGACGCGGCTCTTCGTAGTAGATCAAGCCCGTGACGAACAACTGCTCACGCTGCGCCTCTTCCAACTGGCGGATCGCTTCCATGCGGTTGCGCGGGTCGTGACCCCGTTCCAGCTTCTT
>CALKIA010000073.1 GCA_937988705.1 uncultured Chloroflexota bacterium | reverse complement strand
CCATTGATACGGCGATTCACCTCTACTACAACCTCACCACCTTCAAGTAAGGCGAGATGCGTTCTCCGACCCCACCCCGAATTCGGGGTGGGGAGCCACTAGAAGCTGTCTTTCGCCCCTCTCCCCGCTTGCGTGGGAGAGGGGTTGGGGGTGAGGGGGACAGGCGAATGAGGCTTATCCGCAACAGAAGTTAACGTGCTTTAGCTCTGCGCGGCGTGATGCGCGTCGAAAATCTGGCGCAGACGGCGGGCACGTGCGCTGATTTCGGCGTAGTTATCCGCAGCGAGCAGCTTCTGGTTGACGAGTGCGCTGCCCACGCCGAGCACGCTCGCGCCCGCCCGCAGGAAGTCCGCCGCGGTGTGCTCATCGACGCCACCCGTCGGCGCGATACGTATTTGCGGCAGCGGGGCTTTGACCGCTTTGAGGTAGGCCGCGCCGCCAATCTCCGCCGGAAACAGCTTCACAATGTCCGCGCCTGCTTCCCAGGCCGTGAGGATCTCGGTCGGCGTGTAAGCGCCGGGCAGTACCGGCACGCTGTAGCGGCGGCACAGTTTGATCGTTGCGCGCCTGAGCGTGGGACAGACGACGAACTGCGCGCCCGCGGTGATCGCGGCGCGGGCACTTTCGGGATCGAGCACCGTACCTACGCCGATCACCATTGCACTGCCGAAGTGTTCCCGTGCCTGGGCGATCACGCTGAGCGCGTTGGGTGTGGTCAGCGTGACTTCGGCTGCGTCAACGCCGCCCTCTTTGAGCGCTGCCAGGACTTGGATCAACTTGGCGCTCTGTTCCACGCGTAAAATGGCGACGATGCCCGTGGTGAGAATTCGGTCAAGAACAGAAGGATTCATCATGGACTCTTATCGGTCGAGTAGTCGTGATCCGAATCATAGAGTTTGCCGCGGGCGTTTGCAATGGAAAGCAACTCCAACTAGCAGAGTATCGAGCCTTGAGATATACTTGTAATGATATGCTGACAGGCTTACATTCTGTGGATAGCGAAAAATCCGCTTTGCATTTCGAGGACTAAAATGACTGTTGAAGCTCTCACCCCCAAGACCCAACCCACGATGTACTTCATCGGCGTGACCACTACCAAATCATCGATCATGCGCGTGTTCCCCGCGTGGTCAGAAATTCTGGGGTTGGGCGCGCAGATCGTGGGGTATGATGCGCCGCTTCATGCGCCCGCGCCTGTGTATCAGGCGATTGTCGATCACATCAAGCGCGATCCGCTGTCGCAGGGCGCACTGGTGACCACACACAAGATCGACCTGCTGAACGCTACCCGTGACCGCTTCGACTATCTCGACCCCTATTCCAAGCTGTGCGGCGAAATTTCATCGATTTCGAAGTTGGATGGGCGGCTGGAAGGCCACGCTAAAGACCCGATCACGTCTGGCCTCGCGTGGCAGGCGTTCATCGAGCCGGGTTACTGGGAGAAGAACGCCGCCGATGTGCTGTGTCTGGGCGCGGGCGGGTCGGCGATTGCGATCAGCGTGTATGTCGCTGGCCTGAAGGAACGCGCGGATCGGCCGCGGCGGTTCATTATGGTCAATCGCAACCCCGCGCGCCTTGCAGAACTCAAGGCGGTCCATCGTCAGCTCGACACCGATATTGAGTTTGAGTATGTCCTCAATGAAGACCCGAAGGTCAACGATCAGTTGATGGAGGCGCTCCCGCCCGGCTCGATGGTCATCAATGCCACCGGGATGGGCAAAGATCGCCCCGGCTCACCGATCACCGATGCGGGGCGCTTCCCGGAGAACGGCTGGGCGTGGGAACTCAACTATCGCGGTGAACTGGATTTCATGCATCAGGCGCGCCGTCAGATGGAGAGCCGTGGGGTGCAGGTTGAGGATGGTTGGGTGTATTTCCTGCACGGTTGGACGCAGGTGATCGCGCAGGTCTTCCACCTCGACCTGACGCCGGAACTGTTCGCGGAACTGGATCGCGCGGCCTCCTCGATTCGCGGCTAGGGTAGAAAACGACGGGGTACACGATCGCGCGCCCCGTCGACCGTGACTTTAGACGACTGGATTGAGCGGCGCTTCGCCGCGCAGCACGGCGAGGCAGTTACGCAGCGCGCCCCAACCCATGGCATTGATCGCGCCGTCGGTGTGCGCGCCCGCATGCGGCGTGACGATCACCTGTGGCAGCGCCAGCAACGGCGCAGCGGGGGGCGGTGGTTCGACCGAGAAGCAGTCGAGCGCCGCGCCGGCGATGTGCTTGGACGTGATGGCGGCGCACAGCGCGTCATCGTCAATGAGTTCCCCGCGCGCCGTGTTGATGAGGTAGCTGCCCGGTTTCATCGCCCCGAGGAAGGTGCTGTTCACCATGCCGCGCGTTTCCGTGGTGACGGGCAGATGCAGCGACAGAAAGTCGGACTGTGCGATGAGTTCTTCCTGCGACACAAGGCGTACGTGATCGGCTGAAGTGACGAACGGGTCATAGGCGATCAGCGTGCAGCCAAAGCCCGTCAGTCGCTTGGCGACTTCGCGCCCGACGGCACCCAATCCGAACAACCCTACGACTTTATCTTCGAGCGACAGCCCTGATAGGCGCAGCCAACCGCCCGTGCGCGTCGACTGGACGGCGAGCGGAATTTGGCGCGCCAGTGCCAGCAGCAAGCCGATGGCCAGTTCCGCCACGGCGCTGGCATTCGCGCCGGGCGTGTTGGTCACGCGGATGCCTTGGGCGCGCGCCGCTTCCAGATCGACCTTCTCCACGCCGACGCCGTAGCGGGCGATCACCTTGAGGCGGTTTGCCCCAACCAGCGCCGCCGCGTCGATTACGTCAAGTCCGGCAATGAAGCCGTCGCAATCGACCAGCAGATCCCGGATTTCCTCCGAGGTGAGCGGGCGCGGGTGCGGGCTGTAGATGACTTCACCCACGACCGCTTCCAACTCAGTTTTCAGGCGCGCATCATGCTTGCCGTAGGAGGTCGGCGTGACCAACACGCGGCACGCGCGCAGATCGGTGGTCATTTAGCCTCCCCAGCGCGGATTATCCACGACGGTGGGTTGGCCATCCTGCTCGACGACCAGTTTGCGGAAGCCCTGCTGCTCGATCGTACCGTAGTTGTGTCCGGCATGACCGGGGTACACGAAGAAGAAGATCAGCGGTTCGGTCGCGCTGACGTTGACCGAGCGGTGCGCCCAGCGCGGCAATACATACAGCACATTGCCGGGATTGAAGGGCAGCACCGAGGTTTCGCCTTCCGGCGTTTCCATGACCATCATGCCGCTCCCGCTCAGGCAGTAATAGACTTCGCCCGTCTCCAGCACCTGATGAAAGTGGCCTTTGGTCATGTAGTATTCCTTGCCGACCTTGCCGGGATGCAGCACCGTGACGCCGTGCAGCAGCTCGCCGGAATTCTGCGGACGGTGGATTTCGTAGACCTCGTACAAGAGCGGATCGGCGGCGACCTGGGCGTCGTAGGCCGCCTGATCAAGGTACATATTTTTCATCGAGGACAGCCGCCGGACGAGGTGATTGTCATACTGCGACGGAATGCCACCCGTCAGCGGCAGGTCAAAGGTAAAGGGTGTGGTTTGCATGTGGGTTTTTCCTCAGCTTACGGCTGCAAAACGACTTTGAGCGATTTGCGATCTTCGGCAATTCTAAACGCTTCGACCGCGTCCGCCAGCGGGTAACGCGCGCTCACGAGCGGTGACAGATCAATACGGCGCGAATTTACAATGGCCGCCGCCTGCCGGCAGTCCTGCGTACTGCATGCGGTCGTGCCGGTCACGCGCAGTTCTTTATAGTGAACAATGTTGGCGTCCAGCGTGATCGTCGGGCGGTCTTTGGGCAGCCCGCCGAAGAAATTGATGCGCCCGCCGATCCCGGCAATGTTGACTGCGTCTTCCATCGCCTTATGCGCGGGGGCGGCGACGATCACCACATCCGCGCCTTCGTTCTGACTGGCGGCGTTGACGGTGTCCCGCAGTTGGTCGGGCGTGACGGCAGAATCCGCGCCGAAGGCGCGCGCCTGTTCCAGCCGTTCGGGGATCATCTCGCTGACGATGACGTGAGCCGCACCGCGCAGTTTGGCGAGCAGCAAATGCATCAAGCCGATTGGCCCCGCGCCGACGACCACCACGACATCGCCCACGCGCACATCGACCGCGTTTTGCCCGCGCAGCACGCAGGCGAACGGCTCGATCAGCGCGGCGACGACTGGATCGACACCCGCCTCAAGCGGGAATAGGTTGCCTTGCAGAATTGCCGCCGCCGGGACACGCAAATACTCGGCGAACGCGCCGTCCATCGTCACGCCGAAAGCGGAGTAATTGGCGCACAGGTTGTTGTTGCCGGAGATGCACTGGCGGCAGTGGCCACAGCCCATGTTCGGCGCGACAAACAGCCGCTGACCCTCCATCAAGCCGGACACATGCGCGCCGATGGCAACTACATCGCCGACGACTTCATGGCCGGGAATGCGGATCGTGCCTTCGGGATATTTGCGATGTCCCCCGTGCAAAATGCGCAGATCGGTGCCGCAAATGCTGCCGTTGACGACCTTGAGCAGCACTTCGTCGGCGGTGATGGCCGGGATCGGTACCTGCTCGACGCGCAGATCGTTCGCGCCGTGATAGACGGCGGCCAGCATGGTGTGATCGCTCATGGGTTGGCTTTCTCAAGCACTTCGCGCAGCCGAACGGGACGTTCCTCAAGGAACGATTTGGTGCCTGCCAGCACACTCGCCACCGCCCAGCGGCCATCCAGCCCGCCGACCTTCGGTTTCGTGCCGCCGAGGATGCAGCCGACGAAGTGTTCCATCTCGCGGATGTACCCCCAGGCGAAGCGTTCCGGCCATGTGCGGTGAATCGGGGTGATCAAGCCCTGATCGCGATTGGTACACACGACGATGGGCGAGCCTTGCAGTTCCCCAATTTGCATGATGCCCTTATCGCCGATGATCTCGACGCGCGCATCGTAGCCGTAATCGCACGGGCACACGCCGGAGATACTGCCCAAACCGCCGCTCTCGAATTTGATGTTGACGAGCACATTATCGTAGAAGTTTTCGGTTTCGACGCCGCGCGCCGCGCCCTTGAAGTTGGCGATTTCGACGTACACGCGGTCAGGGTTGGAGCCCATCAGCCAGCGGGTGCAGTCCCAGTCGTGGCTGTTGACTTCGGCGAGCATGCCGTTGGAGGTTTTCAGGTCGCGGGCCCACGCAGGGGGCAGGCCGGGGCCATGGGTCAGCGACTTAATGATCATCGGTTCGCCGATTTCACCGTTCTGAATGCGTTCGTAGGCGGCGGCAAATTCCGGCGCGAAGCGGCGCATGAAGCCGAGCTGCAAGATCACGCCCGCGTTATCTGCCGCGCTGATGATGGCGTCGCATTCTTCGAGCGACAGCGCCATCGGCTTTTCGAGGAAGACATGCTTGCCCGCGTGCGCCGCTTGCACCGCGATATCTTTGTGCGTGAAGGTCGGCGTGGTGATGACGACGGCATCAAAGGTGAGGCTGTTGAGCGCGGCCTCCAGCGAGGGGAAGCGCGCGTCGATGTGGTACAAGTCACCCGCTTCGCGCAGCATGTCAGGGGAGGCATCCACCAACCCGACCAGCGTCCCACCCGCGACGTGATTGACGAGAGAATTCGCGTGGACGCGCCCAGCACGCCCACTGCCGATTAAAACGACTCGAACTGCCATAAAGATCTCCTATTGCTGCGGTATTGTGCGAAAGGCGGTGCTGAACACTTCCTGCCACGCCATGTATTGATCGACTAAAGGTGCGTAAGCGGCGTGCTGCATCGGTGCGATGGCAGCGCCATCAAGCGCGGTGGTGCGGGTCGCGGCTTCGGCCAGATCGGGGAAGATGCCGACGGCATGCCCGGCGATCAGCGCGCAGCCCCACGTCGCGAATTCGCTGCGGTGCAGGCGTTGATAAGGCACATTGAGCACATCCGCCTTGATCTGATTCCAGATCGGGCTGCGCGCTCCGCCGCCGATCACCCGCGCTTCGGAGAGCGAGAGGTTCGGCAGGAGATCACGCAGGATGCGCAGGTAGTAGGCGTATTCAAAGGCGATGCCTTCGAGGATGGCGCGGGCGAAGTGCGCCTGCGTGTGTTTCCACGAGAAGCCCGTCCACACGCCGCGCATGTCCGGATTCGACGGGCAGATGCGTCCCCCGAGGTGCGGCGAGAAGAATAAACCCTCCGCGCCAGGTGACACGGACGCCGCTTGCGCGATCAGATCGCCGTACAGGTCGCTGTCGAGACTCTGTGGCGCGCCGCGCAGCGTGTTGTAGAAATTGTCGCGGAACCAGCGCAGCGCCAGCCCGCCGCCCGCCGTATACGCCAGCGGATGCCAAAGACCGGGGATGATCGAGCGCATCATGAGCAGGGCGCGGTGCTGCACATCTGGCATATAGGTATCGGTGCAAGCGGCGAGTACGGCGGCAGTGCCGGCTGTGTCAAAGAGCATGCCTGCGCGCACAATGCCCGCGCCGAGCGCCCCGGCAGCGGTGTCACCTGCGCCCGCGGCGATCGGTGTGCCGGGCATGAGGCCGAAGTCGCGCGCCGCTTGTTCGCTTACTTCGCCGATGATGTCTGACGGCGCGACGATCCGGG
The DNA here is from genome assembly GCA_937988705.1 of uncultured Chloroflexota bacterium. GTDB lineage: Bacteria > Chloroflexota > Anaerolineae > Aggregatilineales > Phototrophicaceae > Flexifilum. The sequence continues at coordinate 29,460 of CALKIA010000073.1, read as the reverse complement.
CGAGCTTCGACGGATCAAGGCCGAAGGCCGCGCACAATTCCTGGGACCACACGCCCCGCTGCGCATCAATGAAGCCGGAGAAATGTACGAAGGTGTGATCGATGAAGGCTTGATCGCCGCGCAGATCCGCCATGCGCCCGGCGACGTAACCCGCCGGGACGACAAATTTGGCGATACGGCGGAATTCGTCCGGGCGTTCGCCTTGCCACCAGAGCATCTTTGGGCCAGCATCACAGGTCGGCGGACAGCCCGTCGTGCGCGTGACGAGCTCGCCCTGCGTCTCCATGTGTTCGATGTAGGGCTGGCAGCGCATATCCAGCCACGAGTCAAAGCGTGTGGCGGGACGGAAGTCCTCATCGACCGTGCCGATGCCCGCCATCTGACTGTCAAAGGCGATGGCGGCAATCGCACGCGGATCGATACTGCTCGCCGTGATGCAGCGCTGCACCGACTGCGCGGCGCTCGTATAAAAATCATCATTTTCCTGCTCGACGACGCCCGGTTTCGGGTAGTAGAGTGGGACTTCGACGCCCGCTTCCGCGACCAGTTCGCCGTCCGTGGTGTAAATGGCAGCTTTCGTCGCGCTTGTCCCTAAATCAACCCCGACTAAATAACGTTTCATAGGTGCTCCATAAACAAGATCTATTACCTGTTGTCCTGTAATTACATCATGACAATAGTATACAGAAAATTCTGACTTTGACCAAAGCCTAGACAGCGGCTTAGGGCTGAGTGAAGCGATTGCTCGGCGGTAAATCGCGGACGGTTTCGGTCGGGCTGCTGTCGCGCGAACGAATGAGTTCAACCTCAAACTGCGAACGGTCGCCGCGATGATACGCGAAATAGTATTCGATCGGCGTGCCGTCGCTGGTGTAGCTGATGCTGTCCAACCGGAACAGCGCCGCGCCTTTGTTGACTTCCAGCAGCTTTGCTTCCTGTCCGTCGGCGAGCACGGCCTGAATCGTTCGGCGTCCGCGGGCGATAAGCAGCCCATATTGACTTTCCAGCACGGCGTAAAGCGACTGGTTGGCCAGATCAACCTCGACCAAGGCCGGACACACCGCGGTCGGGACGTAAGTCGTCACCAGCATAATCGGCACGCCCTGCACGGAGCGCAGGCGCACAACTTCGGTCACGGGCGTCCCCGGTCGGATGCCAAGCCACTGCGCGACCGCATCTTTGGCGGGGATCACGGCCTGCGCTAGCACGCGGGTGACGGGCTGCAGCCCCTGTTCGACCATGTCCTGATAGAAGCCGGTGAGCTTTTGCGCCAACTGCTCGCTGATCTTGGGGGCGGAGACGAAGCTCCCTTTACCTTTCCGCCGTTTGATCAAGCCTTCGTGGATCAGGTCTTGCAGCGCCTGACGGATCACCGTGCGGCTGACGCCGTAGGTGGCGCACAGGTCAGCTTCGCTCGGCAGTTGTTCACCGGGACGCCACGTGCCGTCGCGCATTTTTGCCCGCAGAATGTCCTTGACCTGGACATAGTAGGGGATATGACTGTCAAAATCGATCATGCCTGCTGCTCTTCCTCGATAAGGCACTCGGTTATCCGTTAATGGTAACATGCTCGCCGACTTTGCACTGATGCCTACCCCGTCGTGAATTACTCTGCCGACGTGCTTACTGACCCCGCAGCGCGCGAATGCGCTCCAGTGTGACGCGCGTCAGGTCGCTCATCGCGCCGAAATCGCCCGCTTTGATCCATTCGCTGCGAATCAAGCGGCTGCCCATGCCCACGCAGACCACACCCGCCTCAAACCAGCTCTTGAGATTGTCTTCATCAGGCGTGACGCCGCCCGTCGGCATGATCTTCGTCCACGGACGCGGAGCGAGAATGTCTTTGACGAAGGTCGGCCCGCCCGCCGCGCCGCCGGGAAACAGCTTGACGATTTCCGTGCCGAATTCTTCCGCCTGCGCGATTTCGTTGAGCGTTTCACAGCCCGGCATGTACGCGACTTTGCGCCGGTTGCACAGGCGCGCCACTTCTTCGCGGAACGTAGGGGCGACGACGAAATTCGCGCCGTGCGCGAGATAGAGCGCGGCGGTCGGCGCATCATCGACCGAGCCGATGCCGATCACCATGTCCGGGTGGGCTTTGGCGCAGTGCTTGATCATGGCGCTGAAGACTTCAATGGCGAAGTCACCGCGATTAGTGAATTCCAGTACACGGCTGCCGCCGGCGGCCAGCGCATCAACGACCTGGGCGGCAACGGTGAAATCTCCGTGGTAGAACAGCGGTACCATGCCATCCTGCAAAACGGTGTTCAAAACGGTGAGACGATCAAAACGGGCCATAGATCTTTCTTTTCGGTGAATGTGACCGGAAAACTGCTTGCCTGAATTACTCGACATTATACTTCGAGTAACTTATAATGACAAGCGGACAGGATTACAGCCTAAGCAGTCCGAGCGGCGGTGCTGGCAAAACCGTGAAATGGTTTACACGTCATCGTAATGGCGCTACAATCATAACATCCTGTAATGACAGGTAGGCTGTCCGGCTGGTCAGCACCGTTGAGCGTCAGCATTGTCCTAGCGGGAAAGAGGTGAACCTGCGTTAACCTGCGGTTTGTGGCAGTCAAAGAATACGTTTTTCCTAGTAAAGGTCTATGGATGTTAGCCGAAAACATTTCTTCTAAATCATCTGATTCCCAATCTCGTTCTCTAAAACAGTGGCTGCGGCAAGCCTTCACGCCGACGCGCTTGCTGGATCTACTGCCGATTTTCATTCTGGGGATTGTGCTGGCGCTGCTGGCGCTGTACGTGCCGACTTTCTTCAACAGCCGGAATATCGTCAATATTTTCGTGCAGGCTTCGACGTTGGGTCTCATGGCGATTGGCATGACGGCCGTGATGGTCGGCGGCGGCATGGATCTCTCGATTCCGTCGGTGATGGCGCTGAGCGCGATTTTTGGCGCAATGCGGATGGAGGCGGGTGGGAGCATCCTTGAAAGCTGTCTCATCATGCTGGTGGTGGGCTGTGTGGCGGGCTGCATCAATGGCTACGCTGTCGCCTATCTCAAGATGATCCCATTCGTCGTCACGTTGGCGATGATGACCATTGCGTCGGGTACGGCCATCTGGATCACGAATTCGGTGAGCGTGCCGGTCGTCAACGAGGAATTCTTCAGTATTATCCTCGACCGCATCTTCGATATTCCGCGCCCCATCCTCATTATGGTGGTGATGGTGGTCATCGCGACCATCGCGTTCAAACGCACGATGATCGGGCGCTGGTTGTATGCCGCTGGGACAAATGCCAAGACCGCGCGCGTCTCTGGCATCCCCGTCGACCGCGTGATCTTCGGGACGTATGTGCTGTCGGGTTTCTTCGCCGGCTTGACGGCGATCATCCTCTCGGCGCGCCTCGGCGCGGCGTCCGCGAATCTCGGCAATGATGGCGTAGTGCTGGATATCGTGAGTTCGGCGGTGGTCGGTGGTGTGAGCATTTATGGTGGTGTGGGCAGTCCACTCGGCGCGGTGCTCGGCGCGATCTTCATGACGGTGATCAGCAACAGCATGAACATGATGCAGGTCTCGTTCTTCACGGGCCTCATCATTAAGGGCATTGTCATCATCACCTTCGTCGCCATCGACTCATTGAAGAAACGCTAGGAGCAGACTTATGGCGACACCTTACCTGGAAATGCGGGGAATCGTGAAGCGTTTCCCCGGTGTACAAGCAGTCAAAGGCGTTGATCTGCAAGCGTATGCGGGTGAAGCGCTGGCGCTGATCGGCGCGAATGGGGCGGGCAAGAGCACGCTCATGAATATCCTCGGCGGTGTGCTGCGTCCCGACGAAGGCGAAATCCAGATCGCCGGCAAGCGGGTCGAGATTCACTCGCCGCTGCAAGCGACCGCCAACGGCATCGCCTTTGTGCATCAGGAAATGGCCATGCTGCCGACGATGACCATCATGGAGAACATCCACGTCAGCAGCTTCCCCACACGCGGCGGGCTGATCGACCGCCAGTCGATGGAGCGCAGCACGCAGGCAGTGCTGGATCGGGTGGGCTGCCAGTTCGCCCCGAATACGCGTGTCCAGTATCTGAGTACGGGCGACCGCCAGATGGTGGAAATCGCGCGGGCGCTGCTGAGCAAACCCAGCATCATTATCTTCGATGAACCAACATCTTCGCTGACGAGCCGCGAGAAAGCGCGCCTGTTCGATGTGATTCGGTCGCTCAAGGCGGATGGCGTGACGATCATCTACATCACCCACTTCCTCGACGAAATTTTCGACATCTGTGACCGTGCGACCGTCATGCGCGGTGGCGAACACGCCGGTTCCGGCTTGCTCAAAGACCTGACGATCCCCGCGCTTGTCCATTGGATGATCGGCGATCTTGACATGACCCAGCACGCGAAAAAAGAGGTCAGCCAGTCCACTGAGGTCGTGCTCAAGGTGCGCAACCTCAACCGACGCGGCATCCTTCAGGATATCAACCTCACGCTGCATAAGGGCGAAGTCGTCGGCCTGTGGGGGTTGCTCGGTTCGGGACGCACCGAAGTGGCGCGCGCCATCGTCGGGCTGGACCCGATCGATGCTGGGCAGATCGAAGTGAACGTCGGCGGATCGCTGCGGTTGGTCAAAGCGCGCGAGGCGCACAAGTGGATCGGCATGGTGACAGAAGACCGCCGCAATGAAGGTCTGCTGCTGCCGATGTCCGTCAAGCAGAACATGTCACTCGCCAACCTGCGCGGACTGCTCACACGCTGGAAACTGGTCGATACGCGCCGCGAAACCGCGCTGGCACAGCAGTTTGTGGAACGCCTCAATATTGTCATCTCCAGACTCGGCCAGCCCGTACAAACCCTGAGCGGCGGCAATCAGCAGAAAGTCGTCGTCGGGCGCTGGCTGGAACTCAACCCGCCGATCTTCTTCATGGATGAGCCGACACGGGGTCTGGATGTAGGCGCGAAAGCCGATATCCGCGACATCATCTTTGAGTTGGCGGAAAGCGGCGCGGCTATTCTGCTCATTTCCTCGGAAATTGAAGACATCATGGCGCTGGCCCAGCGGTACGTGATCATGCATCGCGGGCAAATCATCGGCGAACTGCCGGGCAGCGCGACCCGGAGCGATTTAATGGCGGCGGCGGTCGGCGCTGTTCCGACAGCGGAGACAGGGGTAACAGCATGACAGCGCAAACGCAAACCACCGTGCCCACCGATTCCAACTGGATTCGGCTGCGCAATTTCATTTTGCAGCATGGCTTCAACATTGTGCTGATCTTCGTGCTGCTGTTCTACTCCCTGAGCGCGCCGCGCTTTTTGACGTCGGCCAACCTGATCAGCCTGCTGCACGCCGCCGCCCCGATGATGATCATCGCAGCCGGGCTGGCGCTGGTGGTGATGACGGGCAAACTCGATATTTCGGTCGGGTCGGTCGCTTTCCTGACCAGCTCGATTGGCACGATCCTGATGGTGCGCAACGGCTTTGACCCTCTTTTGACGCTGGTCATCGTGCTGGTCATCGGTCTGCTGATCGGCATGTTGAATGGCTTTCTGGTCGTTGTGCTCAAAATCAGTCCGCTAATCGCCACGCTCGGCACCATGATTAGTCTGCGCGGGGTAGGGCTGGAGCTGACGCGGTCGACGACCATCAGCTTGCCCGAAGACATTCGACGCTTAGGCAACCTGACGGTCGGTTCGGTCTTCGTGGACAGCCTGATCGCGCTGGCGGTGCTGGTGATCATCCATATCGTGGTGACGCGCACGCCGTTCGGGCGCTGGCTGATTGCCATTGGTAACGGCGAAGAAACCGCCGCGCGCCTTGGCATCCGCACCCGGCAGGTCACCTATCTCAGCTTCATCCTGTCGAGCCTGCTGGCGACCCTCGGCGGCATTGTCACCGTCATTCAGGTGGGAGCGGCGTCACCCTCGATTGGCAGCGGTCTGGAATTCACGGCCGTGTCCGTCATTGTGATCGGCGGGATCAGCCTGTTCGGCGGCGAAGGCAGCATTCTGCCCGGCGCGCTGCGCGGTGTGCTGATCCTCGAAATCATCCGTAATGGCTTGAATCACCTCGGCGCTGATCCCTACGCCTATCGGTTCGTGAACGGCGCGATCATCTTCATCGCCATGTATGCCGACTCGCTTCGCGCCCGTCTACCCGTGACGCCGCGAACTTCTGAATCGTCGAAGCCATCGAAATCCACGTGATCTGCCGCGCGGGTCGGTTCGATGGAAGTGGAAGGAGGACAGGAACGATCAATCTGGGCAGGGTAGGAAATCTTTCAGTCTAGAATTGTTTACGTGGGAGTCAAGAATGAAGCACAAAGTTATGTTGGTTCTGGTTATTCTGGCGGTTTTCGCGCTGAGCATCTCAGTTTCAGCGCAGGAACCCCGGACGGTACGCATCGGTCTGTCGTGGAATCAGTACGACGTGTCGTTGGTCTATGCCTGGGAAGCTTACATGCAGGCGCAAGGCGTCGTGCAGGGTGAGGCGGCCGGCTTGAATATTGAGTGGGTCATCAATGCGGCAGATGGCGATCCGGCACGGCAGGCAGCGAACATCGAAGACCTGCTGAATCAGGGTGTCGATTTGATCATCGCTCGTGCAGAAGACAGCGCGGCGATCGGTTCGTCGGTGCGGGCGGCGCAGGATGCGGGCGTGCCGTTCATCACGTTTGACCGGGCTTCCAAGACCACCGCGCCGACGGCGCACGTGGGCGGCGACAGCTACGCCCAGGCACTGACGACGGCGGAAGCCTTCGCGCAGCTGCTAACGGACAACGGCGTGACCGGCAGCTGTATTGAACTGCAAGGCGCGCTGACGGACGAAAACGCGGTCAACCGCTCGGTGGCGTGGAACGAATTCGACGCGACGAGTGATGCCTTCCAGACCATCGCGCAAGTGCCGACCGACTGGGATGCAACGCTGTTCCTGTCCGGCGCGACCAATGCGCTGCAAGCGAACCCGGATGCGAACTGTATGTTCCTCGCCAGCGACTTCGCCATCACCTCGGTGCAGTCGGCGTTGGAAAGCGCAGGCCGCTGGGCTCCCGTCGGCGATCCCAACCACATGTGGCTGGCGACGCAAGACCTGTTCCCCGAAGCCCTCACGCTGATGGAAGCGGGCTACGTTGACGTGACGACGACCTACGATGCCTTCGCGCATGCGCAGGAAGCCGTCCGTGTAGCGATTGCCATCCTCAACGGCGAAGACCCGGCCTGCGGCGAGAATGGCTGCTTGGTGGCGGGTCGCGTGGCGACCCCCGAAACGGTCGGCGGCCTCGACAACCTGTGGTCGCGTGACTTTGCCAATGGCGCTCCGGCGGAAGCGCGGACGGTGCGCGTTGGTCTGTCGTGGAATCAGTACGACGTGTCGTTGGTCTACGCCTGGGAAGCCTACATGCAGGCGCAAGGCGTCGAGCAGGGTGCGGCGGCTGGCTTGAATATTGAGTGGGTCATCAATGCGGCAGATGGCGATCCGGCGCGGCAAGCGGCGAATATCGAAGACCTGATCAATCAGGGCGTCGACATCATCATCGCTCGTGCGGAAGACAGTGCGGCGATTGGTTCGTCCGTTCGGGCGGCGCAGGATGCGGGCGTGCCGTTCATCACGTTTGACCGGGCCTCGAAGACCACGACGCCGTCGGCGCATGTGGGCGGCGACAGCTACGCGCAAGCCCTGACGACGGCGGAAGCGTTTGCTGCACTGCTGACCGCCAATGGCGTGACCGGCAGCTGTATTGAACTGCAAGGCGCGCTGACGGACGAAAACGCGGTCAACCGCTCGGTGGCGTGGAACGAATTCGACGCGACGAGTGATGCCTTCCAGACCATCGCGCAAGTGCCGACCGACTGGGATGCAACGCTGTTCCTGTCCGGCGCGACCAATGCGCTGCAAGCGAACCCGGATGCGAACTGTATGTTCCTCGCCAGCGACTTCGCCATCACCTCGGTGCAGTCGGCGTTGGAAAGCGCAGGCCGCTGGGCTCCCGTCGGCGATCCCAACCACATGTGGCTGGCGACGCAAGACCTGTTCCCCGAAGCGCTCACGCTGATGGAACAGGGTTATGTTGACGTGACGACGACCTACGATGCGTTCGCGCATGCGCAGGAAGCTGTCCGCGTGGCGATTGCCATCCTCAATGGCGCAGACCCGGCGTGCGGCGAGAACGGCTGCCTCGTGGCTGGTCGCGTGGCGACTCCCGAAACGGTCGGCAGCCTCGATAACCTGTGGTCGCGTGACTTCTCCGGGAGCTAATCAGCTCTGATCTGCACAGGGTACGGTCAGTACGGCCGTACCCGCTTGGCTCGCTGCCCATCGGGGTACGCACTTGTGGAGTCCCTTGCATGAAGAAATTTAAAGTTGGCATTCTTACCTTTTCGGATGGGCGCAAATACATCCACGAAGACCTGCTCGCCACCAACCAGCGCTATCAAAGCCGCCTCGCGGAAGCGCTCGAGGCGACGGGTGAAGTCGAGGTCGTCGTTGGCACAGAGATCATCTGGACACCCAAAATCGCGCGACGGGAAGCGCAGCGGTTGGCGGCGGCAGGCGTCGAAGTCACCATTTTCAATTATGCGATCTGGGCGTTTCCGCACCTGACCGGGGTGGCGAGTAAGTTCGCGCCGGGGCCGTATCTGCTGTTCTGCAATCTGCATCCGTCCGAGCCGGGCATGGTCGCCATGCTGGCGGCGGCGGGCATGATGGATCAACTCGGCGCGCCGTACAAGCGCCAATGGGGTGACATCGCTGATCCCGATGTGCTGCGTAAAGTCATGGCGTTCATTCGCGCGGCAGGCGCGCTGGCAAAGCTGCGCGGGCAGACCTACGGTCTGTTTGGCGGGCGGCCGCTCGGCATGCTGACTGCGGTCGCGAATCAGGATGAATGGCTGTCCAGGTTCGGCATCGACGTGGAGCATGTCGAGCAGTACGACATCATGCGCTATGCGGCCGAAGTCGATGATGCGAAAGTCGAAGCGGCGTTCGCATGGCTGGAACGGCACGTTGGTCACATCCACTACGACGGCCAGCACCTCACACCTGACAAGCTCAAACTACAAATCCGTTCCTATTACGCGCTGCGCCGGATCATTGACGAGAAAGAACTCGATTTTCTGGGCATCAAGGCGCACGGCGACCTGACCGATCATTTTGTGACCGTCGACGTGGCCGAAGCCTTTCTAAACGACCCTTATGATTTTGATGGCCCGAAAGAACCGTTTATCGCCGCGACTGAAGCGGATATGGACGGCGCGCTGACCATGCAAATCCTGAAACACATTACGGGGGAAACCGTGTTGTTTGCGGATGTGCGCCACTACGATGCCGACGATGATGTGTGGTATCTGGCGAATTCCGGGACGCACGCGACGTTCTTCGCCGGACGCTCTAAAGATCCAGCAGTCAATTTGAAGCATGTCAGCTTCTTCCCGGAAGTATCATATTATCCGGCGGGTGGGGCGTCCGTGCAGCACTTTGCCGCTGCGGGCGAGATGACGCTGGCGCGGCTGGCGCGTAAAAATGGCAAATACTGGCTGGCGATTGTCCCGGCGCAGTTCGTTGAGTTTCCGGAGGCCGTCGCGCGCGCTAAAGCCACGACAACCACGCCCGAATGGCCGCACGCTTTCGCGCGCCTCGCGGTCACACCGGATGAATTCCTCGCCAGCTACCCGTGCAATCATACGCATGGCTGTTATGGCGATTGGGTCGATGAGTTGATCAACGTTGCGCATATTCTCGGTATCGAGTACAAAGTCTACCGGGCCTGAATTGAGGGAAAACTATGAACAAAATCGGGATTTACTACGCTTATTGGACGCGGGAATGGGACGTGGATTTTCATCCGTTCATTGATAAAGTGGCGGACTTGGGCTTCGATATCCTCGAAGTGAACGCCGGGACGGTTGGGCGCATGACCTCGGGGGAACGGCGTGCGCTCAAAGCCCACGCTGACGAGAAGGGCATCAGCCTGACGTTCTGCATCGGCCTGCCGCACGCCTTTGATGTGGCGGCGGCCGATGCGTCGGTGCGGCAAAAGGGTATTGAATACCTCCAGCAGATGGCGCGCGCGGTCGGTGAAATGGGCGGCGGCAAGATCGGCGGGATCATCTACAGCTCGTGGCCCGCGACGCTGCCACCGGGTGAAACCGACAAGCGCCCGTATCTGGATCGCAGCATTGCCAGCATGAAAGAAGCGGTGAAGGCCGCTGAAGCCAACAATGTGCTGTTCAACGTGGAAGTCGTCAACCGCTTCGAACAGTTCCTGCTCAACTCGTGCGATGAGGCGCTGGCCTATATCGCTGCGGTGGGCAGCCCGAACGTGAAGATGCTGCTCGACACCTACCACATGAACATCGAAGAGGATTTCGTGGCGGACGCGCTGCTGCGGGCGGGTGACAAGCTCGGCCACTTCCACATCGGCGAGAACAACCGCATGCCCCCCGGTTACGGACATATCCCGTGGACGGAAATCGGCGCGGCGCTGCGCAAGATTAACTATCAGGGCGATGTGGTCATGGAACCCTTCATGGTTCCCGGCGGGCAGGTGGGGTCAGACATCAAGGTCTACCGCGATTTGAGTGTTGGGCTCGATCTCGACGAAGAAGCGCGCAAGGCGCTGCTGTTCATGCGCGGCGTGCTGAAGTAAACAGATCGAGGGCATTTTTTTGACCCCTCCCTGAATTCTGGGAGGGGAGCCAACATTGCATGCGCTAAGCCAGGTAGGTTTTACCTAGGGACGCGATTATGCTTTTTACTTAATGAACCTGAGTTTCGCATAGCTTTTTCTCCCCTCAACCCCCCAGCCCCCTTCTCCCACGCAAGCGGGTAGAAGGGGGAGTCAAGTCCCCTCTCCCCGTTTACGTGGGAGAGGGGATTTAGGGGTGAGGGGTGGTCACACGAAAGACCTATTTGCATCAGCGTGCTATCCAAAACTCAGGTTAATGAATACGGAGAGTGTAGGGACAGCGCCAGCGCTGTCCGGTCTCGGAGGACGAGGCAGGCCTCGTCCCTACAAATACCGTGATCTTTTCGTAAATTGCATTATCGCGTCCTTTTTGTTTTCAATGGGCGCAGAGCGCACATGCGGAAGCAAGGCTCGACACAAACGCGCTAGTTGTCGTAGGTCTGAATGCGTTTGGCCGGGTCGAGGTAGGAGAGGCGGCTCATGCGTGACCGCACCTGTGCGATCACCTCGGCTTTGTCGATAGTGAGGATCTGGCGGTCGCGCATGACGACCTGCCCATCGATGATCACCGTGCGCACATCAGATGATTGCAGGTTGTAGACCAGCGACGCGCCGACGTTGAACAGCGGTTGATGATGCGTGCCGTTCAGGTCGATCAGGACGAGATCGGCCAGATATCCCGGCGTGATCGCGCCGAGTTCGTCCGGCTGACCGTAGACTTGCGCGCTGCCGTGTGTCGCAATGGCCAGCGCTTGCCCGATGGGCATGGTTTCGCCCATGCCAGTACGCGCCTTCTGCGTCATGGCCATGAGGCGCAGGGTTTCCCACAGATTGAGTGTGCTGTTGCTCACAACGCCATCCGACGCCAAGCCGACCGGGATACCCGCCGCCTGGAATTCGATGATGGGCGCAGTCATCTCGCCGAGCTTGAGATAGGTCTTCGCGGCGTGGGCGATACCTGTGTCGTACTGCTCCAGAAGGCGAATATCAGTCGGCGTTGCGCCGCAGACATGCGCGAGGATGGTCGGCACGTCGAGCACACCCGTCTGCTGCAAGACCTCGATCGGCGTGATGCCGCGCTTGCGGAAGCTGGCAATCGTCTGCTGCGGCGTCTCCGAGACATGGATGTGGATGCCGACGCCGAGCTTCTGGGCAACCTGCGCGGTGGCGCGGAGAAAGTTGTCGTCGCAGGTGTAAGGCGCGTGGGGTGCCATGATCGTGCGGATGCGCCCGTGCGCCGCGCCCTGATATTCCTGCGCGAAGGTGGCCGTCTCCTCGACCATGTCCATGCCCTGACTGCCGAACATGGCGTAGCCAAGCAGCGCCCGCGCGCCGATCTGCTCGACAGCCTGCGCGGCGTGCGCCATGTGGAAGTAGTGATCGGCGACCGACGTGACCCCGCTTTCGATCTGTTCGATCAAGCCGAGCAGCATCCCCCAATATACATCTTCCGGCTGAAGGTTGTTTTCGAGCGGCCACATCAGGTCGTTGAACCAGCGGTCAATCGAGGCGTCTTCCGCTAGGCCGCGCCACAGCACCATGGGCACATGCGCGTGACAGTTAATCAACCCTGGTGTGACCAGCATGCCTTGCGCGTCGATCAGCGTGTCAAAGTGTGAAGCATCGACGGCTCCGCTGGCTTGCACCGCTTCGATGCGGTTGCCATTCACAATCACATCCTGCTGCTCAAGGATGGTCACACGGCTGCCGTCCGGGTTGACTTGCAGGACTTGCGCGTTGGCGATCAGCAGACGGCTCATCGGGGCTAGTCCTGGCCTTGACGGGCGTTGTAGACGAGCGCGCCGCTGGAGGCGAACGCGCGGTAGACGGCGAGGGCTTCCTCGGTCAGCACATTGTCGATGAGTTCGATGCCGCGTTTGGCAAGCTCTTTGTCCCATTCCGGATGAATCGGGCCTTCGTCAAACCCGGTGATCGCTTCCAGTTCCGGGCCATGCCCCGCAATCGCCAGTGAACGCACGCCGGACCACAGCACCGCGCCGAAGCACATGGCGCACGGCCGCCAGTTGACGACCATCTGGTAGATCGGTTGGTTTGCGCCGCCGAGATCATAGGTACCGATTAGCTTCTGCGCCACTGACAGCGTCATGACTTCGGCGTGCGCAGAGGAGCAGTTGTGCGCCACCACGCGATTCACGCCGATCACCACGGGTTTGCCCGTGTCGCGTTCGAAGACGCCCGCGGCGAACGGGCCGCCTGTCCCGTTTTCAAAATTCAGCCGCGAAAAGCGAATCACCGCCGCCATCCGTTCTTCGACGGTTGGCATGACCGCAGGTAAGCGTCGATTTTCCTCAATTGCCCACTCTGGCAGCGATAAAGTGAATTCCATCGTCCCCATTCCTCTCGTTCAAACAGACGCAGATTGTGGACTCGTGGCGCGGTATCCGTCAAGCACGATTCTGTACAGTTCTCACCGGGGATTTGTTGTGAGGTGGGTAGTATAGATCAGCGGTCAGGTGGTTGTTGGGTGATGAAGCTGACCCCACCCCCGACCCCTCCCCGAATTCAGGGAGGGGAGCCAGATGGTCTGACTGCTTGATTGACGGTCTGCGGGAGCGACCATCTTGAATGAGCGTGTTTACGTAGGGACGTGCTTCTGCGCGTCCGCTATATGCAGATCACAGGATATGACGAGGCCTACAGCAGCGCTTTCAGAATTGGCGATCTGCACATTCACTCCCCGACCCCTCCCCGAATTCAGGGAGGGGAGCCAGATGGTTTGGCTGCTGGGTTGACGGTTGGAAAAGCCACCAGTGTGAAGCTTTATTATCCGAGCTCGGCGCGGACGAGGTTTGTACCCGCGACCATCGCCTTGAGCTTTTCACGGGCGACCCAGCGCGCGGTCATGCTGAAGCCGCAGTCGGAACTGACCCACACGCGCTTGGGATCAGTGTATTTCAGCACATCGCGGATCCGTTCGGCGACGACAGCGGGCGTTTCGATGGCGCGCGCTTTCACGTCGATGACCCCGGCGGCGAGATACTGATCAGGACGCGCGTACTTGCTGAACAGATCGGTTTGCCACATGCCGCGATTCGCGAACTCCAGATGCACAATATCCACGTTTAAATCCGGGAAGATCGGGGCGATATGTTCATAGGTGCGGTGCGCGACGGCCGGACGCCCCATGAAGTTGCCGAAGCAAATGTGCAGGCCAATCGTCACATTCAAACCTTCGACGCAGCGGTTGAACAGCTCTACAAAGTCGGGCAGGGGGACGAAATCGTCAATGGCTGACGGCTCGTCGAGTTGAATGTGCGTCGCCCCGGCCTCCACCGCCCGCTTGAGTTCTTCGTTGATGATGGGGGCGAGCGCCCATGCGATCTCGTTTTTGTTTCCGTACACGCGACCCGGGTTGATGCGAAAGGCGAACGTCACCGGCCCGCCAAGGGGCGTCACCAGCGGTTTGCTGGTGCGTTTGCGCGCGTAGTGCAATTCCTCGGGCAGACCCAAGCCGTCCGGTGTATTGAGTTCGCCGATGGCGCGGAAGGCGTCGATCATATCCGGGCCGGGATAGCCGAGCTGCCGATCCCACGGAATTTTCTCCAGCCCTTTAATCGAGTCGTAGAAGCCGACGAGAAAATTAAACCGGCGCATCTCGCCATCACTGATGACATCGACGCCCGCCTCTTCCTGTTCCATGATGGCGAGGTTGGTGGCATCGTCAAAGGCCTCGCGAATATCGACGCTGCCCATTTCGCCGCGTTTCATCGCTTCGCGGACGACGAATAACCAACCGGGTGTGCCATAACTGCCGATGACCTGGGTCGGTAAAAGCGGCATATTTTGATACAAATACATAAGCTTTTTATCCTTGTGCAGTGGGTTCTATAGGTTTGGTTTGTCCGGTGCGCGGATAGTGATAAGCGCGGATCAGGCGATCTTCTTTGTAGATGTACCACGGACACGGCGCGTCATGATCGAGCGTATGATCGAGTGGGCGCAGCAGATAGCCGCGCTGCTGCCCCGGCAGCCACTCCATCGCAATCGCACAGTGTGAGCAGTACCAGTGCACACCCGTCTTTTGCCATGTCCACAGGTGCGGTTCTTCATTGACACCGTGCAGCGCCACATTGATCGGGGCGCGTCCGGTTTCGGGATCACCGCGCCGCAGCACGCCGCCGCTCCCGCACGGGTCGAATGCGACCATGAAGCGGTCGCCCTGATCTTCCACGATCACATCCCCGCGCCGCCGCAGGCCGCTGAAGTGTCCGCCGCGCATGCCTTCGACAGTCAGCGCGACTTTCTCCCAGGGCGTCATGTGATCCCATGCGGCGTAGCGGTCGCCCCAGATGTCCTGATGGGTGTGTAGAATCGTTTCGAGTACAGCCGGTTCGTTGTACTCCTGCGCGATGAATGTGAGCAGATTCTGCATCCATGCGACGAGGATGTCATGGACATTGAGGAAAGCGAGACGCAGGCGCTCCAACCAGAACAGCGCTTGCGCGGCGTCGGCGCGCTCGACTGCGCCGACGGCCTGTTCGCGCTCACTTTCGCCAATGGGGTACTGGTCGAAGGTACGGAGGATGCCTTCGGCGGCGCGCGTCGCAGGTTGATCCGCCGCGCCGGACTTGACGACGATGTAGCGAATCGTGTCCTGAATCCACGTGCGCATGATGTTGTGCATGATGCGCATTTCGGTGTGGTAGTAGCGGATCAGGTTGGCGGCCAGCGCCATTTGTCCTTCGGCGAGGGCTTCTTCGGCCAGCGTTTGACTGCTCACGCCGATCGTGGCGATGTCGTCCAGACGCAGCACCCGCCCGATGGTCTCTGATCGGGCAATTCTGACAGACGCGAGGCGGCTCATCGGTTTAGTTCATCTCGATTCCGCCATCGACGTTGAGCGCCTGCCCGGTGATGTAATCGGCATCCTCAGAGCACAGGAACGACACCGCCGCGGCCAGATCAGCGGGGGAAGCGGCGCGCTTGAGGGGGATGCTGTCGACCGTCTTCTTGATCCAGCCACCACGTTCCAGACCGAAGCGTTCTGACTGCACACGATCGATCTCATCCCACATGGGAGTGGGCACGACGCCGGGGCAGACCGCGTTCACGTTGATGTTGTAGGGCGCGAGGTAGGTGGCGGCGCTCTGCGTCATGCTGATGGTCGCCCATTTCGCCGCTGAATAGTGCGCGGCGTAGGGGCGACCGCTGCGTCCGGCAATCGACGAGAAGTTGACGATTTTGCCGTAGCTGCGCTCGGCTTTACCCACCGTTTTGACGTCGTCGGGCACTTGCGCGACCATCTGCTTGGCGACGGTCTGCAGGCAGAAGAACAGCCCGCGTTGATTCACCCGCTGCATCCAGTCCCATTTTTCCGGTGTAAGGTCGAAGAGGGGCAGCGTCTCCATCACGCCCGCGTTGTTGACCAGAATGTCAATGTGCCCGAATTCCGCGACCACATCCTTGACCATTTGCGTGATCTGCTCAGTGTCGCCGATGTCGATGGGGTAGGCCAGCGCCCGTGCAAACTGGCTGCATTCTTCGGCGACCGTTCGCGCGTTGTCCGCTTTGAACTCGGCGACGACGACGTGTGCGCCTTCCTGCGCTAGCCGCAGCGCGACTCCGCGCCCAATTCCCTGACCCGATCCGGTGACGATGGCGACTTTGCCAGTATGGCGATTTGGTACGATAGGCATGCTTAGGTTCCAATCTCGGTTGGCTGCACCGAACGATTTTCGGCGGCGGACAAATACGCGGCTTCGATGATGCGGAGCGTGTTGAGGTTGTCGGCGCTGTCAGTCGGCGGTGTGCCGTTCGTTTCGATGGCGTGCATCAAGCCCGCCATCGGGCCGACGAACGCATCGGGAATCCACATTTGGTCGAGCGGTAAGCTGACTGGCGCTTGATCCTTCTGGCTGTAGACGAGTGTGTCGGGACGGCCGGTCGGGTAGTTGTACATCAGGCCGATCGTGCCTTCGATAGCGCCGGCCGTGCCCAGGAAGCGGAAGATGGCAGAGGCTTCAGCGTGCATGTTGTAGTGATTGACAGCGACCAGCGCCTGCAAACCGTTCGCGTAGTCCAACACGGTGACGCTCTTGGTTTCCGCGCGCACATCACCCTGATCCGCATATTTAGCGTGGCGGCTGGTGACCCATTCCGGCGAGCCAAAGATGAAGCGCAGCGAGTCGAGGTAATGGATGCTGTGATATTGGACTTCGAGGCGCGGCGCATGCGCCAGCCACGGCCACATGTGCCACGGAGTCGCGCTGCTGACCTGAATCTGGGCGTCGGTCGGCGTGCCGATTAACCCGCGCTCGACCATGATTTTGGCCGCGGCGATGCCCGAATCCCAGCGCATCTGGTGGTTGACCGCCTGTTTGACGCCGGCTGCCTGCGCGATCTGGACGATTGCCTGCGCCTCGGCAAACTTATCGCTCAGTGGTTTCTGGCAGAGCATGTGCTTGCCCGCCGCCGCGACCTTGCGCACGACGTCGAGCTGCGCCCACGGCATCACGGCGATGTCGACGATGTCGACGGTCGGATCAGCCAGCAGTTCATCAATGGTGTCGTAGACGCGTGCCGTTCCGGTCAGGTCGCGCACGGTTTCCGCCGCTTCTCGCTTGAGGTCATAAGCGGCGACCACGCGAAAACCCGCTTTTTTGTAGGCCGGGACGTGCCCGTACTGCACGATCCCGCCGCAGCCGACAAAGCCAATACCGTAATCTGTCTTCTTGCCCAGTTGGGGACGCCAGTCAATCGCGTTGATGTCCATGGTTAGAGTCCCAGATTATAGAAGCGGTTGGCCGTGCCGCTCCAGATCGCCGCTTGATCGGCGGCGGAGAGGCCAGAGAGACAGACGCGTGTTTCGGCGACGACTTTCGCATAGTCACCCGCGAGGATGGCGACCGGCCAGTCGCTGCCGAACATCAGCCGATCCGCACCGAAGGTGTCCAGCGCGAAGTCGATGGCGGGCTGCAAATCAGCAGCCGTCCAGTCGGGTTTGCCAACGGCGGTGTTCAAGCCACTGATCTTGGCGTACACGTTCGGGTTGTGCGCGGCGGCGCGCATTTGGTCGCGCCACACGGCCATATCAGAGCTGCTGGTGTACGGTGGCTTAGCGAGGTGATCGATTACTATCTTCAAGTCGGGCACGCGCTCGGACAGCGTCGGCACATGTCTAAGGTGATTGGGGAACACGGCGACCACATCAAAGGTGTAACCGTGCGCCGCCAGCAGCTTGAGGCTTTCGATGACGATGGCCTGCACCACCCAGTCGGGATCAGCTTCGGTGTGGATGAGATGGCGCATACCTTTGAACAACTTGTTGCGCCGCTGATGGTCGGCCAATTTGCGCGCGGTTTCATCCGGGCGCAGCAGCGGCAGCCAACCGACGATTCCGGCCACCCAATCGAAGTGCGCCGCGGTTTCGAACATGTAGGCCGTGTCTTCGTATGAGTCCATCGACTGGACGACCACCGTATGCTCGACGCCTGCCGCCTGCAACTGCGGTTCGAGTTCCGCCGCTTCGAAAGTGCGGTAGATCGGCCCGTATTCCGGCACTAACCACGGATATTCAACTTTATCGAGATTCCAAAAATGCTGATGGGTATCAATGATCATCGACAAAACTCCTTTTTGACAGCAAATAAGTTGCACTTGCATGGGACTGGTCGCGTGCGTCCCTACGGGATGTCTTTTCCGAGCACCCGGTCGACAAAGCGTGCTGCCAACCCGGTATAGGCGGCGGGGTCGAGCAGGGCGGCGATCTGGTCGCGGTTGAGGTGGGCGTGTACACGCGGATCGGCGGTCAAGGCGTCGAGGAAGCCCGTATGCGCTTCAATGGCTTGCATGGCGCACTCGTACACCACATCATGCGCGTCCTGGCGCCCGATATGCTCGCCGAGCGCAAACATGACGCGCTCCGCCAGCAGCAAGCCCCCGGTGACGTCGAGGTTGCGGCGCATGCGCTCCGGGTAGACGCGCAGCTCGCCGAGAATACGCGCCATGATTTCCAGCGCGCCGTGCGCCATGACGCAGAGTTCGGGGAGATACGCCCATTCCATCTGGAATGACGACCAGTCGCGCTCGTGTTCGTTATAGACGAGCGTATCCAGCGCGGTGGCGGCTTTTTCGCGACAGAGGCGCGCCAGCGTAAGCACGGACTCGGCGAGCATGGGGTTGCGCTTATGCGGCATGGTGCTGCTGCCGACCTTGCCCAGCGCAAATGGCTCTTCGACTTCGCCGAACTCCTGTTTCTGCAAATCGATCACTTCGTGCGCGATGCGACCCATGAGCGCGGCGTACTGACAGATGATGAGCGCGAATTCAACGATGCCATCGCGCGAGGTGTGCCACGCAATCGGTGGGATGCCAAGGCCAAGTTCCTGCATCAGGGCGGCTTGTACCGCCAATTCGTCAACAGCGCTTTCGGCCAAACCCGCCAGCGTGCCGACCGCGCCGCCGAATTCCCCGACCAACACGCGCGGCTTGGCTTGATTCAGCCGTTCGCGTCCGCGCCGGAGTTCGGCCAACCATACGGCGACTTTCGCGCCGAAAGTCGTCGGCAGCGCCTGCTGACCGTGCGTGCGCCCGGCAATGGGGGTGGCGCGGTAATCGGTCGCGAGGCGAATCATCGCTCTCTCAAGCGCGTCGAGGGTGGCCTCGAATACAGGGATCGCATCGCGGATTTGCAGGATGATCGCCGTGTCCATCACGTCTTGCGTGGTCGCACCCCAATGCACGTAACGTCCCGCGTCGCCCCCGCAGCGATGGGAAAGCTGCCAGATCAACGAGACGAGCGGATGCACCGTTTTGTCGATGCCGTGCTTGATGGCGTCGGTGTCCATGAGCGCCGCCTGCGCCTGCGTGGTGATCTCGTCAGCGACGGCCACCGGAAACATGCCGAGTTTGGCCTGTGCACGGGCGAGCGCAGCTTCGTAGTCCAGCCATTTTTGCAGCAGGGTGTGGTCGTCAAAGACCTGCCGCATCGCGGGTGTGCCGAACAAATCCTTGAAGAAAATCGAATCGATGACGTGCGCAGGCATTAGTCCTCGGTCTTTCCAGCTTTGGAATCGGTCGAAAATTCATGGGCGAGCTGCCTATGAATGCCATTGCGAGTGTGCCAGATGTGATCCTGTGCGAGGCGGCGGGCGCGTTCGGTGTCCTGCGCATGACACGCGGCGAAAATCTCCTCGTGCTCCTGATGGATCACTTCGGCGTTGCGCAGCACGAACATGTAGCGATAGCGGTAAAGTTCGCTGCGTTCCCACAGACCTTCGATCAATTGGAACAGGTAGCGATTCTTGGTCGTGCTGTAGATGTGCATGTGGAAATCGCGGTTGTGCTGCATGAAGGCGTGAATGTCATCAGTGGTCGTCGCGCCGCGCATTTCGTCGATGATGTTGCGGAGGATGACGAAGTCGTGCGCGGTCAGCTCAGCGCAGGCCAGCGCGATCGCTTCGCCTTCGATCAACTTACGCGCAAAGTAGAGTTCATCGAGGTCGTCAAGCGAGATTTCGGTGACGAATGCGCCGCGCCGCGGGGTAATGGTCACCAGACCCTCGGCTTCCAACGTCTTGAGCGCCTCGCGCACGGGCACGAGACTCACGTTGAGGTCTTCAGCCAGTTGATACTGGTTGATGCGCGAACCGGGCGCGAGCGTCTGGTTCAAGATCGCCTGACGGATGCGCTCGGCAACCTGCGCCGCCAACGTGCGCCGACTGTCTTCAATCGGACTGAGCGCCTTCGACATTGGGGAGTGTCCTTTCTGGAGCGAACTCTTGTCAAATTATAGGATATAGATTATAATTCTTCAACTGCGACTTATACTGTTGATTATGTGAAAATGATATGTCGAAACTAAACGTTTTGTACCGGACGTTTGAAGGTTTTGAGCGTTCTTTTTCGGCACAAGCCGCCGCCTTTCAACAAACGCATCCTGAAGTCGAATTCAATATTGTCCCGATTGATCCCGAAAAGCTGTACGAACAGCTGATCGCGGAACGGGGTGTGCTGTCGGCTGATTGGGATGTCGTGCTGCTGCTCACCGACTGGTTGCCGGAACTGATGAAGATGGGCGGTCTGACCCGCCTCAATGAGCACATTCAGCAGAGTCCCCCGCCGGATTGGGGCAGCGGGTGGTCGGAGAGTCTGCTGGAACTTCAGCGGGCGGCGGATGGCAGAGTCTACGCGTTCCCCTATCACGATGGCCCGGAAATGTTCATGTACCGCGCTGACCTGTTCGAGAATCCGACCGAACGGCGCGCGTTTCAGGCACAGTATGGTTACCCGCTCGGTATACCGGAAACGTGGGCGCAGTTCCGCGATGTTGCACGCTTCTTCACGCGGCCTGAGCAGGGACTCTACGGCGCGCTGATCGCCGGACTCAATGATGGGCACAACAACGTTTACGATTTCTATCTGCATTTGTGGAGCCGCGGTGGCCGTCTGTTCGATGACGCATGGAAACCGACCTTCAATGATGCCACGGGACGGGAGGCGCTTCAGTTCTATGCCGACCTGATTCTCACAGACAAGGTGTGCCCGCCGAAAACGCTGGAGTACGACAGCGTGGCGTCGGGGGTGGCGTATGCGTCAGGTGAAGCGGCGATGATGTGGAACTGGTGCGGCTTTTCGGCACTGGCGGAACTGCCGCCGTCAAAAATTATCGGACAGAACCGCATCGGCCTCGTGCCACGCGGCGAACCCGGTGAACATACTACGCTCAATATCTACTGGGTGCTGGGGATTCCGGCGGGTTGCCCGCAACCAGACCTCGCCTATGAATTCTTACGCCACTGCGCCACACCAGCGATGGACAAGATCACAGCCCTGAGCGGCGGCACGGGCGTGCGCCGGTCGACGTGGAGCGACGCGGAAGTTCAAGCGCAGTTCCCCTATTACCGCGTCATGGAGGCTGCGCATCAGGGCGCGAAAAGTCCGCCGCGCCTGCCGGAATATCCGGCGATCAACGAAGTATTCAACCAGATGCAGCACGCCGTCGTCACCGGGGCGAAGAGCGTCGAACAAGCGCTGAACGATGCCGCGCACGAAATCGAATCGATCATGCGGGCGGCTGGCTATTACCGCTAGTGACCGTATGTTGAGAGAAAAGCTTTTTTGTGTTGAGGAGAGAGAAAATGATTAGAAAGTTGTTGTTGCTGGTTGGGCTGATCGCCGTCCTTGGCATCAGCGCAGTTGCAGCGCAGGACAGTGAACCTGGCTATGCGGGTCTGGATCAGCGGTTTGACGGCGTGACGATCCGGATGGCGACCATCGGTGGCGCGCCCTACGAAGCGATCTACGACACGATCAGCCAGTGGGAAGAAGCGTCGGGCGCGACGGTCGAGATCGTCTTCCTCGGCGACGGCTTCGAAATTGACCGCTACCTGAAGACGAACTATGCGGCGGGCACAGTTGATTTCGACGTCGCGTGGAATCACACCAGTTTCATGACGCAGTACGTCGATTTCGTCGAACCGCTGCAAACCTACTTCAGCGAAGAAGATCTCGCGCAGTTCAGCGATGCGATCATCGCCTCGGCGACGATTGACGGCAACCTGCAGTTGATCCCGCGCCATGCGGACATCAGCGGCATGCACTATCGCACCGACCTGTTCGGCAATGCTGACCTGCAGGCCGCCTTCGAAGCCGAATACGGCTATCCGCTTGCGCCGCCCACCACTATCGACCAGATGTACGATATGGCCGAATTCTTCGTTGCGCAGGACGCGGTGCAGTACGGCACGCAGTTTGCCGGTAAAGAAGAAGCCCTGAGCGGTCGCTACTATGAACTGCTCGTCGCCAACGGTGGCAACTACTTCGATGACGCTTTCGAGCCGACTTTCAACAGCGAAGCAGGTCTTGCGACGGCCCAGTGGATGCGTGATCTGTATGCCAACAGCTTGATCCCGGCGGACACGCCAAACCTGCTGTGGCCGGAAGTTGCGCAGAACTTCTGTGATGGCAATGTGGCGTTCTATCTGGAATGGTACGGCTGGTACAGCTACTTCCAGGACCCGAACAGCTGCCCGGCCGTTGCCGGTAACTTTGGCATCCTGCGCGGGCCGGTCGGCGCGTCGGGTGACATCCACACGGGTTGGGCGGGCGCACACGCTTTCTCGGTGACGCGCGCCTCGGAAAATAAGGAAGCGGCGGCGTCGCTGATCAAGTTCCTGACGAGCGAAGCCGTGCAGTATATGGAAGCCCAGCTTGGCGTGCTGCCTGTGCGTGATGACGTGTGGGCGCGCATCATCAGCGATGCGTCGGCGTCGGGCGTGGCGCTTGACGCCGAACGCCTACAGGTCGCGCAGGAACAGATTGGTTCAGACTTCTTCACTCCGCCGCTGTTTGCGGACTGGATCAGCTTCACGAACCTGTGGACGCCCATTCTGCAAGGCGTCATCCTCGGCGATGCGTCGGTTGAAGACGGCGTGGCGCAGGGTGTCGACGATGCGCGCAGCTTGCTGGACGACCTCGGTTACTACGAATAATTTCTGAGCACGC
This sequence comes from uncultured Chloroflexota bacterium, assembly GCA_937988705.1. GTDB lineage: Bacteria > Chloroflexota > Anaerolineae > Aggregatilineales > Phototrophicaceae > Flexifilum. The sequence continues at coordinate 6,349 of CALKIA010000073.1, read as the reverse complement.
ATTGTGGGGGCGGGCGCGCTTCGCCCCCATGATAGACAAGGCACAGGCATGATTGCAGATGCAGCAACGGTGATCGCACCCGTGAAAGCGCGGCGCAGCGCCTTTGAACGGCGCAAACTGGTTTTCCCGTGGATTCTGCTTGCGCCGACGTTGTTCATCATCGCGGCGGTCGTCATCTACCCGATGATTTACTCAGTTTATGTCAGCTTTACACCCTTCAACCTGCTGCGCCCCGAAACGTTTGCATTTGATGCATCGCGGATGTTCCGCAATTACGAGCGGCTGCTCGAAGATGATGTCTTCATCACCGCGTTCTTTCGCACGATCATTTTCATGGCGGTGACCGTCAATCTCGAATATGTGATCGCGCTCGGCCTCTCGCAGTTGATCGCACGGGTGACCTGGGGGCAAGGCCTTATCCGTACGCTGCTCATGATCCCCATGATGTTCGCGCCGGTGCTGGTCGGGTTTCAGTACGCCTGGTTCTTCAATGCGACCGTCGGATTGGTCAACAATGCGCTGATGTCAATAGGGTTGATGACGACGCCCAAGGCGTGGTTGGTCGATATTCCGACCGGCATCTTCTCGATTGGGCTGGCGAGCATGTGGATGAACATTCCGGTCACGACGATCATTTTGCTGGCGGGCACGCTGTCGCTGCCGAGCGAAGTTTACGAGGCCGCCGAGGTCGATGGCGCAAGCGCGTGGCAGCAGTTCCGCAAAATTACCATGCCGCTGCTGCAACCGTTCGTGTTGATTGCGCTGACTGTGCGGTCACTGGATGTCGGGCGCGCCTACGACATTGTGCGCATCATGACCGATGGTGGCCCGGCCAATCGCACCGAAGTCGTGTGGACGTACGTTGGCGAGATGGCGATCCAGAATTCGCGCTTTGGCCTCGCCAGCGCGATGTCGATGGTGAGCGTCATCGTCGGCATCTTGTTCACGCTCTATCTGTTCCGGCAGTTGATGAAATCAAGGGTGGTGCAGTAATGCTGACCCACGCAGTGCGACCGCATGGGCGGTCACGTCAGGCGATTTACAATCTGGTAGCGTTTGCCATCCTCACATTGGGCGCGCTGCCCGCCGTGTGGATCATCTTCACGGCGTTCCGCCCCGCCTCCGAAGTCAACACCACGCCGCCGGTGTGGATCCCGCAGCAGATCACACTGGACGCGTTCGCTTCGCTGTTCGGTCTGAACCCCAACTATGCAGCGGGCGTCCCGGTTGGCGACTACCTGCGCAATTCGATGATCACGGCGGCGCTGAGCACAGGCTTCGCGCTGGCCTTCGGCACGATGGGCGGCTATGCCTTCTCCCGGTTTGAGTTCAAAGGACATCGCGTTGTCTTCCTGCTGATCATGTTGTCGCGCGCCGTGCCCGGGATCGCGCTAAGTCTGCCGCTGTTCCTGCTGCTGCGTAATTTCGGCCTCGTCGATACCGTGCACGGGCTGGCGTTTGTGTATGTCGCGGTTAACATCCCGTTTACGGTGTGGTTGATGGATGGCTTCTTCCGGCAAATCCCGCGCGATCTGGATGAGTCGGCTTATATTGACGGCTGCGGCTACTGGACGGCGTTCTGGCGCGTGGATTTGCCGCTGGCGCTGCCGGGGATGGCGGCGGCGGGGATTTTTGCGTTTCTGGCGGCATGGAACGAGTATCAGTTGGCGAGCTTGCTCACCCGCACGCCCGCGGCGAAGACCTTCCCCGTCGGCTTATATGACTTTACCAGCCAATTTACCGTCGATTGGCGCGGCATGTGTGCGATGTCCGTCTTGATGATGATCCCGGCGATTCTGTTCGTGATCGGTACGCAGCGCAGCATGGTGCGCGGATTGACGTTCGGCGCGATCAAAGGTTAAAAATACTGGTTCATTTTAAGTTTGCCTCGGCTAGATGAGGACAAAAAATCATATGCCTACAGTCATTGTTTACTGGTCACCGGGGCGCAGCGCCGAACAGAAGCACCGTGTGAGCCAGCGAGTCTATGAAGCGTTGGTCGAGGACGGGGGGGCGCGTCCAGAAGATGTACTCATCATTTTTCAGAACATTGAAGCGGGCGATTCGGCGCGTCCGGGGGCGGTAAAAGCTAATGGCGGTGAGGATAGTCAATGAGTGTTGATGTTTTGATGCCGAATCTCGGCTTTGACACGCAATCCGGGCGCTTGATTGAGTGGCTGAAACAGCCCGGCGACCCGGTGGCGAAAGGCGAAGCGCTGGCGATCATCGAATCGGATAAGGCCAATGTCGAATTAGAAGCGCTGGCGAGCGGCGTGCTGCTGGAACAGCTCGCCCGTCCTGATGAAGAAGTGAACGTCGGTGCGGTGCTGGGGCGCATCGGCAGCGCGGGCGATTTCAAACCGAGCGCCACTGCTCCCGCTCCGGCGGTCGAAGCGGCCGCAACGCCGCGCGTGTCGCCTGTCGCGCAGCGCATCGCCCGGGAATTGCAAGTGCCCATTGAGCAGATTGCGGGCAGCGGCGGCCGTGGGCGCGTGACACGGCGCGATGTCGAGGCGTTCCGTAGGGAATACGATCAACCCGGGGTGGTGAGTAACGGCGTGGATGCCTACGGCATCAAGGCGCTGCCGCGGGTGCGCAAAGCGGCGCGTGAGCGTGGCCTCGATCTGACCGCCGTGCTGGCAGCGGGCTTCGACAACCCGATCACGTTGGCGACGCTGGATGCTTTTGTCGCGCAGCGCGCGGAGCCTGTCAGCCCGACATCAACCACACCACCTGCGCCCGCTGCGCCTGATGGAGCGACGCTCGTACCCTTGTCGCGCATGCGCCAGACGATTGGGCGGCGCTTGAGTGAGAGCATGCGCGATGCGCCGCACTTCTATGTGACCGGCGAATTCGTGTTTGATGCCGCGCTCAATACACTCACAGGATTGGCGGGCAAGGCAAAAATCAACGATTTAATTCTATTCCTGACGACGCAGACGCTGCTGCGCGTCTCCGCACTCAACGCGACCTTTCAGGATGGCGCGCTGTACCAGCACGGCGCGATTCACCTGGCGCTGGCGGTGGCGCGCGATGATGGTTTGATCACGCCCGTGCTGCACGATGCGGGACGCTTCTCGCTGACTGGACTGGCCGGCGAAGTCCGCAGTCTGGTCGAACGGGCGCGTGCCAATCGCCTGACGGTGGATGATCTTCAGGGCGGCACGTTCACGGTGAGCAACCTGGGCATGATCCCGCAGGTGGAGCACTTCACCGCCGTGATCAACCCACCGCAGGTTGGCATTCTCGCGGTTGGGGCGCTCAAAGCCCGTCCGGTGGTGATCGATGGCGGTTTATTCATCCGCCAGACCGCGCACTTGACGCTGAGCGGCGATCACCGCGCCGTCGATGGCATGGATTTAGCCCGCTTCATGGCGGTCTTTCAAGATGAACTGGATCGATTTTCAGCATAGAGGGTGGGCATGACACTAGAACTGGACGCACGCCAGCGGGCGCTCAAGCAGATGCTGGAGATTCGGCTGGCGGAAGAAAAAATCCAAGAACTGTTTCTCGCGAACCTGATTCGCGGGACAACTCATCTCGCCATCGGGCAGGAAGCGGTCGCGGCAGGCTCGACTGCGGCGCTCATCCCCGGCGACAAGGTGACTTGTACCTATCGCGGGCATCATCACGCGCTGGCGCTCGGCATGACGCTGCGCGGCATGATGGGCGAAATGATGGGCAAGGCAACCGGGGCGTGCAAAGGCAAAGGCGGCAGCATGCACATGACCGACGCCACTATCGGGCTGCTCGGTGCGAACGCCATTGTCGGCGCGCAGCTCCCGATTGCGCTCGGCGCGGCGCTCACGGCGCAGGTCAAAAAGACGGGTAACATCGCTGTGACGTTCTTCGGGGAAGCCGCATCGAATATTGGCGCATTCCATGAGGCATTGAACATGGCGTCGATCTGGAAGCTGCCTGTGCTGTTCATCTGTGAGAACAACTTGTACGGCGAGTACAGTGTGTGGAGCAAGACCACGCCGATCCAGAACATCGCGGATCGGGCCGCGGCGTATAACATCCCCGGCGTCATGGTGGATGGACAGGATACCGAAGCGGTGTATCAGGTGGTCAAGACGGCGGCGGACCGCGCGCGAACGGGGCAGGGACCGAGCCTGATCGAATGCAAGACGTACCGCTATCGCGGACATTCGCGGACCGATACCGCGCCCTACCGCAAACCCGGCGAACTAGACGAATGGCTCCAGCGCGACCCGATCAACATTCTCAAGGAGCGCATGATCGCCGACGGGCAGTTGGACGAGGTCGAATATGAAGAGCTCCGGCAGGCCGCTGAAACCGCCGTGGTGGACGCCATCGAATGGGCGAAGAATGAACCCTTTCCCGCGCTCGAATCGCTTTACGCCGATGTGTACTACGAAGGATAAACGCCCATGCCGGAAATGACGTATCGAGAGGCCGTCGCGAAGGCGCTGGCAGATGAATTGGCGAGCGACCCGGATGTGATCTTCTTTGGCGAAGATGTTGGCGAGGCGGGCGGTGTCTTCAAGGTGACGCCCGGTTTGTACGAACGCTTCGGCGGTGACCGGGTGCGCGACACCCCGATCAGCGAACAGGCGATCATCGGCACGGCGCTCGGCGCGGCCATCACGGGGCTGCGCCCGGTCGCGGAGCTGATGTTTGCCGATTTCGTGCCTGTCGCGCTCGACCAGATCGCGAATCAGGTGGCTAAGTATCGCTATATGTCGGGCGGGCAGTTCGTCGTCCCACTGACGATCCGCGCGGCTCAGGGGGGCGGCAATGGCTTTGGCACGCAGCACAGCCAGTGCGCCGAGTCGTGGCTGATGAACTTTCCCGGCATCAAGGTGGTGTCGCCCTCGACGCCCGTTGACATGTACGGCTTGCTGCGCGGCGCGATCCGCGAGAATAATCCCGTGTTTGTGCTGGAACATAAGGGTTTGTACAACCTGAAAGGCGAAGTGCCGGACGACACCGCGCCGATGAATCTCGGCGAAGCGAAAGTCGTGCGGGCAGGCAGCCATGTGACCGTGGTCGCCTCGCAGTTAATGCTGCATCGTGCGCTGGAAGCGGCGGCGGCGTTGGCCAAAGAGGGTATTGAGGTCGAGGTGATTGACCTCCGTTCGTTCGTGCCGTTGGATAAGACGACCATCTTGCAGTCGCTGGCGAAGACGAATCGGCTGGTGGTGGTTGAAGAAGCGCCGCATCAAGCGGGCTGGGGCGGCGATATCGTGTCACTGGCGGCGGATGAAGGCGTGTACTGGTTGGCCGCTCCGGTCAAACGGGTAAACATGGGCGGGGCACTGATCGCTTACAGCCCGCCGCTTGAAGACGAAGTGCTGCCCAACGTCGGGCGCATCACCCGCGCCATCCGCGACGTGCTCGCCGCTTAGGAGGTCAGCATGCAGCGATTCGGACAAATCATCCGGCTCAAACCGGAGAAGTACGACGAATACAAGCGTCTGCACGCGGCGGTGTGGCCGGATGTGCTGGCAAAACTGCATGAGTCGAACATCACCAACTATTCGATCTATCATCGCGGCGGGCTGCTGTTCGCGTATTTCGAGTATGTGGGCAGCGATTTCGCCGCCGACATGGCGAAAGTTGGGAACGATCCGCGCACGCATGAATGGTGGGCGGTGACCGATCCGTGTCAGCAGCCGTTTGAAGGCGAGGCGCAGGGCAGTACCGAGGGCAACTGGTGGCTGCCGATGGAAGAGTTGTTCCATATGGAGTAGTAATTAACCTCACCCCGTTTCGCTGCGCTCAACCGCCCCTCTCCCTTGGGAGAGGGGCAAAGAACCGTTAGGTTCTTGGGGTGAGGTTGCTTTTATATCCGGTTGCGGACGTGCGGTTCGCGGCCGTACAACGACACCAGCGCGACGATGAGGATGCCCAACGCCGCCTGAATCAGCGCCTGCGTGAACCCCAAGCCAATCAGCACCGTGTTCAATTCAATGAGCACAAATGCGCCGACCATGGTACCGAAATAACTGCCGCGTCCCCCTTGCAGCGATGTGCCGCCGATCACGACGGCGGCGATCGTCTGGAACAGGTATGGGCTGCCGACATAGGCGTAGGCGCTCCCTGTGAAACCAACCAGCAGAATTCCCGCGATAGCAGCAAAGACCGCGCTGATGGCAAACGTGATTGCCCACACACGTACCGGACGCACGAGCGCGAGGCGCGCCGCTTCGGGACTCGAACCGAGCGCGTACATGGTGCGCCCGAGCATCGTGCGGTCGAGCATCAAACTGATAAGGAGGCCGATCGCGATGAAGATCGGCACGATGGGCGGGAAGGGCAGCGGTCCGGTCGTCGCCCCGAGCGAGACCATATCAGTGATGTACTGCGGCGCGCGCCCAGAGGG
>CALKIA010000072.1 GCA_937988705.1 uncultured Chloroflexota bacterium | reverse complement strand
TACAGACCCCATACCATCCGTTTAGAACCACGAACTAGCACCAATAGTTACGTAGTCTTAATTGTACACAGCGCTTGCCGAATTTCGCCCAGATGATACGCGCAGTGCGCCAGCACGCCCAGTGTCCCGCCGATCACTTCCATGTCGTTGAAATCGGGCGTCGCCTGGATGAGCTGCTTGATTTGGTCGTAGGCGGTGCGCAGACGCTGCTTGCTCGCTTCCCACTCATCGGGCGTGACCGCGCTCACCGTCCGCCAGATTTCGCCCCAATCGGCCCGACTGTGATCATTTTCCGCGACCCACTTATAGGTGCGTTCCAGATAGAACGCGGTGTGATTCACTTGCGCGGCGAGCGTAGCACACTTCGTTCCCACCGGAATCGAGGCTTCCTCCGCGCTGACCGTTGCCAGCGTCTCGAACAGCGACGTGTTTTTGTCGAGGAACACGCCCTGAACGCTGTCAAACGTTTCGTCGAGGAGATACAGCATGGCCGCGACGAAGTTCTCGTGCATCGTTTTGGGTGCAGTCGGCGGGGTCATGGGCTAGCCGATCCAGTCCACGATGGCTGGCGGCAGCGGCTTGTTCGCAGCCCGGAGGAAAACAGTCAACTTGGATAGAAAGATCAAGAGCGCCTGCAAATAGATGTTGATCTGCATGTCGATGGCCGCTGGATAGTCGCCGGGGCGCATAATAGGCTTGGAATCCACCTCTGCGTCTGTATACGCTTCCACCGTCGCCGCCATATCCGCATCCAGCGCCTTGAGCCACGTTTTCAGGCGGTCGCTGCTGGTGGCGATCGTCGGATCAGGGTGGCGGTAATCGAAATCCTGCTTAAAGGTCTTGAAGCCTTCCGTGTAGGCATGTTCAATTTCGCCCCATTCACGGATCAGCTCGCCCAGCTTCATGTTGCTACCACCCGGACTAAAGGCGAGATCGGCATCACTGAGCAGAGCGAGCACTTCATCACGCATCTCGTGAGTCGGTTGAATCCACTGCCAAGTCCCTTGCATTAAGCGATTTGCCATGTGCAGTTGCTCCTGTATACAGAACACAAGTTCTAGTATAGCACAAGAATGACGAACCGCTGTCAAGCAACTGTGCGTTTTACAGCGGCACAGCGACAAACCGCCCGTAGGCGACGATGGCGGCGAGCACCAGCAGCACCACATTCGGCGCGATCATCGGCAGTTCGCCGCGCCGCACGTGGACAATCGCTGCGCCGATCATGGTCAGAACCAAACCGGTCGCGGCGAGGGGCGTCAGCCACGGCAGAATGCGCGTGAGCGCGGGCAGGAGCAGCCCGATCGCGCCGAGCAGCTCCAGCCCGCCAATAAGGCGTATCTGCGTCGTGGAAAAGTCATTGACCCATTTCATACGCTCGGCCAGCTTCGCGCTGGGCTGCGTCATTTTCAGCAAACCCGCCATACCAAAGGCCAAAGCCAACAGAACTTGCAGAATCCAGAGTGCGGTATCCATGAGGGTATCCCTTTTTCAGCTACGTGTTGCTTAGGCGACAAATGTTGTATATTAAGATAGGGATGCTGATGTTGAAATGCAATCGACAAGAGTGTAGTTATGTTGCTTAGGCAACAAAGAGGCGAAAATGTCGCTTAACACCCTGACGACCAGAGTTGATCCGCGCGTCAAACGGACGCGCAAGCTGCTGCAGCAGGCCTTTCAGGAATTGATGACCGAGCGGGGATTTCAAGACATCAGCGTCCAGGAGATCGCGGATCGCGCTGAGATCAACCGCGCAACCTTCTACGCCCATTTTGAAGACAAATATGATCTGCTGCGCGCCAGCGTCAGCGACGCGTTAGAGCAGCAGCTCAACGGCGTACTGCCGGAACGTCCCTTGTTCACCTTCGAGAACATTCGTTTGCTCAGCACCACCGTCTCCGCTTTTATGAGCCGTTTTTTCGGTCACTGTGGCGTCAACAGTCAGAATTCAGAGCAAATGCTCGTCGGTATGCAGGTGCAGCATTACGTGGAAGATCGGCTTGCTGAATGGCTCGCCCGTTCGCCACACGCCGCGCCCCTGTCAGATGATGTGGCGCATAGTGTCGCGTGGGTGATCTTTGGCACCGCGATCCGGCAGGGGCGCACTAAAGACAAGGCCGCGCCGGATGAAGCGCTGGCCTTGTTAATGACGGGGATGGCGTCGTATCTGGCGGCGGAGACTACGACCCGGCCCGCAGAATCTCGACCGTGAGCTGGCTGCTCGACTGGTTGCCGACCGCGTCGAAGGCGAAGGCGGTGAAGGTCTGTGTCCCCGGTTCGTCGATGCCCCATTCAAAGCCATACGGGGCGGTTTCGTCGGCGCCAAGGAACACGCCATTCTGGTAGAACTCCACCCGGCTGATCACAAGATTGTCGCGCGCGTCGGCTTGCAGCGCCACCTGCGCATCGCCGGGGAAGCGGTACACCTTGCCCGCTTCCACCGATTGCAGGTTGACCGTCGGCGCGACATTATCGACCGTAACTTGCAGCGAGTCACTCGTGCGGCTGTTGTCATTCAGCACCATCACCAGGCGCAGGCTGTACAACCCGTTGAGGTCGCTGGTATCCCACTGCGCGATCGGCACGGCGGAGTCGAACGTCGTCTGCTGCCCGCCAATATCGATCCATGAGGTGGGGCTTAAGCCCTGCCCGTATTGCAGTTGGAAGTACGCCATATTGCGCGTGTTCATCTCCGCGTAGATCTCGACCGCGCCGCCCACATAATCGAAGAACTGCGGGCGCGTAATGTGCACCAGTTCAAAGACCTGCGGCACACTCACATTGTCGTAATCGGTCGGCGGCA
>CALKIA010000071.1 GCA_937988705.1 uncultured Chloroflexota bacterium | reverse complement strand
TCGGCGCAGGGAACTCGTGTTCCACTGGCAAGCATGAAAAACCTACCCCTGTTAGCACCCCCCGACCCCTTCCTGAATTCAGGGAGGGGAGCCAATAACCCGCGTTATGCCGCCCTCTCTCCGCTTGCGTGGGAGAGGAGTTGGGGGTGAGGGGCAGGCAAAATTGGCTGAATATGCTACGCATGGGACAAACTTCGGCAGTGATAGGTTTTATTCGCGCGTCCCGTGATGCAGTTCGATTTCGACCACCTCGCAGATCGTGTGCCACGCCAGCAAATGCAGTTCCTGAATGCGCGGTGTGATCTGCGCGGGGGCAAGGAAACAGACATCGCTGCATGTGGGCAGGCGTCCGCCGCTGCCGCCCGTAAAGCCGATGGTGGCTGCGCCGATCTGGCGCGCATCCGCCAAACCTTTCAGCACGTTGGGCGAATTGCCGCTGGTGGTGATGCCGATGGCTACGTCGCCGGGACGCGCCAACGCGCGAATCTGTCGCCCGAACACATCTTCGAACGCCCAGTCGTTGCCGACGGCCGTCAAAATTGAGGTGTCCGTCGTCAGGGCGAGGGCCGCGTAGGGTTGGCTTTCGAGCAGAAAACGCCCGACGAACTCCCCGGCGATATGCTGGGCGTCGGCGGCGCTCCCGCCATTGCCGAAGAACAGCAGCTTGTGGCCACTCTGGAGCGTCGTGCTGAGAATTCGCGCGATCTGCGCCAGCACGGGCAGCGACTCGGCGAGCAGGCGCTCGTGCGCGGCGAGGCTGTCGCGGAAGATGCGCGCCATGTCCGTTTGTAACTGCGTGGTGTCGGTGGAGGCGAGACTCAGCCACAAGCTCTCGATTTCTTCAGCACAGCCTTCACCGCCACGCGCTTTGAGGACACGATCCGCGGCGGCGCGGGCGGTGTGCGTGCCATCGGCGGGTGCCAGACCGAGCGCGGCCGCGGCAATGGCGGGCGCGTCGCGGTCACTGTCACCGATGTACCATGCATCCGCCAGTGTGAGGCCGTGACGCGCGACTACGACCTGCAGTCCGGCGAGTTTATCCTTCGCAAACTTCGTGACGTCGGTCACGTTGAAGCGCGCGGCGATCCGGTCGACTAACTCAGTTTCTTCGCCCGTCAGGAAGGCGATGGGGAGGCCAGCGCGCGCCATGCGTTTGATGGCGTCGAGATCGCGGAAACTCAGGTGTTTGTCTTCAACGCCGGATGCGGAAACGCCGATGCGGCCATCGGTCAGCACCCCGTCAATATCAAATACGAGCAATTTAGGTCGGGTAAGCATAGGTTTCGTCCTGCCTCTCTGGTGACGTTCAGCCCCGTCCAGCCACAGGAATGAGCGCAGACCGGGCGCCGACAAAGTATAGCGCACGTCGTGGCCGATTTTGGTAGATTTTGCGTACAGTACTTAAGGGCGTATGTGTAGATTTATATAGGATAAATATTCGGACTTGTGTTATTGTTCTGACGTTTTCATCCAAGGGGGGTTGATTGGAATTTCAGAGTCCCGAAGAAGAACTCGTCGTCCTGTGCGCTCAGACCCCGCTCATGGACAGCGCTAAAGCTCGGATTCAAACCTTGCTTGAAAAGTCGGTGGTGTGGGCTGACTGCCACCAATTCGCTCAAGCGCATGAGATTACACCGTTGTTCTTCCATACGCTCTTCACCCACTGGAAACGGACACCACCGTCCACCTTTATCGACAGCCTCCGCCAGTGGTATCAGCAGCACTCAATTCGCAACCTGATGGTGACGGCAGAATTGCTCAAGTTCCAGAACTTCTGCAAGGAACTGGATCTCCCGATGCTGGTGATCGACGGGCCGGTGCTGGCGAAACAGGCTTACGGCGACGTGCGCCTGCGCCAGTATGACCGGCTGGACGTGATTGTGCAGGCGGATGATATGAGCCGGATGGTCGATCTCCTGCTGGAAAATAACTATGTGCGCATTGCCGTAACCGAGCCGGAAACGTTCGATGATTACGCCGCGTTTGCACATCGTTCCCATTTGTTCAACTTCGGGCTGCATTCGCGCGTCTGGCCGCGCAAGTTTGACGGCGGCGTGACGCTGGATGGCGCGTGGGATCGGTTGACGCCCGTATGGTTCACCGAGCGGGAAGCGGTGTCCACGTTGGGCGGCGGCGAACTACTGGTGTACTTGTGCGCGCAGGGGGCGATACGCGGATGGTCGAAGCTGGCCGACGTCTGCGATGTGAATCAACTGCTGCGCAGCCGCGCGACCTTCGACTGGGGCGCAGTCGTTCAGCAAATCGAGCGGGCGCACGACGCGAGCGGGCTGCTGCTCGGCTTGGCGCTGGCGCGGTCGCTTTTTGGGACAGCGCTGCCGGACGGAATCGCCGCTTTGATCGTGAAAGACAGTCAGATCATCGCACGCGCCGCTGAAGTCCGCGCAGGCCTGCGGAGTCGCGTGCCTGAATCTGGGGCGACGCGGTAAGACTGCACGAACTTATTGCAATCCAACACAGATAGTGCTA
>CALKIA010000070.1 GCA_937988705.1 uncultured Chloroflexota bacterium | reverse complement strand
GTTATGTCCAGTAATACACTAATCGTCCGTTCTGCCGGGGATCAGGTCTACCCGATTGCACGGTGCTCGTCGCGTGATCACTCAGCGCGCGCATCTGGTTTCTGGAACACCACATACGCACGATGCCGGGTTGAACGGAGTCCGGATCAGCATCATCCTGAATCACAACCAATTCCTGCGCGACCAACACCACCATATTGCGATCTTCATCGTAGCCGAGGCCCATTTGCGCCACGCGAAACAGCGGCTCAACCGGATCGCGCAGTTCCATCCCATAGCGGATGCTTTCGCCCGTTGAGGTGCCTGGATACCGTTTATCGAGGTCTTGCAGCAGTTCGCGGATCGCCTCACTGAGCGCCCAGGCCTGCTCTTTCTCGATAATCAACGAGATGAGTTCAGTCGTCTTCGCCGCTTGCAAATGAAAAACACGCTGGCCTTTAGGACCAACGGTTCCAATCGTGATAAAGTCAATCGGGTTCAGTTCAATTTCGATATTCGGCATGTATTCTCACCGTGCGATTGCGCCTTCAGACGCGGCTGTTTGTTTCTTCTCGCGCTCCATTTGCGCGATATGAGCGACATCATTCATCGTGCCGATATAGGGACGGCCATAACCGAGCATCAGGGTGCTAATCGACGCGGGCGACACGACAATGCGCTGGAAAGCGTCGAGATGCATCCCCAAGAAGTGCGCGAGAATCATCTTGATCAAATCAGCGTGCGACACAACCGCCACGAGTTCACGCGGGTGCTGCGCCGCTAAACGTTCAATTTCATTGACGGCGCGGATTTGCACGCCGCGCATCGTCTCACCGTTCGGAAAGTAGGCGCGCGAAGGATATTCCTGCACAACGTGCCACATCTTGCGCTTTTGCAGCACGCTGATCTCTTTACCTTCCCAATCGCCGTAGCGAACTTCCCCGATGGCCTCATTCGGCTGGATGGCGAGGTGCGGGTGCTGCTGCTGGACGGCCGCGGCTGTTTCCATCGTCCGTTCAAGCGGGCTCGCATACAGCTGCGTGATCGGCACATCGGCCAACCGCTTACCCAGGGCTTCAGCTTGCGCTTTCCCCTCGTCGTTCAGGTGGACTTCAGGCGTCCATCCTGCCAGTTTGCCCGTCTTCACAAAATCGTTGACGGCATGTCGAATGAGCAAAATTTGGGTCATGGGTCACTGCACATGAGTTCTATCGCTATGTGGATGATAGCACATTCGAGGGCAAAGCGCATGGCTTTAGCGTGAGTGTTTCATAAAACGCTTCGCAAGCCAGCCGATCCAAGGTTGAGCCCGAAAGTGCTATAATAGACTCACTTTTGACCCGTTTAGGATTCTCAGGATGAAAATTGGCGTCATTTCTGACATTCATGGCGATTATGAAGCACTTGACAACGCACTCCGCCAGTTAGAAAGCCTGCACCAAGTCACAACAGTGTTATGCGCGGGCGATCTGGTCGGGCGCGGACCCGATCCCGATCGCGTTGTCCAAACCGTTCGCGATCGCAACATCGCCACCGTCCGCGGCAATCATGATGAGTGGAGTTACGGCTTATCAGCGGATAATCGCGCCTATTTGAAGGCGCTGCCATTGGAGTGGCGCGGCGATTTTGACGGTGCAAGCCTGTTCATGACACACGGCAAGCCGGGGAACAATCTCTGGGGCTTGTACCGGGATCACGTCTCGAACACGCTGCTCAATATGATGCTCGTCTCTCTGAAAGTGGACGTGTTGATCACCGGGCATACGCATGTGCCGCTCTATGTGCGCGTGCAAAACGGCTGCGTGATCAATCCTGGTTCGCTCTATACATTCAACAATGTGCGTCCGACTTCGCACAGCTACGGGGTGCTGTCCCTGCCCGATATGTCGTTTCTGGTCTATGACCTGAACGGGCAGGAACAAGTGATTCTGAGTTAAAGATCGACATTTGTGAACTGCTAGCCATTTCTCCGTATAAAGACGGCGGCGGAGAGCAAAAACAGCAGCGCGGCGATGATGATCAGGGCGATGCCAACGCTGGATGCGTCGCCGCGCGTGGTGATCGGTGCAGGTATCGGCGCAGCCGTCGGCTCGATCGGCGGCAGCGGCGTGCGGGTCGGCAGCAGTGTCGCGCTCGGCGCGGGACTGGATGTGGGCGGCAAGAGCGTCGGAGCGGGTGTCGCCGTCGCCGCCAGCGCGGCCATGGGCGCGAGTTCGAGTGCCGCGGCTGCATCCGTTTCCGGGGTCGGCGACTCGGCTTGCCGCATAGACGGCTCAATAAGATCGGCGGCGCTATCCTGTGCATCATGCTCCGCAGTTGGCTCAATTACACCGAACGGCAGAATCGTGCCTTGTTCGAGCGTACCCAGCGGCGCAGGCGCGGGCAGTTCGGCGGCCGCCTCGCCGCCAGCCAAACCAGAGGCCGCGGCGATATCAACCGTGGCTACCACCAGTGTACTGGCAGGTACCGCGTTAAGTGCCTCGGTCGCCAAAACGGGTGGGCTGGCCAACTGCGCTTCCTCCTGCGCGAACAACTGTACATTCTCGGTCGCCGTCAGGCTGATGATGGTCGCGGCCGCCGTAGGGAACTGCGCCACACCGAGTGACTCACTGGGCGCAGACTGCGTGGTCGAGAGCAGCACGACCCCGGCCAAGAGCACAATCACGGCCGCCGCCGCGCTAATCGCGCTAAAGGCGACTGTCGCCGGGAAGGACAACACCCGCGGCGTAAGCATCGCGCGCGTCACGGTCAGCGGGCGCGGGGGCCGCAGCGTGGGTAGTGCGCCAATCAGGTTCTTGGTCAGGCGCAAACGTTCCAATTCAAGGCGTAAATCGGCATCGGCGGCAAGGCGCGACTCGACCCCGGCGCGCTCCTCAGCAGTGAGGGCGTTGTCCAGATAGGCAGAGAGCAGTTCTAAATCGCGGTCATCGAGCGGCATGGGCTTACTTTTCAGACTTGTCACTGATTAGACGATAAGCGGAGGGTAAAAGTTCCCGAACGGCGCTCAAACAATCACGGACGGATGCGCGCGCACGGCTGAGCCGGGACTTGATCGTCCCGAGCGTCGCGCCAGCCTGTTGGCTGATTTCGTCGTAATCCATGCCGTCAATATCGCACAGGACGAGCACCAGCTTTTGATCGGGATTCAGGCGGTCGATGCAGCGCTGGACTGCCCGCTGCAGCTCACGCGACTGCGCAATCTCTTCCGGCGTATCGGAGTCATCAGCCAGCGGCGGCTCGTCGGCATCGTCGGGGGTGAGGTCGCTAAAGGTGGTCTGCCGCTGCCGTTTGCGCTTGCGCAGTTCGTCGTAGCAGCGGTTGGTCACAATGCGCAGCAGCCACGCTTTGAAGCTGCCACCGCGAAACGTACTCAAGCGGCGATATGCGGTAATCATCGCCTCTTGCGCCGCATCATTCGCACTGGAAGAATCGCCCATAATTCGATACGCCAGCGTGAAAGCGACATTTTGGTATTTCAGCACCAGCGCGTTAAACGAGTTGAGATCGCCACGCTGGGCGGCTGCTATCAGAACCTGCTCATCGTCTGTCATGATCACCATTGACAATCGTTAGGCGCAATTCTAGAATTACATCGTGTAAAGACAGTCTAATTGACTGATGATTTACAGAAATATATGTTGCCGAAGTGGTGTAATGGCAGCCACGATTGACTCAAAATCAATTGCCCTGACGGGCGTGTGGGTTCGACTCCCACCTTCGGCACAAAACTGAAAAAACCGAGCTTTTCTGCTCGGTTTTTTGTTTTCTTGTAGCACACTCCGCGCAATAATAATCGTAGGTTCCCCTTGATCGATTATCTTCGAGGTATACATGACGCGCTCCATCGAAGAGTACAGGCAAATATTGGAACTCTGGGAAGTAGGTACTAATAAGAAAGCAATTGCGCGCATCACCGGAATCCCCAGACGTACAATCATCGATTGTATCCAGAGATATGGAAATCTAGAAACTCTGGAAGTGCACATCGTGGAAGAATTGACGCCCATAGTGCCTCAGATTCTTCGGGGAGAAATTGTTGGGGATTGCTCACGGCAGTTGGAAGCATATGCATACATTTTAGGAATCTATTTGGGCGATGGAAACTTATCTTTGGTACGGAAAACACTCCGTCTACGTGTGACCCTTGATACTAAATATCCAAACATCATCGTAAAATGCGTGAATGAACTGCAAATCCTGCTTCCTGAGAATCAGATCGGGATCGTGAATCGAGAACGTGATGGGCGCATCAGGGCTGTTGATGTAACTGCATATTACAAGTACTGGGATTTACTTCTGCCACAGCACGGGAAAGGCGAAAAACATTCGCGCCTCATCAAACTAGAGACATGGCAAGATAAAATCGTCGATCAATACCCAATAGCGTTCTTTCAAGGGCTGTATCACAGCGATGGATCACGCTCAAGAAACATCGTAGATGGTATTGACTATCCTCGCTATTGTTTCAGCAACTGCTCAAAAGACATTGTTGATTTGTTTTGCGCCACTTGTGATCGGCTAGGCGTTCACTGGACGCCGAAATTCTTCAAGTCACGTGATCCAAAAAAACAAGACCGTTGGGATATCTACATCTCTAAGCGCCCGGATGTCGCCTACCTCGACAGCGTGATTGGCGCGAAGTCGTAGGTGTACCGATCTAGCGTCCGGTGCCCGCCCGTGCTTTAATAACAGCCTGTGATAAAGAAATGCATGCCGCACGCATTGAGGACACATGGTTCGATTTATCCTTTCGCTGCTGATCGCGCTGATCGTCGGTGCGCTGATCGGACTGTACGTCGGCTGGGTGCAGTTCCCGGCGCAGACCATCGACAGCCCCGCCAGCGCGTTGGCACAGCGTTACAAAGACGAATACACCGTCATGGTGGCCGAAGGCTACCGTGCCGACGCGGACCTTAACGGCGCGTTGGAGCGACTGCGCTTTCTGAGCGTCGAGAACATCCCCGCCTATGTGCAGGAAACCACCGAGCGTTTCATCACCAACTCGCGTGATCTGGAAGATATTCGTGCGCTGGTGCTCCTCGCGGAGGGCGTCGGCCGCTTGACGCCGATCATGCAGCCGTACCGCCCGCTAGGACACACCCCATGAGCGAACCGCAAGCCATTCCGCGCAAATTTCAGCGGTCGCGCCGACCATTTTCGCTGCTGGGCATTATCCTCGGCTTGCTGCTGGGCATCGGCGGAGCGCTCGCCTACACCTGGCTGCTCAGCCCGGTTGAGGTGGTCGATACCGAACCATGGCAGCTGGCTGATGCCGACAAAACGCAGTACATGGTCGCTATTGCCATGAGCTACAGCTATGACAGCGACTTAAGCGCGGCGATCAATCGCTTGGTCGGCTTGCGCCTCGCAGGCGATCCGATTCAGGCGGTCGCGGACACAGCGTGCTCGCTGGCGACCACGGGCTACACCAACAGCACCAGCGGCTTGAACGCCGTTCGCGCGCTGATGCGCTTCTACCAACTGCAAGGGCGTACCAGCTGTGCCGATCAGATCATACCGGCGGGCGATGTGCCGGGGAGCGTGGTCTCGATTGACATCCCCACGGCAACCGTCACCCTGACACCGCCGGCCACCAAAACGCCGACGCCCGCCGCGAATCAGGCGACGCCAACGCCGTTGTTCGTCGCCGTGCCGACCAGCCTGCCGCAAAACGACTTTGAACTCGTGTCGGTCAATACCTCGTGTGATACTGGGGTGATTCAGGTGTTTGTCGTGGAATTGAACGGCAGTACCGGCATCCCCGGCATGGAGATTCGCGCCCGTTGGGATGGCGGTGAGAGTCGCTTCTTCACGGGGTTAAAGCCAGAACGTGGCGTGGGCTATACCGATTTCCAGATGGAATCGGGCATCGACTATCTGATTGATATGCCGGGACGCTCCGATCCGGTATCGCGTCCGCTCTCGGCTGTGCCTTGCACCATGGAAGGCGGCGCGCGCGCGCTCACCTCGTACACAGTGATTTTCCGGTCAGTGTCGTAAGAACGCCGGATGCAGTCACGTCCAATATAACGATCAGTATGAATGAAACGAAGTGGAGGGATGCCAGGTGCATCCCTCCCTGCCCTGTGAGGAGGAACATCCGATGCCCGTGAAACTCAATCATGAGGCGCTCGAAAACGCGCGCCAGCTGCTCGACGAAGGCAAGTACATCATCAATACGCAGTGGAAGACGGCACAGCCAACCGAACACGCAGAGAGCGAATTTCTCGACAAGCAGGGTGAGGCAGAGTATGCCAAGTGGTATCTCGCCATCGACACTGACGAGAACGAAGGCACGAAAGCGCGCTACAAGTTCCCGTATGGCGATTTCCGCAAAGTGCATCAGAGCGGCTTGGTCGCTGCCCGGCAGCGTGCCGCCCAAAATGACTACAC
>CALKIA010000069.1 GCA_937988705.1 uncultured Chloroflexota bacterium | reverse complement strand
GTTATCTCATAGCTTCATTTCTTTCCCAATACGCATAAAATTGAATATAGGAGATCGAGAAAACAAGTTCACATACTAAATGACTGATTTGATGAATCAGCTCTACTTCGGGAACGTTCCTGACTGTAATCAAATTCGTGCCTTACTGCGAAAAAAGACCGTTAATATGCAGTAAATTGAACTCAGCCTTTTCTCTCCACTAATTGTTCATTCAGTCTCTCTATACCTGAAAACCTGACTTTAGCTCAAGGAGGTATGAGTACGCCTATGCGCCAACCTGATAGTGCTTTGATTCGCCTGAAACTGGTCACTGGTGAGTACGAAT
Organism: uncultured Chloroflexota bacterium; assembly: GCA_937988705.1. Classification (GTDB taxonomy): domain Bacteria; phylum Chloroflexota; class Anaerolineae; order Aggregatilineales; family Phototrophicaceae; genus Flexifilum. The sequence continues at coordinate 7,697 of CALKIA010000069.1, read as the reverse complement.
TCTGCTCTGCCGCCTGCCAACGCCCAGCTGTATTCTACAGACATGAAGCGAACATCCTGTTCGAAACAGGCGAATTCGGAGTAGAACAAATTGGGAATGATGATGCCGACAGTAGCCTGATTTTGGTAACCGCTTTACAAGACACGGATGGCTACAAACTGCACGCAGTCCTCCGGGTTTCAGAGGCTTCGATTGATGGTTATCTACAGGTTATTAGCATCCAACCTGAACCTTTGGAAGTACCAACATCAACTTTGGATCAGCCGGAATCTGAGAATTTTGTAACTGATCTGAGCGATATCGATTTCTAGGGTGCCGTATCCTCAGTCCTTGACTGCGGCGGCACGTAGACCACCACGCTGAAGGGGATCGGATCGCTCGTTTCGACCGTGCCATCCGCCAGCGTCGCCTGCGCGACCAGCTCCCAGTCGCCCTGCTGGAGCGGCCACCACAGCGCCCACGGCGCGGACTCGACCGTGCCGAGCGCTTCTCCATTCATGGCATACGTCACCGACTCCGTCCCCGGCGGCGCGCCGACCGTCAGGCGCAGGCGCTGCGACTCGACGGGAATCTGCGGGGAAATCTGGAAGATGGTATACGGATCGGGTTCAAGCAGGCGCAGACCGTCATCGGCGTCGGTTTGCACAATCGCGGCGTCGGTGGGCGGCGGCGTGATGCCGTTGCGGATGCCCCAGTCGCGCGCCTCCTGCGGCAGTACCAGATACACCCGGTCGATGCGGTTGGCTTCCGGCGTCGTGTCGTTCGCCAGCAAGCCTGTGTTCCGGTCAATCGTGAAGGTCTGGTAGAAGTTGTCGTATTCGGTCGGCTCGGTGCCGGGGATGAACCATTCGACGCGGCGGCGCGGGCATTCCGGCGTCGCCAGCAGACCGCTCACCGCGCACACTTCCAGCCGCAGCAGATCAGCCCGCTGCGCGAATTCGAGCTCTGGCTGACCGATCAGCACTTCGCGCATGAACGCGTTCCAGATTGGCGCTGCGCCACTCACGCCGGTCACATCCAGCATCGGCGTGTTGTCGGCGTTGCCCACCCACACCCCGCCCACCAGATTCGGCGTATAGCCGACGATCCAGTTGTCGCGGTAATCGGTGGTTGTGCCCGTCTTGGCTGCGGCGGGGCGCCCGATGTTGAGCGCGCTGTTGCGCCCAAATCCCTGCAGGCGCGCGTGGTCGTCGCTCAGAATGTCGGTGATCAGGAAGGCGACTCGCTCATCGATCACCCGCTGTGTGAGCGGGCGATTTTGCCATTCATAGAGCACCTGACCGCCGCGGTCGGTCACCTTGAGGATGAAAACCGGGTCGATGTGATAACCGCCGTTCGGGAAGATGCTGTAGGCCTGCACCAAATCGAGCAGGCGGATTTCGCCGCCGCCAAGCGTCACCGACAGGTCGAGGCTGGTGTTGCCGGAGAGGGTGGTCAAGCCCGCATTCGCCGCCAGATTGACCATTGTGCCGACGCCGATGTGATCGAGCGTGACCACCGCCGGAATGTTCATCGAAGACGCCAGCGCCTCGCGGATGAGCACCGGGCCATGTTCGACCAGCCCGAAGTTGGCCGGCGTGTAGCTCTCCAAACGGCGGGTGATGAACGGCGTCTCCACGTCGAGGATCATGGTGGCGGCGTTCCATGCATCGGGGCGCGTTGGGTCGAAGGCGGCGGCGTAGGTGAACGGTTTGAGCGTGCTGCCCGGCTGGCGGTTCGCCAGCGCCGCATTGACCGCGCCATCAATGGCCTCATCGAAATAGTTCGGGCTGCCGAGCAGTGTCAGGATTTGCCCGGTGTAGGGATCAAGTGCCACGAGCGCCGCATTGTTCGCGTTGGCGGGCTGGCGCCCACCGACGGCGGGATGATTCAGTGAATCCAACTGGCGGTTGACGATGCGCTCGGCGGCGCGCTGCCAGTCGAGATCGACCGTCGTGATCACGTCCAAGCCATCACGGTAGAGGGCGTCAGGATAGTCGCGCTCGAGCTGCTTGATCACGGCCATGACGAAATGCGGCGCTTCGATGGGAAAGGGGCTGGCCGCGAATTGGAGTTCGTCATTGCGCGCGATTTCCGCTGCGGCCGCGTCGACGTAGCCGTACTGCACCATCAGGGTCAAGACCACATTTTGCCGTGCCTGCGCCGCTTCGAGGTTGGTCAGCGGGTCGTAGACGGCAGGCGCTTGCAGCAGCCCCGCCAGCAAGGCGCATTCTGCCAGCGACAGATCCGGCGCGGACTTGCCGAAGTAGGCTTGTGCCGCCGCTTCGATGCCGTAGGCGAGATTGCCAAAATACGACTGATTCAGATAGAGCGCCAGCACGTCAGCTTTGCTGTAGGCGGTTTGCAGACGAATTGCGAGAATTCCCTCCCGCAGCTTGCGGCGCAGTGTCCGCTCGGCGCGCTGCTGGGGATCGAGCAGGAGCGTGCGTGCCACCTGCTGCGTGATCGTGCTGCCGCCGGCCAGCACTTCGCCGCCGCTCAGGTTAATCCACACGGCGCGCGCGATGCCGACCACATCGACGCCGGGATGGTTGTAGAAATTGGCATCTTCCGTGGCGATCACCGCATCGAGGCAGTGCTGCGGGATGCTTTCCAGCGGAATCGCGGTGTTGCGCCCGCCCGTCTCGCTGTCCGCGAGGATTTCGTAGAGCAGCGTGCCATTGCGATCATAGATGCGCGTCGAGGGCAGCGTCATGCCCGCGTGAATTTGATCGATGCTCGGCAGATCGGCGAACAGCCACGCATAGACGAATAAACCGGAGACGGCGATGAGCGCCAGCGCGATCACGCCGAGCTTGTGCCAGCGTTTGAGCGCACGAAAACGTTTAGTCATGGTCATCTCTCATAGACGCCAAGTCGGCGCGTAATCGTCCGCGAGGGCTTTGACACCCCGCCACAACCGCTCGACCTCCGCCACCGAGGCGGTGAGATCCGTGCCGGGGTGGCGCAGCAGTGCTTCGACATCTGCGAGATAGCCGTCCGGCTGGAGGGCGAACGCGGCGATCTTTGCCTGCGACCGCTTATCTCCCGCGAAATACGTCTCGTTGAGCGCGTAGAGCACATGCGTGAGCTTATACAACATCCGCGTGATGCAGCCGACCGTGTTGTAGCCGTCCCCGGTCGCCGCGAAGCCCTGCGCGTGATAGAGCGTGAATTCCGCGCTCCACAGGCAGCCCGTGATCAGGTGCGCTTTAAGCGCAGGCGGATAGGTGGCGACGGCCGCTTTGAGGTCAGCGATCACGCCGTCGGGATCGTAAAGTGGGACGCAGTCGTGCGTTTCGGCGAGGTAGATCGTGCTGTGAAAGCCGAAAGTCGGCTGCTGCTCGTAGTCGGTGTGCGTCTGTCCGGCGCGCGCTTCGTCGATGGTGCGGCGTACCTGCTCGATGCTGCGGTACAAAAAGTCGACTTTGCCCGCCCGTGTCTGGATCCACGCGCCGCCATTGACCCATGCGCCCCACTGGTAGAAATCGGTGACGGTGGGCGTGCCGTCGACGCTGCTGTGCTGGGCAATGGCACGGATGGGCGCGAGGTCGAACGGCGCAGCGGCGTGGTAGTAGAGCGCGAGATCGAGATCGGAGTCGGGGCGGGCGGTGCCGCGTGCCAGCGATCCGCCGATGACGACCGCGACCACGCCCGGTACGCCTGTGAGCCGGGGCAGCAGATCGTCAAGGAGTGCTTGTTTGTCATCGGGTAGTTTGATCATCATAGCTGTAATTTTACTGGAAATTGCCGTGCTGTGTGCGCGTCGTTTGGATGACGCCTGCCCTATGCTGACCCACTGCGCTTAAACGGACTGCTGCCCGTTTGATCATGGGATTCTCATGCCCGACTTGATCTTAGGGACGTATAGTCAAGGTATTGTGGGGTAGTGTAAGGAAAAAAGATATGAATCAGCCTATTCGTGTCCTCGGTATTTCGGGGAGCTTGAGACAGGCTTCGTACAACAGCGCCTTACTGCGCGCGGCGGGTCATGTGCTGCCGGACGGCATGACGCTCGAGCTGGCCGATCTCAGCGCCATCCCACTGTACAACGACGATGTGCGCGCGCAGGGTTTTCCCGAAGGTGTCCAGCATTTCCGCGAGCAGATCACGGCGGCTGACGCGCTGCTGGTCGCTACGCCGGAGTACAATTTCTCGATTCCCGGCGTGCTCAAAAATGCGATTGACTGGGCGTCGCGTCCCGATCAGAATAAGCAGGTGCCGCTCAAGGGCAAACCTGTCGCCATCATGGGCGCATCGACCGGGATGTTCGGCACGGTGCGCGCCCAGCATCATCTGCGGCAGGTGTTCGTGTTTACTGATAACCCAATCGTCAATCAGCCGCAGGTGCTGGTGATGACGGCGAAAGATAAGTTCGACGCCAACCTGCACCTGACGGATGAGGCGACGCGCGGTTTCATGCGCGACCTGCTTAAGAATCTGGTGACGCTGGTAAATGTGTACCGCCTGCAGAAGCAGTCCGTCGGGGTGTAGGGTAAACAACGTAACCCAACCGCGTGATTCGTAGGGATGCGATGTATCGCGTCCGTTGGTTTCGACCCCACCCCCGACCCCTCCCCGAATTCAGGGAGGGGAGCAAACGGCGCCTGCAAATTCGTTTGTGACCGCGTGGTTGAGAACTAGCCTTGGATCTTTACCTTCTGATCAAACATTCACACGCTGGGATAGCCCGGCGTTTTTGTTTCTGGTATGCTCGTCATAACTAACTCTCTCCACCCCAAAAGGACCTGTTTATGGACATCCAGAACATTCTGTTTCAAGCCCATTCGGGCGTGCGCTGGTTGGTCGTGCTGGCGACTGTCGTCGCGATCATTGCCATTCTCATCGGCCTGTTCCAGAACCGCCCGTATGACGGCTTTGCCAAACGCTTCATGTCGATTTTCGTCCGCGCGGTTGAAATCCAGTGGCTGCTTGGTCTGATCACACTGCTCGCCATGGGCGGCGTTCCGACGGGCTTGGAATATCGCTGGGGGCACGTCGCGCTGATGACGGTCGCTGTGGTGGTGGCACACCTCGACATGCCGTTCCGCCGCCGTCCCGACAACGTGCGCTACATGGTGTCGCTGGCCGTGATCATCGTGACGCTGGTGCTGGTGTACGCGGGCGTGGCCGCGCTGCCCGGTCGCTCGCTGTTCTCGATGTAATGACCGCCATCGAGCGTTTTGACGCTTCGACGGGCGCGCGGATCTACCGCCTGCCCGTCGAGGCGTTCCCCGGTTTCACCGTCTACTGCTATGTGCTGCTGGAGCAGGGCGTCCCCACGCTGATCGACTGCGGGTCGGGCATCGGAAATTCCGGCGATCAACTCGTGGCGGGGATTGCTGCGCTGCGCACGGACTTCGGCGAAACGCTGGACATCAGCGACATTCGCCGCGTGTTGATCACGCATGGGCACATCGATCACTTTGGCGGGTTGGGCGGCGTGCTCGACCTCACGACCGCGCAGGTGGGCGTGCATCCACTGGATCGGCGCGTGCTGACCAACTACGAGGAGCGCGTGATTATCGCCACCAAAGACTTGCGCGTGTATCTGGAACGCGCGGGCATCCCCGCCGAACGCCGTACCAAGCTGATGGAGATGTACGGCTTCGGCAAGAAGTTCTTCCGCTCGGTGAATGTCGATTTCGCGCTGGACGAAGGCGTCGAACTGGACGGGATGCGTTTCATCCACACGCCGGGACACTGCCCCGGTCAGGTGTGCATTGTGATCGGCGATGTACTGATCAGCGCGGATCATGTACTGGCGGTGACGACGCCGCACCAAGCGCCGGAGAGCATCACCGCGTACACGGGGTTGGGGCATTACTTCGAGGCGCTGGCGAAAGTCGCGCGGCTTGACGGCATCCGCGTGGCGCTGGGCGGGCACGAGACGCCAATCTACAACCTGCACGAGCGCATCGGCGAGATCCGCGCCAGCCACGAGCGCAAACTGGAGCGCGTGGAGACGATCATGCGCGAGCTGGGTCAGCCCTGCACCATCGGCGCGATTTCACGCGGCATGTACCCGGAGCGGCACGGCTATGATGTGCTGCTGGCGCTGGAAGAAGTGGGCGCGCACGTCGAGTATTTGTACCAGCACGGGCGGCTGATGGTCGCGAACTTGGATGAGGTCGAACGCGAGGACAACCCCGCCTTGCAGTACGCGCTGGTGTGAGCGGACTCAGGCGGGCGGTTCGAGCGGGAATTCAAGCTCTCGATCATCGACTTGGAGTAACAGCTTATTCTCTTCGGGAGCGAGTTGAATCTGGACGCTGTGCGGCTCGTTCGTGCTACACCTATCGACCGCACTGCACTCTACTGCTGATGACCAAAGCGAATGGCAACTCCAGCCGAACGGATCACAGCGCACAAGGGCATAAACGGAATCGGGCTGCGAGTCTGTGAATTCATAATTTACTCGAAGGAGCCAATACGCTTGATCATCAAGCGGGATGTGGTGTTTGAGGTCGGGCCCATCATAGAGGTTGACTACGGTAGACATTGTCAAGAGAAGCCCAGCGAAAAAGGCCAATGTGAGGGACAACCCCCAGCGCGAATAACGGCTGAGTTGTGAAGCAACATACAACGCGAGTGCTAAGCCAAACAGCACAAGAAATAGTATGAACCAGTCGAGCAAACGCGGGAAGAGATAAGCGCACGGGAACAACGCGAAAACCACTACAAAGCAAAGAATACCTGCTAAGAGTGGGGAGAAAACAGGCTCGGCTTTCCGGTGGACGGTGCATCCGAACGTTATCAGACAAATAATAAACGTGATCGCTGTGATCACGAGACTCGCACTAAGCACCTGTGGGAAGATCAGTGGTGGTTGAAAAGTGAACTCCGCTTCGGGTAGTTCGTACAGCGGCGGATCGAGGCGCATGGAGAAGTGACAGAACACAGGCGCAATTGTGAGGGCGGCCAGCGCGATGATCAGGGCGATGTTTTCAGGTTGGCGTAAGCGGCGCAGCATAATGGATGCTCTCGTTTCTGTGCTTAACGCGCTGGCATGAGCGGACTCAGGCGGGCGGTTCGAGCGGGAATTCGATGGTTGAACCCGCCCGTTCGACCTGCAAATACAATCGATTAGCGTCACTTTCGAGTGAGATACTATAAATCATCAATCCGCCTGCGATTTCTCGGACCAGTGTGTCATAGTTGCCCCGCCAAAGCGCACGGCACTGCCAACCGAAAGAATCGCAGGCGACAACAGCGTACAATATCTGAAACCCCGAGTCGCCTGTTTCATATGTTTCTGTCATCAATAAATAGCTTTGATTTCTGTAATCAACACGGTCAATGATCTGAGTCAGCGGAGCGATGTGAAGCCAAACGGCGGATAGCATCAAGATAACGCATCCAAGAAACATCAGGCGAGCCGGCCAGCCCATACGTTTATAGTGTGTTGCCTGATATACGGTGAACACTAAACCGATAAATGCCATCGCCAAAATCAACTCGACCAAATCGGGGAAAATCAAGGGTGGCTGGAAGAAAAACTCAGTATCAGGTAAGCGATCCAGACGGGGTTGTAGTGCTGGTTGGATATTGAGGGTCAGAGCACCGGAAAACCAGCAGGCAATAATACTGAGCGAGACCACAGTCACACCGAGAAGCAGCATTAGGTTTTCAGGTTGGCGTAAGCTTCGCAGCACAGTGGCGTTCCTCCAGTGGCGTTCACCGTTCAAGAGTCATTATAGGCACTTGCGCAATCTTTA
>CALKIA010000068.1 GCA_937988705.1 uncultured Chloroflexota bacterium | reverse complement strand
ACGCCTTCATCATCGCGGAAGGCATCCCACTGACCATCAAGATTGGTGTCAAGATACGTACCGGACTCGGCACGCACGCCAACGACGTTCCGCAGCGTTTCCACCGCGCCCACGCGGCTCTGTTCCGGGTGGCCGGAGACGATAAAACTGGTCTCGGTTTCGATCATCGGGTCTTGCAGACCGATATCCGCGTTGCCATCCGCGTTGGTATCCTGCGCCGGGCCATCGGGATCGATGAGTGTTGCAAAGCGGTCAAACGTGACGAACGCCACGCGGTCGCCGCGCTTGAAGTCGAGACGCGTCAGGAAGCCTTCGGCGGCATCCCGCGCTTCGCGGAACGGCTGGCAGACCAAATCGCTGAAGCTGAAGTTACCATCAGCATCAACCAGACCATCAGGATCATTGCAGCAGCCGTAGAAATTGTACATCGGCACAAACTGCGAGAAGAAATAACCGTTGGTTGCCACATCACCCGGCGCTAGTTCAAAATGCGCGTCGAGGCTCAGCGACTGGCTCGTGAGATACGTGTTGTATTCGGCCAGCAACCAATCCGGCACGCGCGGATAGTTGTTCTGCGTGCGCGGCCAAGCGCGTACTCGACATTCCTCGCGCGGTTGGATTTGGGTCGTCGGAGAATTGGGATCAAACCAGCGGTACTGCGAATTGACCGTTTCCAACAGCGTGTCGGGAACCGGGTCGGTGAGTACAAGCCGATTGTTGATCTCATCTTGCGTATGATCCAAGATGTAGTTCCATGAAGTGCCTAGCTCATCGTCGATGAGATCCCCATTCAAATCGGTAAACGGCTCAAAGTCTTCTTCCCACAGGACGGGTGGCAGGTAGCGTATCCCCTGCCCGACTTCTTCCCAGTCCGCATAAGTCGTTTCGTTGAGCATCGACTCGGACACGTCAAGGATCAGCACCACATCGAGCACAGCTGTTTGGGACATGGCCGACGAGGTGAGCGTGACGGTCGGATAGCCGAGCAGATACAGGAACATGGTCGGCGCATCAATCTGCGCGGTCACGCGGACGAGCTTCAACTCGTCTTCGGTACACAGTTCCTGATAATCCGCGACTGTCGCCTGGTTCGCCGCCGGGTTGATCGTGCCATCCGTATTGAACAGGGTCACATTGTTCTCGTCCAACGGATTGCCGTTCACGTCGCGCCCCACCTGCTGTGCGCGGCACGTCTCGACAATCACATTGCTCGGGTCGAGCCCATATAACTCAATGAACGAGCGCGCGGCGAGGTTGAGATTCGCGACACTGCCCGCTTCGTCTTCGGCGATATCGTCAATGCCATCACTGTTCGTATCGGTGAACGTCGTGTCCTCGATCCGCCGCATCTGGCTAGCCGCCGACACTGCCGCCGCGTCTACTGCGCGACCGAGCGTGCTGTAGCGGATGAACAGAACGGACACATCGGTCACAATCCCGACAAAGCCCACTAGCGCGATGAAGCCTATCGCCAGGATGAATAACGCCTGACCGGATTGACCGCGTCTTAAAAACCGTCGTAAGCCACGCATAAGCTGTTCCGTCTCAATCAAACAAAATGAAGGGTTCGACAGCCGGGAGCGGGAAAGCCGCCCAGACTGAAATCGTAGTCCGTTCCGATCCGAGCGCCACGAACACGGGCGAAAGCACGGGGATATTCAGCAGCAGCCGGTGCTGCCAGAACATTTCCACCATAATGATGCCCTGACCAGGAATCATGCGCCGCGCCTCGACTACGGCGGGATCGCCGTAGTCGTCCAGTTCAAACGATGAGCTCAAGTTGACCACCTGCGACAGCTCCTCAAGCGTCCATTCAGAACCAACACACGCCGTCCCGGCAATGCGATGGTTACCGAACAGAACAAACCCCACCTGCTTTTCCGCATTGGCGAGGCTGGCCGAGGGCACATCCATACCGACGATTTCGTCGAAGTCGTCTTCACCCGTGACGTTAATACGCGCCGGATTGGTGGCGGCAAACGACTCATCCCCCAAGTCATCCACATCACGGTCGCCACTGTAGTTGAAGTCGAAGGGATCACGCGGCTCTAGCGCCGATAGTGCGGGCGTGCCGAGCCCATCCCACGAGGCTTCGCATTCGTTGGCATTGGTGGGATAACGTCCGGCCACCACCAACTGCGGTACATTCGCGGCCAGTGGACGCCAATCGGAACCCAACGTACCGAGCCAGGCATTCCCCCGACTGGCATCGACATTCTCGATCGAGATACCCGATACGACGATGTCGTCAACGCCATTTTCCGGTGTCATCCGCAGGGGATCCATTGAGGCGAGCATCACGCACGTGATCTCATGGTAGAAAGTGCGGTTCGCCGTATTGCAGCCAGTGGGGTTAAACGTCGGATGGTAGCGCACGGCGAGGCGGGTAGCATCCGTTTCGGACACAAGCCCGTTGAGGTTATACGCCGTTTTGAAGTAATCACCATCCGTCTGGGTGTCAAAATAGAATTGCGGGACGAGCGAGCCTCGTTCATCCCAGAACAGCGGAGATTGAGCATCTTGAAGCACCGTACCGCGTCGCGCGCCAGCACGCGTAACGTCGAGTAGGGTCAGGTAGTTGTTCGCGAACCAGCCCACTTCGATCAACCCCGCCAGCAGCATGATGAGGATAGGCGTGACGAGCGCAAGCTCGACTACGCTTTGGCCTTTACGGCGCTCACCATAGATGGCGGGGGTGTCGTCTAAAATCTGTACGATCTTTACAAGAGTTCTCAACATCACAGTTTCTCGAACGCACAATGGTTTCCAGCAATTTCATCATAACCTATTGCCGCATCACTAAGCATTCGATACTGTGAAGAAGTTGATAGAGTTTTGTACAGATGTAGGAAGAACTCAGTTACTGTTGATCGCTTCGTCCTCAAACTAGATGCGCGCCTTCACCACATAACCGCGTCCATGCCGTGATTGGATGATCAATGGCCGTTCCGGATCGATTTCGATTTTGCGCCGTAGATTGTGAACATGATTGCGCACCAGCGCGGCATCACCGACCCCGTCGGGGTACTGCCAGACGTTCGCCAGCAGTTCTTCCGTCGAATGCAGACGGTAGGGTGAACCGCACAGATACTTCAGCAGGTCGAATTCTACCCGCGTCAGCAGGACTTCGGTGTCGTTCACATACACACGGTAGCGATTAGACTGAATGCGGATGGCGGCAACATCACCGTCGCTGTAGAACACCGAGCGGCGGATATGGGCGCGCACACGGGCCGCCAGTTCACGCGGAACGAACGGCTTACGAATGAAGTCATCGCCGCCCGAATTCAAGGCATCGACCACCGTATGCGGTGAGTTGTTGCCTGTGAGAAAAATGATCGGCGTATTGGTGGTCCGGGGCATCGCCCGAAGTCTACGGCACAGAGTCAGCCCATCCATCTCCGGCATCATCGCGTCGATCACAAACAGATCGGGCGTTTCGTTTTCAATGGTTTCCAGTGCGGATTGTGCAGAAAATGCCCGGAGAACGTGATAACCTTCGCGCTTCAATACAAGTTCCACCATATCCAGAACTTGGGCGTCGTCGTCTACTATCATGATTTCGTACATCGGTTCACATCTCGGCTGTTCATCGCGAAATTATACATAAAAGTATATATGGGAACTTCGCCGCATAGATCGGGCACGACGTGAAATCTTCATGAAATTCACGCAGGATGAGAGGTTATCAAGCCGAGGGAAACACAGGGCAGACGATCGTCCACCCTGCGGCATAAAGGCGGGTCTTACGTGGAAATCATGTAGCCGACACCGTGAATGGTGCGGATATATTTACGGCGCGCGCCTTTTTCGATCTTGGCGCGCAGATTGCGAACGTGCGCCCGCACGAGATCGGGATCGCCGGTGTTCGGCGGGTATTCCCAGACCGCTTGCAGCAGATGCCCCGGCGACAACGCCTGATTCGGGTGTTCCATCAGGTAACGCAGCAGACGGTACTCGGTTGATGTGAGCTGAACGGAATTCTCATCCACGGTGACCTGATAGGTATCAGAATCGAGACTCAAATCGTTGAGCTGGAGCACGTTGTCGCCATTGCGGTCACGTTTGCCACGGCGCAGCAGTGCAGTAATGCGCGCCCGCAGTTCGGCGAGCTCGAAGGGCTTGACGACGTAATCGTCCGCGCCCGCATCCAAGCCATTGACGATGTCTTCTGTGCCGCCTTTGGCCGTCAGGAACAGAATCGGCAGGGTGATGTAGCGCGTATCCCGGCGCAGTTGGCGACATAACGCCACACCATCCACTTCTGGCATGATCACGTCAAGAACCATCAGGTCAGGAATACGCTTTTCCAGTTGAACCAACGCCTGCGCCGCCGAGCTCGCCAGTGACACTTCGTAATCTTCGTGCCGAAGCACCCGTCCTACAGTCTCTAGGACTTCATTATCATCATCTACTGCCAATATATGCGTCATAGTACTCCGCTCCTCATGACAGGAAGTCGAATTGTAAAAGTTGTACCTTTTTCCGGCTGGGTCTCCACGTTAATGGTCCCCCCGACCCGATCCACCACTTGACGGCAAATGTGCAGTCCCAGCCCTGTCCCCTCGCCTGCCGGTTTCGTCGTGAAAAAGGGCTTAAAAATCTCATTGATGATCTCGATGGGAATGCCAGGTCCGTTGTCCCATACTTTCACCTCCATCATTTCGGCTTCGGGTGGGCAGGTGATTTCGATACCAATCTGCGGTTCCGGTCGTCCGGTGAGCGCATCATGGGCATTCAGGATGAGATTGAGCCACACATCATCCAGCTCACCGGGAATGGCGACGACGGGCGGAAGCAGTTCATCAGGTAAGCGCCGAATCAGCGCAATGCTGGAGCGATTCAGGTACGAATGCACGAGTGTCAGGATTTCTTCAACCGTTTGCACCACATTGATCGGCTGCGCCGGTGTGCTGCTCGTATTCGGGCGCGCGCTCGCCAGCAGCCGCCGCACGACCCCGGCCGCGCGTTTGCCCGCCCGCGAGATCGCGTTGAGGATTTCCGCGTTCTTGGAACCGGGGGCTTCTTTCAGCAGGAGTAGTTCGGTGTCCAGCACAATCGTAGTGAGCGGATTGTTGATCTGATGCGCAACGGCCGCCGCCAATTCGCCCATCGCCGTCAGCCGCGCCGTCTGGATCAGGCGATTTTGCGCCTCTTTGAGATCGCGCAAGCTCGCTTCCAAATCGGAGACGAGATGGCTGTTGGCCAACGCCGTCGCCGCCTGCGCGACAGTGGCGCGGGCGAGATCGAGTTCACGCGGGCTGAAGCGGTGCGCATGTTCCATATCAGCGAAAACCACCATTCCCCACGGTTGGCCGCGTTCGATCAACGGCAGCGCGAGAATGGAGCGTGCCCGCGAGTACTTGATCAGCGTCGCCGCGCCGAGCGACATCGTCTCTTCGTCGGCATGGCAGTTAATCGCCGCGCGCGAATCGAGCAAATCATTCAGGTCGGGATGGGCGGTCAGGTCGATCTGTGGGCGCTGACCATCAAACCACACGGACGCACCGCACGCGAACTGCGTTTGCAGTGTCCGGCGATCCTGACTCAGCACAGCATAGTCCACCCAATCGGCCTTCACCAGATTCTTGACATCGTGCAGCAGCTTCAGGAAATGCGCGGTCGCCCCTTCTTCGGCCACCGAGCGATACTCCAGAAACATGCGTTGAATCCGCTGAATGATATCGGTGCTCGGCGCAGAGTCCGGCGCGATCAGATAATACGCCTGAAGCGCGGCGGGCGTCTGTTCGCTCGTCGTGACCGGCACACACAGCATGGCATTCGCCCCCACCCGATCCAGCGCGGCGATCTCGTTGGGCACATCATGCCGCACCCGCACGACCATCACATGCCGTCGATTTTCCATCGCCGTGCGCAGCGCGGGACGTTCCGCCAGCGTCACCACCGGTTCGGTGCCCACGCGCCATTTGGCCTGATAGTGCCGCGCGACGCTCATCAGCCGCTTGTGATCATCGACGCGCTGCAAAATCTCCGCATAGGACACATTGAGCACATGCACAAACTGTTCACAGATCGCCGGGATGACATGGCTGGGCAGCAGTGAGGCATTGATCGCCTGACTGGCATCGACCAGCGCCTTGAGTTCACGCGCACGGCGCACGCTTTGGGCGTAGATGCGCGCATTCTCGATGGCGATAGCCGCATACGAGGACAGGTTGGTCAGCAAATCCTTGTGACGCTGGTTAAATACGTCATGCTTCGTCTTGTTGTTCACGCCCAACACGCCGAGCGTTTTGCCTTTATGGATGATCGGCACGTACAGCAGCGAATTCACAAAATACTGCGTCTTCACCTTCTGCGGCCCGGCCTCGCCTAACAGCATCGACTGGCCGCTGTTGAAGACCGTCCCGGCGATTGTGTCATGCGTTTTGACGCGAAAATTTGCCGCCACTTCGGAATCGATGCCGACTTTCGCGCGCAAATACAGCTGATCGGAATCGCTCTCCGGCAGCAAAATCAGACCTTCTTCGGCGTTGGTCAAGCGGCGCGCTGCCTCAACCACGCGGTTGAGCACTTCGGAGAGGTCGAGCACTTCCGTCAGCGAACGGCTGAGGGAGAACAACGTCTGAATCTCTTCGTCACGCCAGAACAAATCCGTGACCATTGGCGAGAGGCGCGGCTGCTTCACCTGCACCCGCGCTTCCTGATCTTGCGGTAACGCCTTGAGCACGGCCTCACGCAGCTTATCAGGCTGGAGCGTTTGCACGGTCGGATCGGGATACGTCACGCCGTTGGCGTTCGCTTTGTAAATCAGGATAGGGGGACGCTTCGGCAGTGCCGACACCAGATTGAGCGTGAGATCACCGCTGATACGGTCGCTCATCAAGGCATCGACGACGACCAGATCGAACGGCTCATGATCGATGATGTACAAGGCATCGCGGTGCGAATGCGCCGCGTAGACCGCACAACCAGAACTATCGAGGCCCTGGCGTAGGCTTTGCACAAGATCGTAGTCACCTGCAACTACCAGTACTTTTTTGATCGTCATATTTCATCACGCATCGGGCATCTGCACACATCTGCCCACTAGCGGCGGCTCAAACGCTGTCGCCTCTGCTCAAGATCATCATCGATGTTTTGCTGCTGCTCGACGGGCGCTTCTGTCTCGGCCTTCGGTGCGACCATGTCGCCGAGGGCTGAAATCTTCTCACGCGCCTGCTTGAGCACCTCGGCCATTGAGCGTTCGGGAGTGTTCGACGCATCAGACTGGCGCGCCTCTTGCACGACGCCTTGCAGCAGGTTCACGCTCTGAATGAGTTCCTGCGTCAGCACTTCATGCTGGTGCAGATCCTCTTCTAATCGGGCGTAACGGCGTTTAGCGGCGCGCAATTTTTCCAACGCGCCGCGCGCCTCGTCTTGTGTATTAGCACGGAGCGCGTCGTCTGCGGCCTGATCCCACTTCTGAATTTCGTCCTCCAGCTCCCGAAGCTGGCCCTTGATACGCTCCTCGTGCTGCACGGCATCCTGCACCCGTCCATGCAGCTGTTCGACCTCGCGATCCATATCCTTGCCGAGGCGTGCGGAAGGACGCGAGGCTTGACCTTCCCCGAGTAAGCTAGATTTGAGGAGGACGTTGAGTTTCCTGAACAATTCGCTCATACCCTCTATTATACATTCTTCACAATTTGTCACAACCAGCGCGTTAGTTAAGGACAGAGGCCGTCCCACGCCAGATAGTAGATCGTCATATTGGTGCCACCCGCCCGCACGGCCGTTGGCCCGTTGGTTGTAAAATCAACGCACAGGGTCGGCGCGTTGGCCGTCAACCGGGGCACCTGATTTTCCAGCCCCATGAGGTAGACCGCGCCGCGTTCCCGCAAGAAGTCCCACATGCCCTCGTCGTCGAAGGCCAGCGGAATCGTCTCCGGCGTGACCAATCCGGCAATATCGAGGATCGGGCGGGGTGCGAAATAGCCCACCGCGCCGATGTCATGCACGGCGAGCAAATCTTCCGGCGGGATGTTCTCCGCCAGATACCGCGCTGAACGCACCATTTCCTCATCGATAATGGTCACATCCTGAACATGCGCTTGTAATCCCAAGCCAAACGTGAAACCGAGAAAGATGAGCAGCGTGGACAGCGCGAGCACACGGGTCAGCACGCGTGCGATCAAGGCGGCGCGTGCCGCGCGGATCAGCCACGCCGTGCCGAGCACACCCGCCAATACCAGCGACGGCAGCGCGGGAATAAGGTAGCGCGCATGCTGAATATTGAGCGGCAGCCACACCGCATACAGGATTATCAGCGCGACGCCCCACCCGATCGGAATAAGCGCCATGATCCAGCGCCGATCCTGCCGAATGCGCCGAACAACGCCGACCGCATACGCGATCATGCCGGGGACGAGGAGCAGTTGACCGCCCGCCGCTAGGGGCGTGAGCAGATCGCCGAGCCGCCACAAGAGGCTTTCGTTAAACAGGGGCAGCGCGTCCATGCGTTTGGCCGCCGCCGTATTCGGCAGCAGACCGCCCGTTACCCCGTAGTTAAATGCAAGATAGGGCGCCAGCACGATCACGAAGGCGATCCCCGCCACCGCTCCCCAGACGAGTGTCCGGGCCGACGTCCGGATCACCAGCAGCGCCACGCCGAGCAAACCGACGAGCAACACACCTTCCGCCCGGGTGAGCGTGGTCAGAGCCGCTGCCACACCGAAAATGACTGCCGACAGAAGCGTCTGCGGCGAGTTATCTTGGCGGGGAAAGACATGCCCTGCCCCGCCATCGCCCACTTGCTGGGACGCTAACCAAAGCAACAACAGCGTGAACATGGCGAAGATCGGCGTTTCCATACCGGAGGCCGCCGCCCAGATCAAATGCCACGTAAAAATGAGCGCCAAGCCCGTGATCAAGCCGATCCGTTTGACATTCGGCGCGAACTCCTCGGCGAGCCGCAAACCGAGCATGCCCGTGAATCCGAGCATCAGCGCGCCAAGGCCGTGCGTCCACAGGCGGAACGGAATGTTCAGCCAGTAACCGATCGTGAGTACAACGGTGTACAGCGGCGAGGTCGAGGCCGCGCTCGGCACATCGGGCACAAACGCCCACTGGCCTGTTTGTGCGAGGTTACGGGCGTAGGTCTGGTGAATCCAACTGTCGTCCAGTGGAAAATTGCCGCCCGCCGCCAGCACATAGAGCGCCGTCAGCGCGAGGGCAACCAGCAGCAGCAGCGCGTCTTCAGGGCGAAATCGTGATCGCATACAACCTCACGTCAGGAGTAGTCAGCGGAATGGGAGTTAAGAAAGCGGGCGGCGCGTTGTACAGCGGCGCGAGTTCGTCGGTCATGCCTCCGGCCTGCAACACCAGATACTGCACCGCATACTGCGTGGCGATCTGACGCACAGCATCCGCATCCCCGTTCGGGATGACCACGCCGCCGTAGCCCGTGAAGTAGTAGAGCGCCGCCGGATCATTGATCATCACACGAGCCTCTGGCGGAATGACCTGCTGGAGTTCCTGATACAGCGCCGGGATCGTGTCGCTGGCGACAATGCGCCCCGCCATTCCCGTTTGCAAGCTCAACAGGATCGCCAACCCGAGCAGCCCAAATGAGAACAGCACTTTGGCGACCTGCGGCTGCCAGCGGCGGCGCCGTTGGGCGACCCACCCCACCGCATCGTCGATACCAGCGAGACCCAGCACCGTCCAGAACGGGATCAGCGCCGCCGCCGAATGAAACAAGCCGCCGCGATACCCCGGATACGGAAACACGAACGTCATGGCCACGTGCAGCAGCAGCGCATACCCGCAAAACGGGCGCCAATAGAGATCGCGCCGCCGACGCCACAGGCCGATCAGCATAAACGGCGACATGGCGATCAAGCCTTCGACGGCGACGAAGGTCGCAAAGTTGTTGACCAGCGCCTCGCGCCGCGAGTTGATAAAGCCCTCTAGTCCGAGCGTGACCGGGGAGGCATCCGGCGGATAGCTGAACAGATCGTCGTACTCATCAAACCAGATGGCTTGCGTGCCACCCAAGGGCAGCGGCGAACCAATGGCGATCCAGTTACGCGCGAACCACGGCAGCAGCACGACGAGGTAGGCCGCCAGCAGGAGAGATACGCGAACGATGCCCACTTGTAACGTAAGCCGTCGCTCAATGATCAGCCACACAGCCAGCAGACCGCCCAGGCCGATCAACAGCAGACCGTCGGCGCGGGTGAGATGCGCCAGCGCCGCCAGCGCGCCCGCCAGCAACCACCAGCGTTTGGAGGCTGGTGACTCCAGCGCCAGACCGAACGCAGACAGCCCCAGCGAAGCAATCAACGCGTAAGGGGCAAACGTGTCAATCGCGCCCCAGTAGCGGGTATAGAAACCGCTGAACAGCGTGAGCAGTCCGGCAAGCCACGCACCGCGCCGCTGCTTCAGCACGCGCCAGCCGAGGCGAAACGCAACGAGCGCCGTCCCCGCCAGACACAGCGCGAACGGAATTTGCGCGGCGGCGTAGCTGGTCGAGCGCGTGAGCCACATACTCACCGCTGCGAGGATCGAAGTGATCGGCATCCAGTAGAGATGCGAAGGCGCGGGCAACGTGTCCGGCGCGCCAATGTACGTCCACAAATAGGTGTCGGTCAAGCCAAACCCCGTCGCCAGGCGTTTAGCCGCGTTGAAGTGATAGTAGACGTCGGTGTAGCCCGGCGCGCCGACGAATGCGTACACGATGAGGAACGCAACCACCAGCGCCAGCAGCCCGAACAACGCCATCTCACGCCGGGTATTGCTGGCGGACACCTGTAGACCAGCCAGCTTCTTACTGCTCATCGGGAAGCGCCACCAGCAGCCGTCGGTACAAGGCCACGCACACCATGATGAGCAGCAAGGTGCGCCCGATCACCAGCCCGGCAAAGGGCGTCAGCAACGTCCCGGTGATCACTCCGCCCGTGTCACCTGTGCGGATGAACAGGAACGGATATTCGATGAACACCAAGCCGCTGAGCAGCACGACCAGCGTCACACCGTTGCGCGTGGGGAAACACAACAGCAGCAGCGGCACGATCTGCGCCAGCCATTGCGGCGACCAGCCCTGTGCTTGCAGGAAGAAAATCAGGAGCGTTAGCGTAGTAAACGCAACCAGCCCGCGATCATCAAAGCGTTTCGTGCGCCAGAAGATGAACGCGCCGATCAGCGCCGCCGCCCCCAAGCGCACCACGCCCGGGATCACTGCCGGGTTACCGTTGACCCGATAGGCGTTCGACGGATTTAGTCGCTCGTTCGCCGCGCCGAAGTTGCCCGTCGTAAAGTTGCCATCCAGCAGCGCCCACACCGTTTGGTACGACGCCTTGTTGAACTGCGCCGTGAGCGAAGGAGTCGTCATGGCGGAGTTCTGCGCAAACAGCAGCAGATACACCAGCGCGAAGCCGCCGAGCGTGATCAAACTATAGCGAAACGCTTTCTTGGGCGAGCGATAGCGCCACACTGCGCCGAGGAGGATCGCCGGGGTGAACTTAGTCAGTGCACCGACCAGCGCCCACACGGCCGAGCGCTCATCCCGGCGATTGAGCAGCGCCCACAGCGCCGACAGCAGGAAAAACGCCACCATCGGCTCGAAATTCCACCAGATGAACACGGCGGGTGCGAGGCTGAGCGCGTAAATCCACGCCAGCGCCATACCTGTATTTGCGCCGTGCAGCTTCGAGCCGATCTGGCGCATCCGCACGAGGTTACCGAGGTCGAACAGCGTCATGATCACGCCGAAGATGATGGCGAAACCGGGGTAGCCGTTGCCGCCAAACCCGACCGCGATCACCGAGTTGAGGAACGCCGGAATCGGCGGAAACTCGCTCCACCAATCGCGGAACGGGAGCAAACCCTCCCGCGCCAAGGATCCCAGTTGGTAGTAGTAGAAGAAATCACCGCCCGCCGTGACGCCCCGCTCGAAACCCGCCGCAAACATCGGCTGGTAGGTGAGCAGCGAGAGCAGGCGGAAGGCGAGAAACAGCGTGATTAGCAGGCGAAAATCGGCCAGCAAGCCCGTCAGGGACAGTCCGTCGCGGTCTTTGATCATGATTCCCTCACGTAGATCGTCGCCAGATCGTCGCTGTACGCCAGTCGCCAGTCCGGTTCAGCGGCTAACCGGGTCGCTAACCCACTCCCCGTCTCGATGACCGTGAAACCGATGTCGTACTCAGCGAACAGTTCGCGCCAGCCGTCACCGCCCGTCGCCGCATCCAACCAGCGCCGCAGAAAGGTATCGCCGTACAGGTCGGTACGTCCATCCACAAACACGGGGCGATCCGGCAGCGCCCAAAGCAGATAGCCGCCCCAGTTATAGCTGTTGAACATCGTCCCACTCGGCGGATTGTCGCGTACATACTCGACCGCACTCACGGGCAGCACATCGCGAAACGCCGCATCGACCATCTTGGTATCCAGCACGAGCAGCACCTTCGCCGCCGCGCCGAGCAGCACGACGATCACCAGCAGCAGATTCAGCCGCGCAATCAGCGGGCTGACGCGCGTCATCGGGCGGAGCGTCCAACCGCGTTTTTGCAGCAGAGATACGACGTGATACGTCAAAATTGGCGTGGCGACAACGGCGAATACAGCGATATTCCGCCCCGCGGTCAGCGCCATGAACGCCGTCCCCAGCACCAGCACAACTTCTGTCCAGTCGAAACGGCGACGATCCGCCACCGCTGAAACTATCACGCCGACGAGCAGGGCGAGGAACGGCCACGTTTCCCGTCCGGCGAAGTTCGGCGGATTCCATTCCTGAATGTACGCTCGCAGCGCACCGATGCTCACCGTCTGGAACGGCACGGCCAGCATTTGCAGCCCATACGGGTTGATCACCAGCGCCGCGACCGACAAGAGCGCGATCACGATCAGCTTGCCGACGCCGCGCCAGGCAATAATGTGTTCAGCTTGGCGGTTGAACAGGTTGTTGACAATTTCGCCCGCGATCACGCCGCCCATAAAGATCAAGCCGATGCTGAAACCCGCGTGCAGATTGCCCCACACGCCCATGATAATGGGCAGCAGCCACAGGCGGTCGATCTGCTTACGCTTATACAGAAACAACAGATACAGCACGACCGCGCTCAGGAAAAACGAGATCATCTGCGGGCGCGGTGACCAGAAGACCGCCGCCGTCGCCGCGCCGAGAATCAGCGCGAAGCCGCGCAGATACGTGTTCCCCTCAGCCATGCGGTAGACAAAGTACATCCCCGCCGTCGCCAAGCCCGCCATATAGACTGCGAGGCCGAATGCGCCGCCTACCTGCCACACGCCGTACAGGATAATCTGCGCCCCCCAACTGTGGTTGATCCACGGCTGGCCGTTGAACGTTGACGAGAACGGATCGGCGTAGATCATCCCCTGCGTGAGCGTCCATTCGCCGCTGCGAATGTGCCACCACGTATCGGTGTCGACGGGGATGCGCGCCGCCAGTGCGAACAAGAGCACAAAAATGATGATCGCCGCCGCGCGCTCAATGGTGAGGCGGGTGAGGCGGGCTTGAGGCCGGAGGATGGAAGACTGAGTCAAAGGAAGCGATCCGAATCGTTTAAGTCACTGCTTTCATATTACAGGCAAGATGGGAATGTACAATATTTAGAAATTGACAATGCGGGGGTAAATGTAGGGGCAAGGCGCACCGGTAAGTGCACAGAATAGCGCGGAGTCCATTTGGAGACGGCGGACGCGATAAATCGCGTCCGCCAAACTCCAAACCAAGACAAAACCTTGTTTCACCCTATTGTACTTAGCTACCGACGCCGCCTTGCCCCGACAACACGGTAGCACGTGCCTACACCCCGCTGAGGCTGACCACGCGGTAGACGGTGCGCAGCAGGATATTCACATCCAGCAGCACCGACTGGTTGCGGATGTAGTACAGGTCGTATTGCAGCTTGACCAGCGCATCCTCATCGTTGGAGCCGTAGGGATAGCGCACCTGCGCCCAGCCCGTCAGACCGGGACGCATGATTAAGCGCGTGCGATAAAACGGAATCTTCTCCGTCAGCCGTTCGACGTGTTCCGGGCGTTCTGGGCGCGGCCCAATCAGACTCATATCGCCGCGCAATACGTTCCACAACTGCGGCACTTCGTCGAGGCGCGACTTGCGCAGGAAGCGCCCGATGCGGGTCACGCGCGGATCACCTTTTTGCGCGAAGACCGCCCCCGTCGCCGCTTCGGCATCGGGAATCATCGAGCGCAGCTTGTACAGTCGGAAAACCGAACCATGCATGCCGAGGCGTTCTTGCGTGAAGAAAATGCTCCCGCGTGAATCAAGGTACAGCGCGGCGGCGATGAACGGCAGCAGCAGCGCGAGAACGACCAGCCCGACCAGCGCCACAAGGATATCAAACCCCCGCTTGATCAGCGGGTACGGGTCGAATAAACCCTGCGTATTCTTGATCGGTAGGAAGATCACGCCCCAATCGTCGCTGAGGTGCTCGACCGGAACGCGCCCCGTGATGCGCTCGTACAACAGCGGCATAGTGATGAGCGTGACGCCCGCTTCATAGGCCTCCATCACGTTCTGGAACGTCTCGCCCTTGAGCTTATTCGCTTCCGTGAGGATCAGTTCGCTCACCTGATCACGGCTGATGAAGTTGGGCAAATCCGCCGCCGTGCCGAGCACGGGTACGCCGTACAGCACCTTGCCGACGTCCTCCGACTGACCGATCAAGCCCAGCACGCGATAGTCCGGCGTATGTTCGCGCAGCGCCTCGATAATGGTACCAGCCGTCCAGTCCGTACCGAGGATCAACGTGCGGCGCGGATCACTGGCCCAGCCGAGCAAGAACGGTCGGAAGAAACGCCACGCGGTGATTAACGCGAACGACACCACGCCGTAGTAAATGATGAACAGGCGCGGCAGTTCGCGCGGTGGCGACAGAAAGTACACCACCATGTAGACGATCCACGTTTGCGCGGTGATGATCAGTAGGCGTTGAAGCGTGTGATTGCGGTTCGCCGCGATGCGCAGATCGTAGAAGTCATTGGCGCTCGCCAGCGCAAACCACAGCACCGCCAGCGCGAAGAACCACGGGCTCTGCGGGAGGACAAACGCGAGTGTAAAGCGGTAGCGCGCCACCAGTGTCCAGATGAACAGCGCGATCAAGCAGGCGAGAAAGACCGCCACAATATCGCCCACTGCCAGCAGCAGCTTGCGTTCGGAAAATTGCAGTTGGGGACGCCGTGAGCGGCGCGAATTTCCCATCTAGTCATCCGCCAGTCTGAACAGGAACAAGAGCATCACCAGCGACACCACCGTGATCAGCAGTGCAGGAGCTGCCCAGTCGGGTTGATAGCTGAACACGACCTCGTGCAGCCCGGCATCCACTTGTACGGCGCGAAACATGAGATTGGCACGATAAATCGGGACGGACTCGCCGTCAAGGGTCGCTTTCCAGCCGGGGTAATCGGTATCCGCGAGGTACAGCCAACCGCCGCGCGGCGCGTTGACCGAGATCGTCACCGTATTGACCGCGTCCGTGACGCTGACGCTTGCCTCTTCCGAGACGTCTGCCGTCGGACAGCCAGCATCGCCGAGCATGTGAATTTGCGCGTAGGGATTCCAGCTTGGCTCAACGAGCGCGGCTTCAAGATCGGCTTGCGTCTCGTGCCAGCAGACCGATTCCGCAAACCAAGCGCGCTGCTCGCTACCTGCTGCCTGCAAGAGCGCGGATTGATCGGGAT
>CALKIA010000067.1 GCA_937988705.1 uncultured Chloroflexota bacterium | reverse complement strand
ATGGCGGCGGCATGAGCTATCGCTTCGCCTGTGAAATGGCGGATCGCGTGGCGGCCTTCGGCGGCGTGGCGGGCGCGTATAACGATTTCGGCGCGTGTACCCCGACCCAGCCCGTCCCGGTGATTCTGTTCCACGGCACAGACGACCCAATTGTGCCGTTTGCAGGCGGCGCATCTGGCGACCCGAGCGCGAGCGTGTTCCCCGCTGTGCCGCAGTTCGCCGAAGACTGGGCGGCGCGCAACGAGTGTGCTTTGACGCCGGAAACGATCGCTGATTTGCCGGAAGCGGTGGACGGCATCCGTTACACGGGTTGCGCCGCTGCTGTCGAAGTGGCGTTTTACACCATTCTCGGCGGCGGTCATACGTGGCCGGGGACCGGCGAAACCATCCCCGAGTTCATCGCCGGCGTGACCAACACGGACATCGAAGCGAGCGCAATCATGTGGGATTTCTTTACACAGTATTTCCGTCCGCAGGACTAAAGCCTGAATGTTAAACCGACTCATTCCATTTTATAATAAATGGGTCTGCATTTAACTTTCAGTGGGGTCTATGCCAGAATTACCCGAAGTTGAAACCGTCGTCCGCGGCCTGCGCGAACCGCTGATCGGGCGCACGGTGACCTCGATGTGGTACGACTGTGACCGGACGGTGAAATCGCCCGATCCTGTCCAGTTTGCGGCGCGCATTGCCGGGCAGACCTTTCGCTCGGTGACGCGCCGCGCCAAGTACATCGTGTGCGCACTGGATTATGATCTGCTCGTGGTGCATCTCAAGATGACGGGGCGGCTGTATGTTGTCCCCAATGACGCCGTCATGGAGGCGGATCGCTGGTTGCATTTCTGGTTGGGGCTGGAGAACGGCCATCAACTACGCTTCTCCGATGCGCGGAAGTTCGGCTTCGTCGCACTGACCGATCGCCTTGACGCGGTGACGCCCGTCCTCGGCCCGGAACCTCTCTCCGATGATTTCTCCCCGGCAGTGCTGCGCGAACGGTCGCGCACGCACAAGAAGGCGATCAAGGCGCTGCTGCTGGATCAAGCGTTTCTCGCGGGTGTGGGCAACATCTACGCCGATGAAGCGCTGTTTCTGGCGCAGCTGCACCCCCAGCGCCCCGCCGACAGCCTGACCGATGATGAGATCACACGCTTGTTCGGCACGATCCGGCAGGTGCTGGACGCCGGAATCGACCGGGAAGGCGCGAGTATCAACTGGTATCGCAAGCCCGATGGCACGCCGGGCAAAGCGCAGACGGCCTTCAATGTGTATGATCGAACGGACTTGCCCTGCGTGGTGTGTGGCGGCCCGATCAGCAAAATTCGCGTGGCGCAGCGTGGGACGCATTACTGCCCCACCTGTCAGAAATTGGTGGTGGGATAAATCATGGAAAGCGGAATCAGCGATTTTCTTCAGCAAGTTCCCGTGCCGCTGATCGGCACCCTGTGCTTGTCCGGCATTGTCTTGATCGGCGTCCTCATCTATATCGTGTCGGAGCGGTCGAAGAAACGCCAGAAAGCGGCATTGGCGAATTCTGGCGCGGGGATGGCGAGTCTCTTCAGCAGCCCACCCGAGGCCTCGTCGGCGCATGAGATACCGCTGCACGACCTGCCCGATCTGGATCTGTTGACCAGTGTTCCGCTCACACCCGCCGCGCCCGCTCGACCAGCGGGGATGCACCGGATCCAGTTGACCGAAGGCGAGTCCGTGGAAGCCGTCGAAGTGCTGACGATTCTGCGCGATGTAGCGGATGGCGGCCTGCTGGTGCAGATCGGCGCGAAGGTCTATCGTAATCCGCCCGCCGTCGCCGATCCCGAATTCAAACGCCGCTTCAACCTGACGATGAAGGAACTGGCGTCGGGCAACCGCGTCACGCTGGAAACGCCGGCGGCCAAGCCGACCCCGCCGGCTGCCGCGCCATCCGCCGCGGTGCTGTCCGAAGCGCCGACCGCGGCAGTGTCTGCCGACGAACCGCCCGTGCCGCCCGCCGCCCCGCCACCTACGCCGCCGAAGGTCACGACGAGCGAGGCGCGCCCCGTTACAACGACTCCGCCCCCGACTGTGCCGCTGCCGGGCGACCTGCCCAAGTTCAAGATGCCGGATCAGATTGACACGTCACGGCGCGGCCGTAAAGCACCGCCCCGGGAAGTGATCCCCGAAATCAACATCGCCGCGGCGATTGAGAGTTACTTGCAGCACAAGCTGGCGCTGACCCCCGCTTACACAGGGCGAAACATCCATGTGCGCCCTGCGGCGCATGGCGGCGTCGAGATCGACGTGGACGGCCACATTTACGAGGCGGTCAGCGACATTGCGGACGCGGAAATCCGCGCGTTCATGGCCAACACGATTGAGGAATGGCAGTCCCGCCAGTGACCCTCCGCGCGAATACCGATCCCGCCTTTGTGGGCGTGGCCGCACTGAAAGCCCGCCACGCCGCGCAAATCGCCGACTTTGAGGCGTGGGCGGCGGCGGGGCAGTGGGCGCAGTTCCACCACGGCCACTATGACTGGTGGGCGTATCCGATCATGCGCGCCAGCGCCTACGGGCTGGCGTACACCGTCTACGAGGCGGAGATCGCCCAACTCAACGCCGATCCGCAGTTCGTCGAGCGGCATCGGCGCGGCCTCCAACTCGGCGCGCTGGCATGGGGGTGGGACGTGCCGACCGCCGCTCCGGTCGCTGCGCCCGCGCCGGGGCAGGCGTGGACACATTGGCCGGTGCGCCTGTACAAGATGGCGCGGTCGGCGCGGGAATTCGGCTATGACGCGGTGTTCGAGGCGCTGGCGATCTACGCGAAGCAGTTGATGGCGCAGGGCGAAGTGTTCCAATACGGCGGTCACGACCTGAGCTGGTTGTTCACAGGCGGGTGCGAGCCGTAAAGCGAGTTTGTAGGGATGCGATTCAGCGCGTCCGCTGCGCCAAAATCGCACGCATCAGAGCGATAGCCTCGCGTGCTCTTTGTGCAGATGTTATACACTCTTCGCCCGATTGGGTGTCACACTTGGTTTGACAACGTACAACAGATGACGGATGACGTCGGTGTTGGGATGGGTGTCAGCGTTGCCGTTGGCGATGGAGTGAGGGTCGGGGTCGCTGTCGGTGAAGGAGTGGGGGGAGGTGGGATTACCACCTGTATGGTATTAGGTATCATGTGATTTGGTGCAAAGATAATTTCCGTATCGTTCAACCAGTCAAATGCCCAACCAGCACTGGCGACAAATATTTCATTGACGGGCGTTAAGAAAAGACCATCCCATATTCGAAGGTAGCCGTCTGTTGTACTCATAGCAATATATGCGCCATTCTCAGACCATTCTAATTTTATAACGGAGGTCTGTTCTGGCAAAGATAAATTGATCGAATTAAGAAGTTCAAACGCTGGAAAAGCATATGTTTGCAAAACCATCCTACTATCAGTTATGTTACCCGCAGAATCAATTGTTGGAGCAGTATTACCATACACTGCGATAGAATTTAGGGTCGAAGAAAACGCAATTCGTGAGGGGAGATTGCTATTAATCACGCCGTTCACGGTTCCAAGAATCCGGGACAACTCAATCTCGCCGTTCCATACCCTCAACCCCACGAGACCGGCTGTCATCAAATATGTTGACGGAAACCATAGGCTATCTGCCGTATCGCCTGTTTGTAAGTGAAATAGCTCGCTACCTGTGGTTGAATCCAACAATGTAGTGCCAGATTCTGCTGAGGTTCTCGCAAGTTGAGTTCCATCTGGACTCCAGTTTACACGAAACACAATATTTAACGGCAAGTCAATTGAGAATAGCAATTCATATGAGACCGTGTCCCAAACTTTGACATTCCCAAAGTAGCTAACGGCAGCAATTCGAACTCCATCAGGTGACCACTCAAGATCATAGATGTCGGCTTCATGCTGAAACGTATGAAGGGTATTTCTTGAAACTGCATCGTAGAGAATGAGTTCTCCATAGTATGTCCCAACGGCGATTGTTTCACCGTTCGGGCTAAGTTGAAGCGCGAGATTCTCATACTGCGGTGACTGAGCCGAGGTACCAACAGTCAAATAGAGCAGCATGACGAGAAAGCTGATTACGAATGCACTACGGTTACGCAAGAGGTATCCCCTACTCAATTAGTGAAATACATATGTTCACGAAATCAGTCGAGCAAGTGTCGTACGCATAAAAGCGTCGATCCAATTGAAACGGATGTCGCCTGAGTTACGGCTAGATGCTGTAGGTACAATAGTTTGATTATCGTCACATCCGCTTGAACGGTTACAGTAACCAACTGCATCACGCTCGTTAGGTTTCCAAGTCTGATTCCGGAAACCGCCTTGTGCTTGAAACCGATAGATCCAATTTAGTGTATATCGTCAAACCAAATGGGACATAAATGACTGGAAACGAAGAGACACTTTCCGAATGGGAAACCTCTACAATTTTCGCTGCTAGACTGATTTTGGGAAACTTCGAAGAGCAATGCGAGCCGCGCACCGGGGCGGCGTGACTTCGTCGGGACGCGATTCAGCGCGGCGGCTGCACCAAAATCGGGCGCGTTCGAGAGATTTACACCTTCGCACACTTGCTCAAGTATTGAGCACGCCGTTCACGGCTCCGTGTCACTCATATTTGTGTGTTTTAAGGTAGATTGAAGCTTAGTTTTCAGATCGTTTACTATAGTTTGCAGCTCATCCAAATCTCGATATAACCACCCTATATCCCTCATGTATATCTCTGAGTCTACTGCATCCAATGAAGGCGTGTAGTCAGGCATTATTTCAATGGGAAGTAAATCCCCTTTCTCTGAAGAGCGAATCCCTCCCTCAAATTTTAACCAATACATATCAAAAGGGAGTAGATTTTTGTCTATGCCGATTCTCCGAATAACGTCAATAGCTATACCTCCTCGTTCCTCTGGCAATGCATAGGTGCGTGTCACTCCTTCAGTGTCTAAACTTGCTTCTACAAGCTCAAAGCCATAGTCTTTAAGCAGAGGATCGACTTCGGTTTGTAGGAGTTGATGAAATGCTAGCCACGGCTTCATGGGATAGTTACTCCCGTGTTGGACAATAGTGGGATTCTTTCAAACCGATTGAGCCACACGGCGCAACATGACTTCGTAGGGACGTGATTCAGCGCGTCCGCTGCATCGGAGCAGGAAGCGGCTTACACGTACGGCTCGTCGACCTTGACGACGATGCGTCGGCCTTTGGCGTCTTCGGTGAGGCGGCCCATGGGGCGCAGCGGGTCGTGCGGGAAGATGAGCAGGGCATCTGTTTCCAGCGCCCACGCCTGCCACACGCGCTTGCTCTCCAGCGTGACCAGCGGTTCGACGTCGTAGCCCGTCATCCAGCCGAGGCGCTCAAAGTGGATGGCGTAGGAGGCGAGGTCGCACACGAAGGCCGCCCACTGCCCGCCGCTGTGCAGGCGCACGCTCATGTGACCGGGTGTGTGTCCCGGCGACACCACCCCGGTGATCCCCGGCGCGAGTTCGGTGTCGCCGTCGAGCAGGCGCATTTGCCCGCTGGCGACCAGCGGCTCATAGTTGTCGAGGATGTAGGTGGCGCGCGTGCGTTCGTTGGGGCGCATGGCGTCTGCAAATTCGCGGCGCTGCACCACGTATTCGGCGTTGGGGAACACGGCGACAGGCCGCCCGTCGATCAGCGTGGTGTTGCCACCGCAGTGATCGTTGTGCAGGTGCGTGTCGATCACCAGATGGATGTCTTCCGGTTTCAGTCCCTTACGTGCCAGCCCGCCGATCAAGCCGCCGTCAAGGCGCTGCAGCTGCATGAACGCCTTCTGCTTGTCGCTCAGTTTGTCGCCGTAGCCCACATCCACAATGATGTTCTGCGTCCCGGTCTGGATGAGCAGCGCGTGATGCGTCATGGGGACGGTGTTCGTCGCTACATCGACGGGCATCAGGTCTTGGTAGAGCGCGCGCGGCACGAGGCCGAACGCGCCGCCCGTATCGACCTGAATCGAGCAGTCGTTGATCAGCGACAGTTGAAACTCGCCCAGCTGGATCATGCGTTCAACCACGTTTCGAACTGTGCCACGAGCGCCGCCCGCTCCGCTTCGGGGAGGAACGCGCCGCGCGCGGCGGTGAGCGTTTGCGCTTTCACGTCGGCCAGCGTCAGGCCGCCGTGCTGCATGGTATTCGCGAACTCGTCGCTCAGCGTGATGTCAGAGATAAGCGGGTCATCCGTGTTGATGGTCGTTTTGACGCCGTTTCGATACAGCGGCAGCAGTGGATGTGCGGCATACGTCTCGATCACGCCGCTGTCGATGTTGCTCTGCGGGCACACTTCCAGCACCGTGCCGCGTTCGCGCAGCAGCGCGACCACGTTGGCATCTTCGGCGGCGCGGATCCCGTGCCCGATGCGATCCGCGTTCAACTGCTCAACGGCTTCACGCACGCTGTTTGCTCCTGACCATTCGCCCGCGTGGATGGTCACGCCCAGCCCGGCCGCTTTCGCGTCCTGGAACAGATCGCTGAAGGGGAGGCCGGAAAAGCCTTCTTCCTGACCCGCCAGATCAATGCCGACCACGCCCGCGTCATGGAACTTGAGCGCCGCTTGCAGCACCAGTTCGCCGATGCCGACGCTCTCATGGCGGTTCATCGACAGGATCAGCTTGACATTGATGTCATGCTGACTGCACGCTTCACGGCTCGCATTGCACACCCATTCGACCACGGTTTCGTAGTCACAGTGCATGATGTTGTTGAGCGCCTGCGGGGTGAAGCGCAGTTCCATGTATTTGATGTTGTCGGCGGCAGCGTCCGCGATAACTTCCTGCGTCACCCGCTTGATGACCTGCTCGGAGCGGTAAAACTGGCGCAGCACCGCAAATTTGCCGAGAAATCGCTTGGATGACCGCTCCTCGTCTGGCATCATCTGCACGTACGGGCGCAGCGTTTCCACACTGAAGGCGGGCAGCGTCAGCTCATATTCCAGCGCAATGCCGATGAGGGTTTCGAGGCGCAGCGACCCTTCGAGATGGCGGTGCAGCTCAATTTTGGGGAGGGTGCGCGCGGTGGCGATCAAATCATCGTTGATCAATGAAGTTACTCTCTAGCAGCGATTTTTACTTACTATATACGCTATAACCCCGTTCTGCCAATGAAGGGCTTGCGAACAGGTGAGCCAATTTATGGGGTGTGGGGTAGGAGTGCGTTCGGGGCAGGCGATTTGCTCATGGTCTGAACGAGGCAGGCGCTTGGGTAGAAAGATTCAACCTCACCCCCAGCCCTCTCCTAAAGGCGAGGGGAAATCGGCGCGAATCAACCAGTCGCCGGTTGCCAGCTACGCGGACGCGATAAATCGCGTCCCTACGAAAACACGCTCGGCTCGGCGGACAGTGTTGTCTCCCCTCCCTGAATTCGGTTGAGGACAGGATACTTTTAACAATCGAGAGAAT
>CALKIA010000066.1 GCA_937988705.1 uncultured Chloroflexota bacterium | reverse complement strand
ATTTTCACGGGAGGACGAGGCATGCCTCGTCCCTACCATTAAAAACCTACCCCTGGCAGCCCCCATCCCCTCCCCGAATTCACGGAGGGAGGAAAACGACACGCGCCGAACCGCCCCTCGACTCCCTAGCTAGCCACCCTGAGACTACTAACCATTGGTGCTAGTTCGTGGTTCTAAACGGATGGTATGGGGTCTGTCGGGGCAAGGCATGCCTTGCCCCTACGAAAATCTTCTCTCAAATTGGCAACTAGCACCAAGGGTTACTATCCACAGGTTCAACTTGAACCACCCGTTCAATTTGCGCGTAAAATAGCAGAAAACACGCGGAGACCACCTATGCTGCGGCGCGGCCTGCTCATCAGCGGACTCGTCACTGCCCTGTGCGCCCTGTTAATTGCCGGCGCAGAGCTGGCCGGTGCTGTCCTACCGCGCGCCGAAATTGCCTATATGTCGTACCAGCACATCAATTCCGACATCTACGTGCTGGATGTGCGCCTGGGACTGGCGCACAACCTCACACAGCACGAGGCGCACGATGCCACGCCGACTTGGTCGCCCGACGGCAACCTGATCGCGTTCATGTCGGATCGCGCTGGCCGCCCCGACATCTTCCTCATGGATCGCAACGGGCACAATGTGCGCCGTCTCACCCCTAACGATGGGGTGTACACCAATCCGGCGTGGTCCGCCGATGGTCAGCGCGTGGTATTCTTCGCCCAGCATGAAGGGCCGGGCGTGATCTACGCGGTGAACATCGATGGCTCGCATTGGGAACAGGTCGCAGGTGCGGGATTGCCGCCGATCGGCGTGGTGATCGATCTCGCGCAAGAACCGGGCGGGATCAGCCGCGTGTATTCACCGGATGGCAGTCAGATCGCCTTTCTGACGCATCGGGCGGGCAGTTGGGGCATCTGGATCAGCGACCGCAGCCGCCGCCACGAACGTCTGCTCATCTCCATCGGGCGCGAATATTCGGATGCGCCGGTGTGGTCCCCCGATGGTCAGCAGTTGGCCTTTGTCTCGTACCGCGAGGGCATGTCGGAGCTCTATGTGATCGGCGTGAATGGGGAAAACGCGCTGCGGCGCCTCACCTTCGATCGGGCGGTCGATGCCGCGCCCGAGTGGCGACCAGCCGGGTAAAGGCGTATGGGCACAGCATGCTGCGCCCATACCCACCTGAGGAGTGGTTTGCCACTGGTTGTTAACGGCTGAATCAGCCGGAACCACCCGCTTCTTGAGTAGCTTCTTCCGTCGCTGGCATTGTGCCGCCGGTCTGCCCCATGCGTTCCTGTTCGCTGGCCAGCATGGCATCGACATCCGCGCCGGGCAGCGTGAAGGTGAACACCTGCGGCGCGTCCGCCGTCCCGATCAACGCGGCAAACGTATAGGTGTTGGCCGTGAACTCGGTGGTCGCGAAATCGGCGAGCAAGCTGCCGCCCGTGTACGCGCCGAACGTGCCCGCGCCCGCCGGGACATCGAAGACGTAAGCGCAGTTATCGTAAGTGCCCATCATGGCGCCTGCATCTCCACCGACCGGGCTGTCGGCCACTCCGGCCTCTTGCGTGCTCGTCAGGCTGGCATCCTGCGTCGCCAGCGTGTCGCCGCTCATGTTCATCGAAGCGATGAGCGAGCAGGACAGCGATTCACCCTGCCCATAGTCGCGCATTGTGCCCGACATCCCCATATCGCTCATGCCCGCTTCCTGCGTCGCGGTCATGTCGCCACCAACCGCCATCGAGCACAGGTTATTCACCATCGAGCCTGTCGCATCGGCTGACTGGGTGGCCATGGCACCGGTCATGCTGCCGGGGAACATCAGGTTCGCGCCCAGCGACACGCCATCCGCACCCTGCAAATCAACGCCGGGGCCGTTTTCAATGCCATGGAACACGACGACGCGAGCGCAATTTGGCGCGAGTCCGCCCGTCGGCTGATTGAGCGCGTACAGGCCGAGTGTGCCATTCGCTGCCGATCCCGCCACGATGAGGGTCATCCAGCCGCCCATGGTGTTGCTGATGGTCACCGGGCCGAGCACCGCCTGATCTTCCGCTGCGCCTTCTGGCACCAGCATCAGGTTGATCGACGTGGAGGGCATCTCAATCCACCCGGTAAGTGCCGGATAACTGAGCGCTTCCATCGTCGGCTGGCCGTTGACATACACGACAACCGGGGGCGCGTCCGGGGCGAAGTGTCCAATTTGCACGCGGGTCACATCGGACAGCATGGGAGTGCTGCCCATGTCGCCGCTCATCGATCCCTCCGGCGTCTGGGTAACTTCCTGCGCGCTCAAAGGCGCGGCCAGCGCACAGACCAGCAGTACTGCTAAAATCCAAACAGAACGTCTACGCATACCAATACCTCCCTACGTCGGCTCACACTATGTGAGCGTAATCTAATTCTAAATGTTTAGTCGAGAGGTGGGGCATGGCTTTCAGAGTGATTTTTCTCATTGGCCACTTGACTGATGTCAATCGAGGCAAATAAAAAAGCCCCGCTCTGTGTGAGCGGGGCTTGTAGACACGATCCGTTTATTTGGTTTGCGAAACGCCCAGATTCAACTGGCTGAGGCTGGCGCGCATGTCCATAACGCGATCCATCTCCAGCACCCACGTGGCGGGTTCCGGTACGGAGCGCAGCAGTGGGAGGATGCGCCCGTAATCCATGACGCCATCGGCAAAGCCCCGGTGCACATCGTCTTCTCCGTCGTTGTTGTTGAGATGCGTATGCACCAGATACGGCGCGGTGACGCGCACCCACGTTTCAAACGGAACCCGCGAATACAAATGGGCGTGACCGACGTCGAGGCAGGCGCGCAGCCGCGGGTGCTCGATGGCCTTGAGCACATCCGCGATCAGATACGGGTCAGATTCCCACATGTTCTCGATGACGATGGTGACGCCGAGCAGCGCGGCATAGGAGGCCAGCGGCCCCCAGAAGTCGATGTTGCGCTTCGTCCAGCCGAGGCGGTAATCCTCTGAGTGAACTTGCGACAGGAAATTCGCGTGAAAGACGATTTTTTCAGCTTCGAGATCGTGGGCGATTTGCAGTGAGTGCTTGAAACGCGCCAGCGTCGCCTCGATGATTTGCTTGTCGGGGCTGCCCGGTGCCATGTCCATGAAGGGGCCATGCAGCGTGATCGCCCCGGTGATCGGGCTCAGCCAACCGCGGTATTGATTGGTCAGCGTCCGCCAGTCTCCATCCAGCGCGGCGGGAAACGCGAACGCCATCACTTCAATGCCCAAGTCATGCTCGAGAGCGAGTTCAATGCATTCGTGTATATTCGCAGGACTGGCGCTGAGGACGACTTTATCGGCCACGACGGTTAGCTCTCTATCTACACTGATACTTGATCAGTCTACACCGAGTTCGATTCGAGAGCAATTAATGTCAGGACGAGCATTTGCGCTCGGCTCTCTTGCGAAAATGAGAGCCCCGTCAAGGCGTCACGTTGTACGCCCCGACGGGGTTCAGGCAGCGGTGAACCTATGCGACGGGCTGGCTGACGACGGCGCGGATCGCCTCGGCGACGACGTTCAGACCTTCGTCTAGCTGGTCATCGCTGAGATTGAGCGGCGGCAGGAAGCGCAGACAGTTGCTGTAGAGCCCCGCGCGGATCGTGACCACCCCCCGCTTGAGCACCTCGTTGACGATCAGCGGCGTTTCGGTGGTAGCGGGTTCTTTGGTCGCCCGGTCTTTGACGAATTCGATCAGCAGCATCGGCCCCAAGCCGCGCACATCGCCAATGATGGGCAGTTCGGCCTGCATCCGCAGCAGCTGTTCACGCATCCGCAGGCCAATCTGCGTCGCGCGTTCGAGAAAATCGGGCGCATTGATCATCTTGATCGCTTCGATGGCGGCGACACACGCCAGCGGGTTGCCGCTGTACGTCCCGCCCAACCCGCCAATATGCGGCGCATCCATGATGTCGGCGCGTCCGGTGACAGCGGCGAGCGGCATGCCCGCGGCGAGCGACTTGGCCGTGCAGATTAGATCGGGGATGATGCCGTAATGTTCGACAGCGAACATGCGCCCGGTGCGTCCGAAACCGCACTGCACTTCATCCGCCACCATGACGATCCCGTGTTGGTCGCACAGTTCGCGGATGCGCTGTAAGAAGCGCGGCGGCGTGGGGATAAAACCGCCTTCGCCCTGCACGGTTTCGATGACGATGGCCGCGACCGCGCTCGGATCGAC
Organism: uncultured Chloroflexota bacterium; assembly: GCA_937988705.1. Taxonomy (GTDB): domain Bacteria; phylum Chloroflexota; class Anaerolineae; order Aggregatilineales; family Phototrophicaceae; genus Flexifilum. The sequence goes on along the minus strand of CALKIA010000066.1, from coordinate 2,369 downwards.
CTGCGCGATCAGGGCATTTTCCAGCCGCTGGATCGCATCTTCGATGAACGCATCTTCGCTCAAGCCTGCGGGACGACGGTACAGGTTAGGGAACGGCAGACGGTAAATTTCCGGTGCGAACGGGCCGAAGCCCTTTTTGAACAGGCCATACTTGCTCGTCATCGCCAGCGTGAGGTTAGTACGTCCATGATACGCGCCCTCGAAAACGATCACGGCGGGGCGATTGGTATAACTGCGCGCCACCTTGATCGCCGTTTCCAGCGCCTCGGCGCCGCTGTTGAGGAGAATGGTCTTCTTGGGGAAGTTCCCCGGCGTGACGGCGTTCAGCATCTCCGCGACCTGCACATAAGGTTCGTAGGTGCCCATAATCGCGCAGAAGTGGATCAGCTTGTCCGCCTGCTCTTTGATCGCCGCGACGACGTTGGGCGGGCAGTGACCGACCGCGAGCACGCCGATCCCGCCTGCGAAATCGAGCAGGGTGTTGCCGTCCGCATCGGTGAGGACAGCCCCCTCGGCGCGCTCAATTGTAATCGCCGAGACTTTCGCCGCGCCACGCGGGGTCGCCGCTTCACGCCGTGCCGCCATCTCGCGGCTTTTGGGTCCCGGTACTTCCGTAAGGAGTCGAATGGTAGGCATAGACACTGACCTTGGATGCTTGGTAAGAAATTTGAACGAGCTTGCAAGATTTTGGGTAAAAAAGCAAGAGACCGGACTCAAACCAGCGGGGTAACAGTTCCGAGACACCCTGCAACGCAGCCCGCGATCAGCACGTATAATCGATAGCAGGCAACGGGGGTGAGCATGACAGAGTTTAATCGCGAACGGGAAGCGGAAATCGAAAAGCGTGTCAAGCGGCGCATTCAGCGGCGCATGCTGCTGGTACTCGATTTCGCGCTGTTCTTTGTCTACGGGGCAACGATCAGCGGTCGATACTATATCAGCGACTTTTTCCCCGTCGTCGGCGTCCTGTGGTTCATGGGTTTCATGGCGCACAGCGTCCTCGTCGTATACTGGGAATGGGCCGAACGTGCCGTGCGCAAGGCTCTGGAACAGGAGCGCAACGCCTACTATCGCGTCATCGCGGAGACGGTCTTATCCGAAATTCGACAGGAAAAACCCAAGCGCGATCAACGCTTGTCGCTCAACGACGATGGTGAATTTGAAGACGCTCTCGACTATGACGAGCGTGAGTACCGGAAGCGCCGCTGATGGAACTCGATCACGAACGGGAACTAGCCCTAGAACGCCGGGTGCAGCGGCGCTGGCAGCGGCGTCTGCTGCTAATGCTGGATTTCGCCCTGTTCATCACCTACCTGTCAATACTGGGCACGCGTGGGGATATCGCCCAGAGCTTCCGCCAGTTGGGGATGGCGTGGATGGTCGCGGTTTTCGTCCACACGATCTGGTTCATCTACACCGAATGGCTGGAACGGGCCGTGCGCGGTGCGCTGGAACAAGAGCGGAATGCTTACTATCGCGCCGTCGCGGCGACGGTGCTCACTGATGAAGCTGACGAAAAGCCGAAGCGCGAGCACCAACTGTCGCTCAACGACGAGGGGATGGAGTTTGATGAGCGTGAGTACCGGAGACCGCGCTGATGGAAATCAGTCAAGAGCGTGAACAACAAATTGAGCAGCGCGTCAAGCGACGGATTCAGCGGCGCGTGCTGCTCATGATCAACGCCGGATTGTGGCTCAGCTACGGGGGGATCGTCATAATCGGGCGTCTTGATTATATCGGCATTGTTCCCGTGATCGGCATCGTGTGGCTGCTGGCGGTGATCGTCCATGCGGCACTGTTCGCGTATCGAGAATGGATCGAGCACGCTGTCCGCCGTGAACTGGAACTGGAACGGAACGCCTACTACCGCGCCCTCGCCGAAAAACCCAAGCGCGGCGAACGTCTGTCGCTCACCGACGATGGCGAGTTTGACGATGAGATCGGGTTTGACGAGCGCGAATACCGGAAGCGCGGCTAAACGACTCACGCAGGACAGTTGGCCTCTCCCGTAAAACCCGCTGGACTCCACACAGGCGGCGTATTGGCGGCATTGTCGAGCGTGCGCCACGAGCCATCGCTCGTATCGAGCAGTTGCAGCAGATATTCGCTGCGAAACGCCAGCCAATTGGCGCTGTAACGTGGGTAGTCGAGATACGCCAGCGCCGCATCGACCGCGACCTGCGCCGCATCCGAGTCGGCATTCCCCACAAGCGGAATCCGCCATAAGCGATTCTCCGCGATCCCCTGCATATCGCGTGCGGCGGCGATCATGGCGGTGCTGTCCGGCTGCCATGTCAAATCGAGCGCCAGTACCGCGTTGTAGCTCAACTGGGTCGGCAGCGCGTCGGGCTGCGCGCCGATCATCCAGA
>CALKIA010000065.1 GCA_937988705.1 uncultured Chloroflexota bacterium | reverse complement strand
CGCTTGCGCGCTGATCGCCGCGACGACCGCCGGATGCGCGTGACCGAGCAGGGCGACGCCCATGCCGCTGGTCGCGTCGAGGTAGGCGTTGCCCGCGTCATCCCAGACCGTGCAGCCCGCGCCGCGCACCAGTGTGAGCGGTCGCTTGCTGTACGTGCCGGAGGTATGCTGATCTTCGATCTGCGTCGTTGTTAGCGTGAGCGTCACAGGCGGAACTCCGTGCCCGCGCCAGCCAACGCCGTACTGATCGGGGTCGGCACGCGGCCATCGCCGATGATCACGCGAGGGACACCCGCCCGCAGCGCTTCCTGCACGCCGATCACCTTGCGCTTCATGCGGCCTTCCGCCCAACCGAGCGCCGACTCTAGGTCACGTCCGCTAACCTGCGGCACAAAGCTGGTTTCGTCGGGAAACTGGCGGTACAGGCCGCGCACCCCGCTCAGGATCAGGTATTCGGCGGCGTTGATGCCACCCGCCAGTGCCGCGCCCGCGCGGTCGCCGTCCACGTTGAGGAAGCCGTCCGTGCTGTTGGCCAGCGGCGGCACAACCGCGACTTCACCCGCATGCAGCGCGCGGCGGATCGGGGTGGCATCAATGCGGTTGATTGACCCGCTGTAGTCGTCGCGCACAATGCGCACGCGGCCATCGACTACCGCGCGCACGGCGTCCTTGCGGTCGCCCCACAGCGGCACCTGCGCTCCGGTCAAACCGTGTGCGGCGATACCGTGCTGGCGCAGCAGGCTGACCAACTGCGCGTTGACGCGTTCCGCCGCTTCCACGAATACATCGCGGGTGGCGGGGTCGGTGTAGCGCGAGCTGTGACCGCTCGGCGAGGTCAGCGTGCGGACGGGGAGGCCGCGTTCCGCGCACAGCGTATCCATCATGGCGCTGACGCCGTGCACGACGACGACCGGGCGCGTGCGGGCGATGCGGGCGATGTCTTCGGCACAGCGTTCGAGATCGACGCCGCGCTGTCCACCAACCTTAACCACCAGTACATTGTTCATGGTATGTGTCTCCTTAACCGCCGCATCCCCTCACCCCCAACCCCTCTCCCACGCAAGCGGGGAGAGGGGAGAAAGTTTTTTCCGTCTCCCCTCTCTGAATTCGGGGAGGGGACGGGGGTGGGGTCGCGTTTTACGGGTAGATTCCTGTGAAAGTCAGACCGGCGCGTTCATCGAACCCGTGCATCAGGTTCAGGCATTGCACAGCCGATCCGGCCGCACCCTTCATCAAGTTGTCCAGCGCCGCGATCACAACAATGTGCCGCGGATCATCTTCATCCACCGCGAAACCGACATCGCAGTAGTTCGTGCCCGCGACGATGCGCGGTTCGGGATAGCGGTGCAGCCCGGTCGACGCGCTGACGAGGCGGATGAACGGCTCATCGCGATACGCGCCGCGGTACAGCTTCCACAGTTCCTTCTCGGTGACGGGCTGACTCAGGTACACATGCGCCACGACATGCACGCCGCGCACCATCTCGATGGCCGTCACGCTGAAGTCGACGCGTACGCCGGAAATCATGTTGATCTCGGCGGTGTGACGGTGATTGGCTGGCTTGTAGGTGCGCACCGCGCCGCTGCGAATCGGGTGGTGCGAGCCGTCGTTGGGCTGGTTACCGCCTTCCGACGAGCCGACGCTCAAAGCCGCCGACACGCGTTCGATGAGGCCCGCGCGGGCGAGCGGCAGAATCGCCAGATTGACGGCGGTCGCATTGCAGCCGACGCCGCTGGCGTAGTGCGCGCCGCGCAGTTGGTCGCGGCGCACTTCCGGCAGACCGTACACGAACCGATCCAGCCATGCGGGCGCGGGGTGCGCGTCGCCGTACCACTTCTGGTAAGCGGCGAGGTCGTTCAGGCGAAAATCCGCCGATAGGTCGATGATCGCCGGGGCGAGCGCCGCGTAGCGGTCGATTTCGCGGGCGGCGACGCCGTGCGGCAGTGCCAGAAACAGCAGGTCGCAGGCTTCGAGCGCGTCCGGGTGGATGAATGTCAGCTTGGAAGCACCGCGCAGATGCGGATGGCGGGTGTAGACGTACTGCCCCGCGCCCTCGCGGCTGGTGATCTGGGTGACTTCCGCGTTCGGGTGGGCGATCAACAGGCGGAGCAGTTCGCCGCCCGTGTAGCCGCTCCCGCCGACAATGCCGACACGTAACGTCATGCCGTCACCGCCTGCGCCTGTTCCAGAGCGTAACGCACGACTTCGGCGGCAATGTCGACGCCTGTGGGAGCGCTGCTGTTGCGGAATTCCATCGTGTGATTGATCTCATTGACGAGCAGGCCACCTTCGGGCGTTTCGAACAGGTCGAGCGCCAGTACGCCACCGCCGACCGCCGCCGCGGCCTGCTGGCAAATGGCGTCGATTTCCGGCGTGACCGGGCAGTTGCTGGCCTGACCACCGCGCGCCGTGTTGGTGATCCAGTGCGGCGACGAGCGGTAAATCGCGCAGATGGTGCGGTTGCCGACGACGAACGCGCGAATGTCGCGTCCCGGCTTGTTCACGTATTCCTGCACGTAGTAGAGGTGCTGCTGGTAGTCGCCGAGCGTCTCACGGTGTTCGAGGATGGCTTCAGCGCTCCAGCGGTCGGTCACGCGGGCGAGCAGGCGTCCCCACGAGCCGGTCACGGGCTTGAGCACGGCGGGGTAGCCGAGGCTTTCGATGCTGGTGATGGCCGTCTCCGGCGTGAAGCTCAGGCGCGTCTGCGGCTGTGGGACGCCCGCCTGCGCCAGCACGAGGCTGGTCATGAGCTTGTCGGCGCACACGGTCGCGGTCGCATAGCGGTTGATCGTCGGGATGCCCCATGCGTTCAGGATGGCGGCGGCATAGAGCCCGCGCGACGTGCTGATGCAGCGTTCCATGACGAGCGCGTATTCGTTCCAAGCGACGCCATTGGGCGCCAGCTGCTCCGCGCCGCGGTTGATGTCGAAGTGCAGGTCACGGTCGAGGATGACATCCGGTTCGACGCCCTGCGCCTGAAACGCGCTGATGAGCAGCTTTTCTTCCGGTCGAATGTGCGTGACGAGGACGGCGATCCGCATGACTATTCGCCCCAGTCTTCTTCAACTTCGGGCGCGAGCGCGACCTCGACCGGGTCGAGGCTGAGCACTTCGAGATCCGCGCCGCAGTCGGGACAGGCGATAAGTTCGTTTTGCATGATGTTCGCGGCGAGCGCGAGTTCAGCTTCACATTCAGGGCAGATAGCGGTACGGGACATATTTGTGTTTCTCCTCTGGCACTACACAACAAAAAAGCCGCCCCGTTGGGCGGCTTCGATTTGACATTGGACTGTTTCAGTACTCAATCAAGCGAAAAATCCCTAACGGTGTCGTTGGGTTGGGTTTTCTTTCGCTTTTTTCAGGCTGAGTACGTTTTGCACGAGCATGATTGACCTTAGTTTTGTGTCCGCGTATAAGATTACGGGATAATAGGAATCATTTCAATCAGATAGATCATACGAAATTGAATTGGGTAAATCATCTAAGAGCAAACCCCACCCCCGGCCCCTCCCCGAATTCGGGGAGAGGAGACAGAAGAGACGGTGATTGCGGTTACGGCAGCAGCGGCAGCAGCACGGTATAAAACGCATCGCACATGCGCTCGACGTACTGCTCGGGCTGTGTCTGCGGATTAATCGCGTTGTAGGGCAGCACGATCCCCGTCCAGCCTGTAGTGTGCCAATAGGCGGGCGCGGGCAGTGTGGGCGCGACCGTCGATTTCATGGGCTGGGCATACGCATACAGATACGGAAAGTCGATGCCCGCGCTGTAGGGCGCAAAACCAAAGCTGAGATGCGCGGCGTTTCCCGGCGGGGCAAACCACAGGAAGGCGAGATCGAAGTGTTCACCCCACACGACTGCCGGAGTCAGCACGCCGCTGAGCCTGCTCGCCTTGAAGCGCGCGATCCCCGTGAAGATGCTGTAAAGTGCCGTTTTGTAGTCCTGTGCGGCCTGTAGATCGATGCTCAGCGGTGTCGTCTGGGTGAATTCAGCGTGCTGTTCGGCAATTGAGGGCTTCTTGACTGCCAGCGCGGCGATCATCTGATCAACCAGATCGCCGTCGTCGGCGAGAACGTGCGTCAGTTCACTCGTGCGCAGCTCGGCGAGGAGCGCCGCGAACAGCGAGCGCTGGCTGTGCCCCTCCAACGAAATCGCCGCGGCGCTGCCATCCGGCTGACTGATGACGAGGCGCGCCGCTGCGAAGTCGAGAAAGACCTGCGTGCCGCCGGGGAGCGTGTCCGTCGACGTGCCGTCTGCGACCATCCGTGTACCCCATTCAGTGTAATTGGGATCGTGCGGCAGCAGATAGAAGCGCAAATAGCTCAACAGTTGGTTGGCCTGGTGCAGGGCGCGGATTGTTTCGCCCGCGTGATCGAGAGATGGCAGCATGATTTCTCCTCGTTGATTTCCGCTATCGTAGGGCGAAGCGAATTAGCTGTCAAACAGATGAGTGCTTGACGGATTATGTTATAATCGGACTGTAGTCCGTTTGATAATGGGATACTGGTAGATGATGCGTTTTGCGCTGCAAGAAACTGAAATCAAGCCGGGGTTTGTGACTGACGCCCGGTTTCAGCATTTTCCCGCCGACACCTTCCCGGCCATGCACCCGGTGCATTGGCTGCACTCGCATTTCGCGGTCGGCGGCTGGAGTCCCCTCCAGCGGTTGAGCGGCATGCTCACCGCGCATATGACGCAGATCGCGCCGCAGAATGGCTTCACATGGCATCCGCACCGTGGCTTAGAGATCTATACGTGGATGCTCGAAGGGCAAGTGTATCACGAGGACAGCACGGGCGGCAAAGGCATCCTCGAAACGGGCGATATTCAGCGCATGTTCTCCGGCGACTACATCGAACATCAGGAGCTGAATCCGTTTGATGTGCCCGCGCGCGTGATCCAGATCTGGTTCATCGCCGACCGCCAGCATCGCGGGCTGCCGCCGCATTACCAGCAATTGAAGCGCGGCGAACTGCCCACGCGCACGGTCGGCGACGCGACCGTGTACAGCTTGATCGGCGATGACGCGCTCATGGATGCGCATGTCGACGCGCGGCTGACGGCGGCGCTGATCCCCGCGAACGGTGGCACGACAGTCGAGAAGCCGCGCGCGTGGGAAGACCTATTCCTGTATGTGACGGACGGGGCAGGCACGGTCAGCTATGGCGGACAGACGACACCACTCAAGCAGTACGACGTGATCCTCGCGACGCCCGATCTTGACGTGGCGACGATCCGCGCTGAAAACGAAATCGGGTTGCTCAGCTTCTACCTGCCGAAGTTTCTGTAGAGCGAACCTCACCCCCGGCCCTTCTCCTAGAGGAGAGGGGAGACGGCAAAACTGGTTTTGTCCCTCGCCTTTAGAAGCGGGACGGCTGGCGCAGCCAGCAGGGTGAGGTTTGAGTGTTTTGAAAAAGGTCAGATTCCGACCCCACCCCCGGCCCCTCCCCGAATTCAGGGAGGGGAGACAGATTCCCCCTCGCCTCGCTTGCGTGGGAGAGGGGGTGAAGTTAATCTTTCATCCAGCCCGGCCCGCGCACCACCTGACCTGGCTTGGCGTCGGTGTGTTCGCCGTCGCGGATCACGGGCGTGCCGTTGACCAGCACATGGACCATGCCTTCGGCGAACTGGTGCGGCGCGGCAAACGTCGCATGGTCGCGCACGGTAGCCGGGTCGAAGATGGCGATATCGGCAAAGTTGCCGACTTGCAGCGAGCCGCGCTGCTGAATGCGCAGCACCTCGGCGGGGAAGCTCGTCAGGCGGCGCACAGCCTCCTGCAGGCTGACCAAACCTTCATCGCGCACATAATGCCCCAACAGTCGGGCGAAGTTGCCATAGGCGCGGGGATGCGGATTCGACTTGAGGAACACGCCCTCCGGTGCCATCGATTCGGCATCTGAGCAGAAGCTCACCCACGGCAGTTTGACTTGTTCGCGGATGTTGTCTTCCGACATGGTGAAGTACATGGTGAAGATGCGCCCGCCATCTTCAATGAGCAGATCGAACGCCGTTTCCAGCGGATCAGTCCCGCGCAGGGCGGCGACTTCGGCCAGCGTCTTCCCGGTCAGCGGCTTGAGCGCCTCGGTCGTGAAGCCTGCCAGTAGAATTTTGTCCGGCCCGTCGGCTTCCAGATACATATTTTCCCACGACTTGTCTTCGAGAATCGACTGCTTGACGCGCGCCCGCGTTTCCGGGTCGCGCAGCCGTGCCAGCAGCGCCGCGTCGCCGCCATCATGCGCCCATGGGGGAATAATCGCGCTTAAGCCCGTACCGCCTGCGGGATACAGGTACATATCGGCGGTGATAGCCATGCCTTCGCTGCGTGCCCGCTCCACACGCTCGATCACCTGCGCCATTTTCGGCCAGTTATGGCGACCCGCGGCTTTGAGATGATAGATCTCGGCGCGGATGTTCGCTTCGCGGGAAATCGTCAGCAGTTCTTCGACCCCTTCGAGGAAATGATCGCCTTCGCTGCGCAGGTGCGAGATGTACAGGCCGCCATATTGCGCCACGACCTGCGCAATCGCGGTCAGTTCTTCGGTGCTGGCATAGGTGGCGGGCGGATAGATCAGCGCGGCAGACAGGCCGACCGCGCCTTCGCGCATCGCCTGCGCCGCCAGTTCCTGCATGTCTTCCAATTCGGCGGGTGTCGCCGGACGATCCTCATAGCCGAGCGCGTGAATGCGCAGCGTCGATGAGCCGACGAATGAAGCGACATTGGTTGAGACGCCGCGGCGCACGAGCGATTCCAGATACTCGCCGAGCGTTGTCCAATCAACCTCGTACTGAATGTCGTTGTTGCCGAGGATGCCGCGCGTGCCTGCCGCCTTCATCGACGCGCTGAGCGGCCCCATTGAGAAGCCTTCGCCCATGACTTCGAGCGTCACACCCTGCCGCAAATTGCCTTGCGAGCGGCCATCCTCGATCAACGATTCGACGGCCCAGCTCAACATATTGATGAAACCGGGCGCAACCGCCAGCCCGGCCGCGTCGATCACGTCTTTGCCACTGAGCGTACCCGGCGCACCGATGGCTGCGATGTGTTGTCCGTCGATGCCGATATCCCCGACAAACGGATCGCCGCCGCTGCCGTCAACCAGTGTCCCGCCGCGAATCACAATGTCATGCATGGCTATTCCCCCTGTGTACCCGGCAGATTGTACAATGGATGCCATTCGGCTCTCAAATGATGGTAAAAGGATTGTTTTTGATGAGTGTGCGTGAAAATGTCTTCGCCCAACGCATCAGCTTGTTGTGGCTGAACCCGGATCAAGACCTGCCGCCCAGTAACTGGGGGCACACCGCACCAGATCTCGAACTCGCGGAGATCGCCAAGGCGCTCAGCCTGCATCCGCACTATACGTCGCGCATCCTCAAACTTTTGCACAGCCTGACGACCGATCCGGCTGTGATCGAGTATCGTCAGGCGGTGTTGGATGACATCCTGCATAGCCCGGCACTGGCGAACGGGTTGGAAGACCTGCTCGGCAAGATCGAGACGTTCGACCGCTATGCGGAACTCGGTCGCAAATCCGATGCGTCGATTCATCAGGTCGTGTATCGCCTCGGCGAACTGCAAAACTACCTCGACTGCATCGGGACGCTGCGCGGGTTGCTCGATGCTGCCGATCGGAATCTGCGTTCGCCGGGGCTGCAAGCGATTCGGACGCTGGCGCGGCGCATCGAAGGCGACGAGACGTTCCAGCGGCTCAAACGCGAACTGCCAGGGATGCTCGCCAAAATCGAGAACATCCACAGTGTGACTATCGGCGTTAACCTCAACAGCGATCTCGCCCCGGTCGGCGCGACGCTCTTGGCGATCAACAACTTCCGCTACAAAGGTTCGGCGTCATTTATGAGCCGTCTGTTTCGCGGCGAGGATAAGCCGGAGAATGAAGGGGTTGCACCACTGCATGGCACGAGTGGTATGCAGGAAGTGCATACGCTCGACGCTATCGTCTTTCCCGACGAGGAACGCGCAAAGGCGGCAGCCAATATGCTGCTTATGCCGCTGCTCAAAGACCTCTCGCAGATTCTCGACAAGATCAGCAAACGGATTGTGCAGGGTTTGCGCGAATACATGCAGATCGAGATCGGCTTCCTGCTGCAAATCCGCGAAGATTTGGCGTTCTACCTCGGCGCGGCGCGGCTGATCAAGCGCTTGCAGGCGTGCGGACTGCCGTTCTGCCGCCCCACGCTCGCGCCGCTGACGGAACGTGTCGGAAGCTTGCACGATACCTATAACCTTAACCTCGCGCTGCTGTACAGCGAAGGCCGCAGCGTCGACCTGCGCGACCGCATCGTGCTCAATGATGTGGCGTTCGGCGAGGAGGGACGTATTTTCATCCTCACCGGACCGAATCAGGGCGGCAAAACGGTGTTTTCGCAGGGCGTCGGCTTGACGCAGGTGCTGTTTCAGGCCGGGCTGTACGTACCGGCGGCGCGCGCCCACCTCAGCCCGGTCGATGGCATCTACACGCATTTTGCGGTCGCCGAGAAGATCAGCCAGCAGGCCGGGCGGTTGGGCGAAGAAGCGCGCCGCCTGAACGCGATCTTCACCCTGGCGACACGGCATAGTCTGCTGCTGCTCAATGAGTCGTTCAGCAGCACGAGCGCGGGTGAAAGTCTGTACCTCGCCCGGGATATTGTGCGCGTGATGCGCCGGCTCGGTACGCGGGCGATCTTCGCTACGCATTTGCACGATTTGGCGGCCGATTGCGCGAATATCAACGCGGAGACGCACGGCGATAGTGCGGTCGCGAGCCTCGTCTCGATGATGATCAGCGAGGGTGAGACGACCAAACGCAGCTACAAGATTCTTCCGTCACCGCCGATGGGACGCAGCTATGCCCGTGAGATCGCCGCGCAGTACGGCATCAGCTACGAGCAGTTGACGGCGGCGCTTCAGGCACGCAACTTGATCGATGGCGAAGCGTAATTCGCGGTTACAATCGTCTAGGCTACAGACCGACAATTTGAAGCAGAGGACAAAGCATGAGCGTATTTCAGAATTGTTGAAATTACTGACACACAACCCCTCACCCCCTCACCCCCTCTCCCTCGCAAGCGGGGAGCGGGGGAATCTGTCTGCCCTCCCCGAATTCGGGGAGGGGTCGGGGGTGGGGTCAAACTGCAACCCTTTTTAACACGCTCATGCCTTGTCCTTTTCGATTAACATCCGGCTGTTGGCTCAAGTACACATTGCAATCAGATTGAGGAGCAGGCATGAAGATTTCCCGACGCTGGCTCGGAGGATTGATCGCCGCCAGCTTGCTGCTGGGCGGGGTGGTGGCCGCGCAGGATACCGCGACGAGTCTGCTGTTCCGGCGGCTGCATCGCGACAACATTGTGAACGCCGACCTCTGGTCCGATCAGCCGGAGATTCTGTCGGCGGGCTACGGCTTCGACAACATCATCGGTGTGGATGGCGGCGAGACGGAAGTGCGCGCTGCAGGCGGCGCGTGGAATACGGTCGAGTGTTCGTCCGGTGCGGACCCGGCGCGCAGCGTGCTGACTTCATCCGCGCCCGCCGATGGGCTGACCAATCTTTTCGACCAACCGACAAGCAACAGCGACGGGTTGCCGGTCGTATTCAGCATGCCGGTGCTGCCAAGCACCGTGAATCACACCGATTTTCTGGTCACATTGAATACGGGCGCAGCTGTCGTGCCCGATTCGGCCAGCATCTACCCCAACTGGGAACTGAACGAACGGCATGTGGTGGTGCTCTTCGGGCAGTTTGGCAATCGGCTGGTTAGCAGCGAGGCGGGCGCGGAATACGCCGTACGTGTCGAGGTGGTGGCCGATGCGACACCGCTCACGCTGGTCACGCCGGATGGGCTGGTAAGCGCGGTCGGCCTATTCAAAGAGTCGACCAGCTCGCCCTATGAATCCGGGCCGTATCTGGTCGGCGCAAAGCTCAATCGCATCGCGGCGGACGGTGAAGGCGGCGTGCCCTTCCTCAACGCGAATATGCCGAATGACGGGATCACGTTGTATGGTACGGAGGCGCAGTATCGGCTGCGCCTGTTCACGTCCGGCGGTTTCTCGCCGGATGGCGTGCGCGGGCTGCGACCGAATGCCTACGAGGATCACTTCCGCATTCAGGCGACGCGGGCGAGCGGGCGTCCGCTCATGATTGAGGAAGTGGGGCTGAACTATACCGTGCGCGGCGGCACAATCCGCGTGATTGGTTTAGCCGATCTGGGGCGCGGGCTGGCGTTCACGTTCAGTGGGCATCCGGTGATCGCCTATGACGACTGCTACGAGGAAGATCGCGACAATTACATTGACATCATTCTGGCGGGCGATGAAGAGGCGATGCGCAGCATCACCGCGGTGGAGATTCCGGCGTCGGGGGAATACATGCCGTTCTACAACCCCGGCGGCCCCGGCAACAACCCGACGCCCGGCGTGCGCTACACCGCGCCCGGCCCCGCCGTTTTGGAGCCCGTGATCATCGCGCTGGACGATCCGCTGGTCGTGTCGTATCCGGGGTGAGTTTGCAGGTAATTGCCCGGTGTCAGGCCGACAATCGCTTTGAATTCGTGCGTGAAGTGGGCTTGATCGTAGTAGTCGAGCGCCGCGCTGACCTGCGCGAGCGAGACGTTACGCAGCTGTTTTAGCGTCGTGCGCGCGGCTTCAACGCGCAGCAGGCGCGCAAAGTGCTTGGGCGTCATGCCGACATGGATCTGGTACAGACGCTCAAGCTGACGCTGGCTGATATACAGGGCGTCCGCCAGTGTGGGAATCTCGATTTGTCCCTGCTGCTGGCGGATCATACTCAGCGAGTGCAGGACCAACGGCGACACGGTGGGCTGCAGGCGGGCGCTGAGCCACGCTTCCAGATAGGCGATCTTGGCGGGGATGGTCGGCGCTGTGCCGATTTGCTCGTGTAAGCGCAGGACTGGACGCGGGGTGAGCGCGTCGAGCAGGCCGGTGTGATTGGACAATTCGGCCAGCGGCAGCGTTAGTAACGGATAGGCGCCGCCGGGGCGGAAGCGAATGCCGAACGCCTCGACGGTGGCGCTAAAGCCCATCTGGCGACTGCGCGTATTGGTGCCGTCAAGAAAGACCGGATCGGCGAGCGGCGCGCCATCGAGGGACAGCCCACCCCCCAGATTGAAGACCAGCCCGAAACCGCCGCCGGGATGCATAAACTCCTGGGTTGCGCTGCTCTCCGCTGACGTGCGGCGCAAATACCAGTACGACTCGATGTAGGGGGCGAACTGCGCTGACGGCGGCACGCGTTGAAAGCTCAAATAGGCGAGGCGTTCTTCCGGACTCAGCAGCATGCATACCCCTTAATCCAGCCTGTCGAATATTTACAATACCGGGCCGCGACGAACGGCTATCCTATTAGCATAACCAGATTTGCTGAAGGAGAAAACCATGTCCCAGACCATTGGCATTATTGTGTTCGATGCTGTGCTCACCAGTGAAGTGATCGCCCCGGCGGAGGTGTTCGCCAGCGCCATTGAGCGCGGCCTGCTGCCAGACGGTCGCGTCCTGCTGATCGGCGTCGAACCGCAGGCGCAGATTCGCACCGCGGAGGGGATCACGCTAGCGGTCGATTGTACGCTGGCCGATGCGCCTGACCTGAGCGTGCTCATCGTTCCCGGCGCGAATGACGTGGACGCGCTGATGCAGCATGCCGCGCTGAACGCCTTCATTCGGAAACACGCGGAAGCAGCAGAGTATGTCGCCAGCGTGTGTGCGGGCGCGTTCCTGTTGGGCAGTGCCGGGGTGCTGGATGGTAAGCAGGCGACGACGTGGTGGGGTGGGGAGGCGAGTTTGCAGGCGCAGTTCCCGCAGATCAACGTGGTATTCGATGCGCCCGTGGTCAGCGATCAGCGCGTGATCACGGCGAACGGCGGCTTGGTCGCGTATCGCGCGGCGCTCGTGCTGTTGGCGCGCCTGACCTCGACGGAAGCCGCGCAGCAAGTCTACGACGGCTTAGGGATTGCGCGCATCGGCGCGTGGGCGGAAATTGCGGGGGATATTGCCTAGATAAGTGAGTTGGGCGGGGAGGTCTGTTGCTGGCCATCCCCGCCGTGAACGGACTCGGCTAAACTTCCGAGTTGGTCTTGATGAAGTCGACCAGTTCGTCGATATAGGTGAACGCCAGCCCGGTAACCGTGTCTGCCGCGCCGTAGTAAATGGCGATGCGCCCCGTGTCCGGGTCGTGGAGTGACGCGCACGGGAAGACGACGTTCGGTACATCGCCGACACATTCGTACTGCATCTGCGGTGACATGAGATACGGCGCGGCCCGGTGCAGCACCTTCCACGGCTGGTCAAGGTCGAGCAGCGCCGCGCCCATGCTGTACACGAAGCCGTTGCAGGAGGTCAGCACGCCGTGATAGATGAGCAGCCAGCCTTCGCTCGTCTCAATCGGAATTGGGCCAGCGCCGATCTTCGTGCTTTCCCAGCGCCACGGCTTCGGCTTCATGACGAAGCGGTGATTGCCCCAGTGCACCATATCCGGGCTCTGGCTGATGAAGATGTCGCCAAACGGCGTGTGGCCGGTGTCGCTCGGACGGCTCAACATCATGTATTTGCCGTTGATTTTGCGCGGGAACAACACGCCGTTGCGGTTGTGCGGCAGGAACGCATTTTCGACGAAATGATACTCGTTGAAGTCGAAGGTATAGCCGATGCCGATGGTTGGGCCATGATAGCCGTTGCACCATGTCACGTAGTAGCGGTCTTCGAGCCACACGACGCGTGGATCGTAGCGGTGCGCGAACTCCGCGAGTTCGGGATCGTTGAACTTCCATTCGATGGGCTGGGGTTCGATGTTCCAGTTCACGCCGTCATCGCTGCGCCCGGTGTGCAGCGTCATGATGCGGCGCGTGTCGTCGACGCGGAAGACGCCGGCGAACTTGCCCTGATGTGCGACGGCGGCGCTGTTAAAAATACTGTTGGAGGTGGGGGTGGAATGGCGGTGGATGATCGGGTTGCCGCTGTAGCGCCACAGCGGAGCCTGAGAATCGGCGGGACGATCTTCCCACGGAATATTGGGGAGGGAATTGCCCGCCATCTTAACTTTAGGGGGTGCGGATTGCGTAATCATGGGTATGATCCTGCTCTATGAAGTCTTGACAAACTCTTGCTTCAACTTTATCGTAAAAATAGTTTTCGAACAAGTTTGATATTGTTTGATTGGCCAATCTTAATGCCCAAGAATCCCACGATGCGCGACATTGCCGCCAAAGCCGAAGTTGCGCTGAGTACGGTCTCACAAGTTCTCAACAATCGAGCGAATGTTTCTCCAGATACCCGCGAACGGGTGTTGCAAGCGGCGGCGGAACTCGGCTACCGCCCCAGGCTGGTCAGTGAGGCGTCGTTCGCGTCCGGACTAACGACCATCGGCCTGATCACCCGCCGTCACAACAACGAGCGCCTCATTGTCAACCCGTTTTACTCGTATATCATCGCCGGGGTGGAGCGCGAATGTCAGCGCCAGAACGTCAACCTGATGTACGCGAACGTCGAGGTGGACGAGCGCAACCACGCGCGCAGCCTACCGGGGATGCTGCTCAACGAACTGGTCGATGGCGTGATCATTGTCGGCGCGTTTCTCGAAGAATCGGTCGCGGACATCAGCCGCCGTATCCGCCGCAACATCGTGTTGGTGGACGGCTATACGTCGAAAGAAGCGTTCGACAGCGTGCTGATGGATAACTATAACGGGGCGGTGAGCGCAGTCACGTATCTGCTCGATCACGGCCATCAGCAGATCGGGTTGATCGGCAGCAGCCCGGATGCGTATCCGAGTGTGTTAGAGCGGCGGCGTGGGTATCTGGCAGCGCTGACGGCGCGCGGCATCGCCCACACCTATATCGAAGACAGCGCCCGTTTGGAGCGGATCGATGCCTACGAAGCGGCACTGCGCCTACTGCGGCGCTGCCCGCAGGTCACGGCGATCTTCGCGACCAACGACGACAGCGCCATCGGCGTGCTGAACGCGGCGCGGGATCTCGGCTATCGCCTCCCCGATGACCTGTCGGTAATTGGCTTCGACGACATTGATTTGGCGCAGGAGGTTACCCCGGCGCTGACGACGATCCATGTCGACAAGGTGCTGATGGGCACGATGGCGCTGCGCTTGCTGCGTGACCGCGTGAGCGACCCGGAGCGCGCGGCGATCACGACGACGGTGACGACACAGTTGATCGCGCGGGAGAGTGTCAGGCAGATTTAGCAGATCGTTCCCCTCTCCTCTAGGAGAGGGGGTAGGGGTGAGGTTTGGTATAACCTCACCCCCAACCCCTCTCCGCTCGGAGAGGGGAGCAATGACATGTCTTTGAAGTCCCTCGCCCTCGGGAGAGGGGATCTAGAGGTGCGGCTGCCTTCATAAGCAAAACGGATGCCCTGTTGGGCGTCCCAACAATTTCGTTTTTTCTAGTCAATTTGAGGAATGAATAACTTGGCTCAAATCACATTAAACGGCGCGTGGACACTCTATAAGCAGGGCGACCCGACGCCCATTCCGGCGACTGTGCCGGGGTGCGTTCACACGGACTTGCTGGCGAACCACTTACTGGATGATCCGTTTTACCGCGACAACGAACTGAAACAGATGTGGATCGGCGAGACAGACTGGCACTACCAGCGCACGTTCACGGTTGCGCCGGAACTGCTGGCGCATGACCGCGTGCTGCTGCGCTGTCATGGGTTGGACACGTTGGCGACCCTCCGCGTGAACGGCGTCGAAGTCGGGCAGGCGGATAACATGTTCCGCACATGGGAATTCGACGTGAAAAGCGCGCTGCAAACGGGCGAAAACAGCATCGAAGTGGCGTTCGCGGCGCCGATGACCTATGCCTGCCAGATGGACGCCGAAAAGGGCGAGTATCCCGGTTGGGTCGAACCGATGCGCATCAATGGCGGCACGTGGATTCGCAAAGAACCGTGCAATTTCGGCTGGGACTGGGGTCCCAAGATGGTGACGAGCGGCATTTGGCGCGCCATCGAACTGGTCGCGTTTGACACCGCCCGCCTGACCGACGTGCTGATCACGCAGCACCACGAGAACGGCGAAGTGACACTGAACATCTCGATGGCTGCGGTATCGTTCGACACTGCGCCTCTGCACGCGGCGGTGCAGGTGCTGAAAGAAGGCGCGGCGGTCACGGCGACCATGCCGGTTGTGCTCACGGACGGCGCGGGTACGATTTCTGTGCGCATACCTGATCCGCATTTGTGGTGGGTCAACGGCCTGGGCGAACAACCGCTGTACGAGGTCAAAGTGGGCTTGTTCGGTGGGAATGGCAGCTTTCTGGAGACGTGGACGCGGCGCATCGGCTTGCGCACGCTCACACTGGAACGGCATCCCGACGAATGGGGTGAGTCGTTCTACTTTGCCTGCAATGGTGTGCCGTTCTTTGCCAAAGGCGCGAACTGGATTCCGGCGAGTCCTTATCCGTGGGAGTCGCAGTATGCCCACTATCAAATGCTGATCAGCGCGGCGGCAGATGTTCATATGAATATGCTGCGCGTGTGGGGCGGCGGCGTGTACGAAGATGATGCGTTCTACGCGCTCTGCGACGAATACGGGATCGCCATCTGGCAAGATTTCATGTTCGCATGCGGCACCTACCCGACGACCGATGCCGCGTTCATGGCGAATGTGCGCGCCGAAGCCACCGACAATCTCCAGCGCCTGCGACATCACCCGTGCATGGCGCTGTTCTGCGGCAACAACGAGATCGAGCAGGGCATGGGCGGCAGCGGCTGGCAGGCCAAGCTGAGCTGGGCGGATTACGGGCTGCTGTGGGACGAACTGCTGCCCAAGCTGGTCGCGGAACTCGCGCCGCAAACCGCCTACTGGCCGGGCAGCCCGCATACCCCGATCGGCGACCGGAACGATCACCAGAACCCGAGTTCGGGCGACACGCATCTGTGGGATGTGTGGCACGGCAAGAAGCCATTCGAGTGGTATCACACGCGCTTCGACCGTTTTGTGAGCGAATTCGGCTTCCAGTCGTTCCCCGAACCCGCGACCGTTTACGAATATACGCTGCCGCAAGATCGCAACATCACCAGCTATGTGATGGAGCATCACCAGCGGAGCGGCATCGGCAACAGCACGATCATTCACTACCTGCTCGACTGGTTCCGCCTATCGACATCATTCGATGGGACGCTGTGGCTGAGCCAGATTTTGCAGGGCATGGCGATGAAATACGCGGTCGAAGGCTGGCGGCGCAACATGCCGCGCTCGATGGGCGCGCTCTACTGGCAGTTGAACGACATGTGGCCGGCGC
>CALKIA010000064.1 GCA_937988705.1 uncultured Chloroflexota bacterium | reverse complement strand
ACATCGCCATACTGCATGGGGCGCAGGCGGCGCGCCTCCTTGTCGAAGACCATGCGTTGTTCAACTTCGACGATGTCCTTGATGCGCCGCGCCAGTTCGCGCGCTTCCCACGCCCGCCGATCAGTCGCGTCGAGCTTGTCGCCGTCGACTTCCGCCGCTTTATCGAGCAGCAGCAGTTCGATGGGCGGCGCATCGGACGGCATGTCAGCGCGTTCGGCTTCCATAGCCGCCTCCAGCGTGATTTGATATGCGCGCACCGGGGACTGCTCATCACGGATCAGCAGGCGGCTGAACAGCGCGTTAAACGCCTCGACCAGCGGCTTGTGCGTGCGGAACGAGCGCGCCATATCGATCTTTTCGCCGCCAGCTGCCGTGATTTCGGCCTGCACCGCGTCGAACACGCTCACATCCGCGCCGCGAAACTGATAGATGCTCTGCTTGGCGTCGCCGACGACGAACAGGCAGCCGGGGATCGCCGGATCGGCAACGGCCTTGACAATCTCCCACTGCGCGGCGTTCGTATCCTGAAATTCATCAACCAGCACATGCTGGAATTCGGCCCCACGATAGCGCGCCGCCACCTCCGGGTTCTGGAGCAGACGCCGTGTCTCTTGTTCCAGATCGTCAAAGTCGAGCACCGCGCGGTCAGCTTTGGCAGCGCGATACGCCATTCGCACCCGGTCGATCAGCCCGAACCACAGCGGCAGGAAACGCGCCGCTTGTTCGTCCAACGCACCGGGCGGCTCGCCGATCTCGGCCACAAAGCGTTCGCCTGCTTGGCGGCAGCATTTCAGAGCGGCACGAGCGGCTTCCAGCTCAGTTTTGCCACCCCAACCATCGGCTTTGCCGACATGCACATTTTTGAGATTGGCGAGCTGGCTCAGTGCCGTACCGAACCGCTCGAAGTCATCCACCAGCAGATCGACGCGAACTTGCAGGAAAGTTTTCCACGCCGGAATGAGCTTGTCATCGCCTACCGGATAGCCCTCGGCGGGTAAATAATGCAGCGCCGATTCCCATTCGGGATCATGCCGCAGCGCCGTCAGAAAACCGTCCGCGCTTTTCAGCCAAGCCGAGCGCCACGCACCGAGCAAATCGGCGGGCAGTGGGGCAGGTTCCTGCTTAGCAAAGAGTTTCAGCGCCGCGCGGATGGCGCTCGCTTCATATTCGCGAAACAGCACCGCTTCAGCGCGCAGATCACGCAGCACACCATCGATCACGTCGTCCAGCAAAATCGTCGCTTCGATTTCATCCAGCACGCTGAAGCCGGGATCAACTTTGGCTTCGGCAGCGTTCGCCCGCAAGATCGACGCACACAATGCGTGAATCGTGTCAATGCGCGCGCTGTCCATCGCCGCAATGCGCCCCGCCCACAGCGCCTGTGAGCGCTCATCTGCCGCCTGACTCAGCGCGGTTTGCAGCGCCATGCGTACGCGGTCGCGCATTTCCTGCGCGGCCTTCTGGGTGAACGTGATCGCCACCAGCGCATTCAGCGACCAATCTGGATGTTCGCGCAGCAGCCTGAGGTAGCGTTCGACGAGCACGCGGGTTTTGCCGCTGCCCGCGCCCGCCATGACGATCAGATTACGGTTGACAGTGTGGATGGCGGCGTGCTGCGCTCTAGTCGGCTTCATACTGACCCCACCCCCAGCCCCTCCCCGAATTCAGGGAGGGGAGCCAACATCCCGCGCAAGGTCTCCCCTCTCCCCGCTTGCGTGGGAGAGGGGTGGGGGGGGAGGGGTATTCAAACCCGGACGTAGTGCGCCGTGCCTCAGTGGACGGGTCGGAAACAGTGCAAAGTCTATTCACGCGCATCCTCGACTTTGTTCTGATTCGTCACGCTCACACGGCAGAACTGCGCGAAATCGCAATGACTGGTGCATTTACCACTGTCCATGCCATTCGCGCGGGCATAGAAGCGCCCGGCCCGCCCCGACGTAAGCAAACGGCGAATGTGTGCTTTCCCCGCGTCGATTGCCGGATCGTCGGGCGTCATGTCGCCGCTCACGCTGCGGTTGCTGATGTGCAAAAAGACGCCGCCCGCGACGTTTTCAACGCCGATCAGCGACTGCGCCGCCGCCAGATAGACCAGCATCTGGAAATTGCGGCCTTTTTCGATTTCGCTGGTCGGGATTTTCGTGCTGCCGCTCTTGTAATCGATGATAACGACGCGGTCGCCAATGCGATCCATGCGGTCGATCACGCCGCGCAGCCGGATCTGTTCCGCGCCGAGATCGAGATAAGCCGCTTCCCGAAAGCCGAACTGCTGCTCAAACTGATCGGGACGGCGTGCGCCGGGGTATTTCTTGCGAATCGGGCTGTCTTCCGCGAAATCGAGCTTGACCAACTGGATCAGGCGGCGCAGCACAATCTCTTTTTCATCCGCCCACAGCGCCGAGGCGCGGAAGCGCAGGCGGCGCGGGGCATCGGCGAGCACGACCGCCGCGACCGTCCGCAAAATCTCGAGCGCGGCGTCAGTGTTCTCGGGCGTAATCGTCAGCCCCTGCGCTTGAATCTCGCGGTAGGTCTGTTCGAGGATCGCATGCTGGAGCGTACCCAACTGCCGTGCATCCATGCCCTCTTCAGGCGTCTCGAAGGGTTCAAGGTTGAGCAGCCGCCGCGCAAAGAACTTGAAGTTGCACACGCCGAATTCGGCTAACTGGGTTGCACTCCAGGTATGCTCGGGGCCGAGCCAATCCGCCACGCGCCGGATGAGCGTTTCGTCGGCGAGCCGCCCCCCATAGCGATCATACGGATCGCGCGCCAGTCGTCCGCGTTCAATGAGCAAACCGAGTTCAATGCGTGCCCAGAAATCGGCGTCGGCTTGTGCCAGCCATTGACGCAGCGCAGGTGACCCGGTCGCGGCGATGGCAGCTTCGCTGCGAGTGGCGACTTCCCCCGCCGGAAGCGCCGCGCCAATCCGCATGACTTCCGGTTCAACCTGCGGAAACACGGCACGCACCGCGCGATATAGGTGACTCTCCGCCCACACTTCGCCGTTCTTATACGCGGGTCGAGACAGGATGAGCGCCTGCCGCGCCAAACCGATCAATTCGTAGAACAAGCCTTCATCATCGGCGCGTTCGGCCTGGGTCGGCAGGTCGATGCCGTCCAGTTTCAGACGCTGGCGTTCGCTGTCCAGCAGCAGCGGGTCTTCAGAGATCGGCGTGGGAAATACACCTTCTGCCAAGCCGGGAATGAACACGTAATCATGGGGCAGTCCGCGTGCATCCGACACCGACGTGATCAGCACGCGCCCATCGCGAACTTTGCCGCGCAGGAACGACGCCTGCTCCACCGCCGCGCCAAGGTCGCGCAGGAATGCATCCGCCGAATAGTCGGTCGCCGGCAATTGCAGCGCGCCAAACAAGGCTGCCGCCGCCAACTGCGCCCGCAGAATGTTTTTGAATGCGCCCAACGCCGCCAGATCCCGCTCGACCAGCGCCGTAAAGCGATCGTCGGGGTTGTGCCGGATCGCTGTCAGGAGATCGAGCGTATAGGGAGGGACGGGTGGCGCATCCGCCGGGTCGTCATCGGGATCAGGCGCATCCTGACCGATCAGCGCCTCCAGCCACGCGACCAACACACGAATATCATTCGTCTCCGGCGGGGTGAGCGCGTCGAAGACCGCGGCCAACGCCGCTTGCAGCACCGCTCCGTCCTCCGCACTGAGGCGAGGTGCGGAAGCGTCCTCATCCTCGTCTTCATCCGTCATTGGCGCGGATTGCACCAGCAAATCGACTACACGCAGCCATTCGTCACGGCCAGCGAAGATCATGAACTCGTTGGCGGCGCGATCCAGCAGGTTGACCGCTTCCGCATCAAGGCCGGGAACGCGGAAATACGGTGAACGCAGCGCATCCAGCAAATCGCGCCGCCGGAAATCGAGCTTGGGTAGTGTCAGCAGATTCATGAGCGCGGTGATCGCCGGGTTGGCCGCCAGCGGTTCGCCGTAGCTGATGGCGACCGGCACACCATACGCCCGCGCCGCCGTGTTGAAGGCATCGGCATAGGTTGGCCAAGCGCGCACGGCGATCAGGATGCGTTCGGGGGCTATACCGTCCAGCAGCAGGCGCTTGACGCGCCGCAGCACCAGCGCCGCCTCCGCCACCGGATCAGGGGCTTCTAGCAGGCGGATCGCAGCGGTGGCGGTCGGGTAGGGGCGCGGTTTCGGACGCAGTAGTTCGTCGGCAAGCTGCTGCAAAGCGCGTGCCGCCTCTGTAGCTTGATCCGGGCGAGCGAGCGCGGGCGCTGCGGTGACGGTGAGCCGCGTCGCGTCGTGTGTCTCTTGCAGGCGCTCCAGCGCGCGCTGAAAACGGCGACCCGTCGTGGCTTCACGCCCAGCGACCGTCGTCAGCGTGATGAGCGTCTCACCGACACGTTTCCCCAGTTCGGCCAACAAGCGCGCCTGCAAAAAGTTGAACTGATCGTAACCGTCCACAATCAGCAGATCGACGTCCGCCGCGACCGTGTGCCTGTTCGCCAGCACGTCGAGCGCCAGCCAGCCCTCACCTTCGCGATCCACCAGGTCATGCGCGCGCAGCACATCCTGATAAGCGTCATAGATCAGCGCGAGTTCGCGTTCTTTGGGGTTGGCCGCCGCCAGTTCCAAGGCTTGCGGCGTGATCAGATTCTGCTTGAGTTCGTAGATCAAGTCAGCAATGATGCGGATGAAACCGGGCTTGGTGGCGATATCACGGTACACGTTGAGCGGCAGCCCGCGCAGAATTTCACGCAGTAAGCCATAACGCGCGGTATCGTCGAGGCAGCGCTGCGGCGAGCCACTGAGCGTCAGCAGGCGATTGTACAGCGGATAGAAGGTGAAGAATTCGATATTGAACAGCACGCCCGACAGGCGGCGGCGAAAATCGCTGATCTGGCGCTCGGTGGACAGCAGCACCCAGATTTTCGCCAGCGGCTGCGCGCGTTTGATCTCCATAAGCCGCTGCTGCGCCGATTCGGTTTTACCCGCTCCGGCGCGCGCGAGAATAATCTGGCTTGGCATTATTCGCCCATCAGCAGGGTGACGGCGGCTTGCACGCGCGCCGCGTCAATGCGATCTTTGGCAAAATAATCAGTTTTGAGCGTTTCCATAAGCCGATGCAGATGCGTCGGCGGCACGGTGGGCGCTTGCGCGCTCAGGCGCAGGTCGCGCTCACTGCGATTGAAGACCACGACGCCATACACCGGCACGTCAAGACGATTTTTCTGAAAATATTCCCGCAGCTTGCGGATGTCCACCAGCGCCTGTCGTGTCGGGTTGATATTGATCGTTTCGAAGCGGCCACCACGGCCACGCTTCACCCAGTCCGACCCATCGTTGAGCAGATCGCCCTGATGGTCGAGGATGCGCATGACCAGCGCCCCCGGCGGCCCGACCAGCACCGCATCAATATAGCCCACACCCGGTCGATTATAGTTGCGGATGAGGGTATATCGTTCGTCCAACTGCTGGCTCAGGTACTGCCCCGCTACCAGCGCGAGGTCGTTTTCCGGGCGCAGCAGCAGTGCGCGGAACGCCAGCGCAATCCCCGCGACGATCAGCAGCGTGCCAAATCCGAGCACGCCATACAGGAGCAAGCTGTACAGGCTGTACGAGGACGACTGAATATTAACCAGCGGAATCGCCGTCAAAATCAGACTGATCGTACAGGCAAACACGCCAAACGCCGCGACCACGAAGGCAATCGTCGACAGGCGAATCTGGCGGCGCGTGCGCGAACGCTTGGGATTAAGGCTCCGCATGGTCACTGCTTATCTTCGGGCTTTTCAATGGGCGTGGCAGCTTCCACCCGCGCACGGCGCGCCGCAATCACCTCTTCGATGAGCTTCTTCAGCTCATTGAATCGCGGCAGCGGCTTATAGATCAGCTTGTCCGCCCCGGCCTGCGCGATGACCGCTTTCTCTTCATCGACCGACAGCTTATACGCGGTAATGAGCACAATGCCAATATCCTTGAACAAGGGGCTTTTGCGCAGGCGTTCGCCCACCATTGGTCCGCTGATCGCGCCCGGCAGCCGGATATCCAGCAGCGCCAGCTCGGGCGTTTCGCCGATCACGTGCCCTTCCTCGGCGTCATCGACCCAGGCGATCGCTTCTTCACCATCAACGAACGCCACACCTTCTATACCCCACATCTCGAACATGGCAATCAGCAGTTCGTAGATATCGGGCTCATCCTCAACCAGCATCCACTTTGACAAAGATAACGCTCCTCAAACGGAACCATAACGCATGCTCTTCCCATTATCATCCGTTTCTCAACGATTCAGCAAACAATTTTACGTTACTCGGCTATACTTAAGGTGTGAATGTTGTAAGTGATGTAAAGGTGCGGTGTGACGCTGCTCCCAAAACGGCTGCCAGCAGTCCTCTCCTCCCCCGACAACTGGGGGCATCCACCGAGAGAAAATGCGCCGATAATACAAGAGCCGCAGGTTACACCTGTATCTAAACGCTAGGAGTTAGTGGTCGTGACGTGGTTAATCGCCGAAGATGAAGCGGATATTCGCAATTTGATCGCCATGATGTGTCAGGTGTGGGGATA
>CALKIA010000063.1 GCA_937988705.1 uncultured Chloroflexota bacterium | reverse complement strand
GCGCCATATTCATCGGCTGTGAGATGACGAGCGAGTACGATATTGATGATCGTGTTGCTGCCAGAGAAAACCGCCTGATCACCGAGTGCTCCGCCAATTTTGCCGAGCCAGCGCATCGACTGCGTGTTGAGACGCAACCACGTGGTACTTGTGCTGACCTGTTCGCGCTCTGCCTCTGCCGGGGTTGCGTTCGGAGTGTGAGCCATTCCCCCTCTTTCGGAGCTCTATCAACCTAGACGTAACAATACTAACCGTTGAATATAGTACTCCTGAAGTCAGAAAACGACCCGACGCTGTAGAATTATTTACACAATTTAGAAACATCGACCTCTGTGGTGAATTGCGGATCGGGGTATGATGGTTTTATACTGATTTGGTTTACAGGCGAGCGTAATGAGCTCTGTGACTACTTGTCCAGCGCAGTATGACAGAAAATGGACTAGGTTCGCTGATGCACGAAATACTGCCCGATAGACATTCAGACTGCGGAATAACATGATATCCAGTAGTAACAAGCGGTACGCTGACGTTCTGCTCAAATACGCGTGGTTGCTGATCGTTGCAGCCGTGATTGCTGGAGCAGCGGGGTACTTGTTTCGATCCCGGCAAGCTCCGACTTATGAGTCGGAAGTCCGCGTCTTCATTGGCAATTCCATCAGCTCGCCCGATACGAGCCTCGCCCAGTTGGACACCGGCGCGCGCTTAGCG
Source organism: uncultured Chloroflexota bacterium (assembly GCA_937988705.1). GTDB lineage: Bacteria > Chloroflexota > Anaerolineae > Aggregatilineales > Phototrophicaceae > Flexifilum. The sequence goes on along the minus strand of CALKIA010000063.1, from coordinate 19,051 downwards.
CAAACCTACGCGCAGCTGATCACTTACGAGTTGCTGCAGCATACCATCGAACTGCTGCAGCTCCCCCTGACGGCGGACGAACTGCGCGGCATCGTCTCGACAGCAGTGGTCTCCGAGACGCCCATTCTGATCATCAAGGTGGTGTATGAAGATCCAGAGCAGGCCGCGCTGATTGCTAATCAGATCGCGGAACTGCTGATCGCGGATAGCCCCTCGAACCTGACCAGTCAGGAACTCCAGCGGATGCTCGCGATTCAGGGGCAGATCGATAATCTGGAAAGCGAGATCGCATCCCAGCGGACAGAGGCCACACAACTGCTCGAACAGGTCAATTTAGCAAATGAAGACGAGGATACGGAAACTGCGCTTCAGCTGACCGAGGATTACAACCGCTTGCTGGAGCAGATCAACACCTCGCGCACGATTCTGGCGCAGCTTTCGGACACCTACCTCCAGCTCTCGAATCGAACTAATCGGTTAGAGATTATTGAACGAGCACGCGCGGTGCCGGAGCCAACCGGGATCAAGGCCCCAATCATCAGCGCGGCCGGGGCCATCGTCGGCTTGATCTTTGCGGCGGCGGCCGTCATTTACTTTGAATACGCCAACACATCGCTGCGCACCACCGAAGAGGTCGAAACGGTGCTGCAAGTCCCCGTGTTGGGCCGGATTTCACACGCGAACTGGATCAATAAGAATAAGAAGACGTATCTGGTAGTGGATACGCACACACAGTCTCGGCTGGCAGAAGACTACCGCAACCTGCGAATTAATCTGCTGGCGAGTACGCGCACGGCATCCCCGAGCATCTGTATCGTCACCAGCCCCAGTCCGCGTGAAGGCAAAAGCGTGACTGTCGTGAATCTTGCGGCGGCGATGGCGCTGGCCGATCTTGACGTGCTGCTGATTGATGCCGATTTGCGGCGCCCCGTGCTGCACGAAGTTCTGGGCGTGTCGAACCTAGCCGGGCTCACAACTGCGCTGTTTTCCGAAAACAACCGCGACAAACAGCAGATCGATGTGCCCGTGAAAGACCTCGTCCAGAAGACGCGAATTCCGAAACTGTGGGTATTGACCGCCGGGTATACGACCGAGCGCTCCACTGAAGTCTTTGGGTCAGACCGGATGACGAAGCTGCTCGATTCCGTGTGTGAAAAGTATGCATTCGATGTCATTTTGATCGATACGCCGCCTGTGCTCGCGGTGTCCGATGCCGCCGCGCTGGCTGTAGCGACCTCGGCGTCGGTCATGCTGGTCATCAACGCGGGGCGGACTCATTGGAACCTCGCCCTCAAAGCCAAGAAGCAGTTGGAGCAGCTTAATGTGAATTTGGTCGGCGCTGTGCTGAATCGCACTCGCTCTGATCAGGATGGCACCTCCACGAGCTACTACCACTAACTCCAAACTTTACGTTCTTCACCCAAATTTCGCGAAAATTTCACTAATCGTATGAGTTAGTGCCCATAGATACCCGGTATAATCACGGGGCGAGGGCGCTAACTCGGTTTCAGCGCTCACTCAGATTTCCCTCATATTTCGGGCAATAGGATAAAAGTCCTAATACCAAAAATAAATTAAGTAAAGGTTTGTTACCACCTTCACGATCTCCCTCAAGTGCTGGCATGTTCAGTTAATTACTTAATATATTAAATTACGTAACTCTGCGGCCGAGTGTCTTGGATACAATTCATTTTCCCTCATGAAGAATGTAAAAAGTTTCAAAAATCGCCCTTAACTGTCCAATAGGAGTACTTTAGTCATGTTCAATTTGACTCAATCTTATCGGAGTATAGAAGTGTTGGTGTAAAGTTTGCTGTAAGTGGTTCACTGACAGAACCAAAAAAAGTTGGTTGGCAAATTCTCACCATCGAGGCTTCTTCATTTCGCGGTTTCGCTATTATCTGAGCAGAGGCAAGCTTCTTGATGGAAATCACAAATCGACCTGGGGTGACCACCACACATAAGCAGCAGTCACGGGATTCTGTTCAGTGGGCGAGAACTCGACTTCAACGAATTGTTGATTTCTCGTTGATCGCGCTGTTCTTAGATCTATGCGCGATACTGATTGGGGTCTCCATCGCTTTATCCGTCGGTACGCGGGTTTTCCCTGCGACAGCGCCCATTTCCTCAAGCCCGTACGGGGTTCAGATCCTCGTCGCCCTGTGGTGTGGTGCTCTGTTCATTGTTCCCGTCTACAACGAAATTTCGGGGCAGGAGTTAACAGATGAACTGAAGCGTGTCGTCATGGCTGGCGCACTCGCAACGATCATGGTTCTGGTCACCAGCACGTTTCTCGCCCACCCGATGGCGGCCGTCTCGGTCGTTTTCACCACGATGCTGGGCATTGTCGGTATGCTCTTCTGGCGTATGCTGCTGTACAGCCTTTTCCCGGGCGCTAATCTCGTTCACGAGCGGAAGCGCGTCCTCGTCATCGGTGCGAACGATCTGACCATCGACTATGTTGAAACCGCGGCTCGGCAAGTGAACAACCCTCTTTTCGTTTGTGGCTTTATTGATGATCGCCCTGACGAAACGGTGGCTGGCTACCCGATTATCGGTTCCACAAGCTCTGACCTGGCGGCGATTGTCCGCGAAAACGAAATTGAGTCTGTTGTCGTCGTCCATCCTACTTCATCGGACGAGGCTATTATCCGTTTATTTGAGATGCTCCAGTTTCTGCCCGTGCAGATCCACATTATCCCCGGGCAGGAAGATCTCAAACTGTTTCACCCATTGTCCGCACACACGAAGTCGGATAATCTATCCATACTTCTGCCGAAGCTGGGCATAGGCCTGCCGAACCGTACGCTGAAGCGTCTGTTTGATATTGTGGTCGCCAGCGTGGGGATTTTGATGGTACTGCCGGTGCTGGTGATGACGGCGATTGCTATCAAGTCGGACAGCCCCGGGCCGCTGCTGTTCAAGCAGGTGCGCATTGGTGAAGGCGGCAATCCCTTCAATATGTACAAGTTCCGCTCGATGGTGCAGAATGCTGAACAGCTTCAGGATGCGGTCACCACGATCAACAGCGATGGCAAGACGGTGCACAAGAGCAAGAATGACCCCCGGGTCACCCGGGTGGGGCGCATCATTCGTAAAACCAGCGTTGACGAACTGCCTCAGCTCATCAACGTGCTGCGCGGCGACATGTCGCTCGTTGGCCCGCGGCCGGAACTGCCGAAGCTGGTTAACCAGTATGAACCGTGGCAAAAGCAGCGGTTTGCCGTGCCCCCGGGCATCACCGGTTGGTGGCAGGTGCGCGGGCGCAAGGAAAGCAAGCTGCTGCATCTCAGCACAGAAGAAGACCTGTACTATATCCGGCACTACTCGTTCCTGCTCGATCTCAAGATCATGATTATGACCATTCCCGTCCTGCTGACGGGTAAGGGTTCCTTCTAACTCATCGCAGTACTCGACCTAATTAGCGAGGCATACGCAACATGTCACACAGCAGCACAAAAGTCGTCGTAACAGGCGCTGGCGGTTTCATTGGTCATCATCTCGTGGCGCATCTGAAGAAGCAGGGGTATTGGGTTCGCGGTGTGGATCTCAAATATCCTGAATATCGCACGACCGAAGCTGACGAGTTTGAAATTCTCGATCTCCGCCGTTCGGATGATGCGCTCCGGGCAATGCGCGGGGGCATTGACGAGGTTTATGCACTCGCGGCTGATATGGGCGGCATGGGCTTTATCTCCTTCAATAACGCGCTGATTCTGCACAACAACGCGCTCATCAACATTCACACCATGGAGGCCGCGCGTCTGCACGGCGTCAAACGGTATCTGTATACCTCGTCGGCCTGCATTTATCCGGAATATCGGCAGACCTCCGCCGATGTCGTCCCTCTGAAAGAGGAAGACGCGTATCCGGCGCAGCCGCAGGACGCCTACGGGTGGGAAAAGCTGGTGACTGAGGTTCTCGCGCATCACTATCATCTGGACTATGGCATGGAGATGCGTGTGGTTCGCTTCCACAACATCTTCGGCGAGTTTGGCACGTGGGAAGGTGGCCGTGAAAAGGCTCCGGCGGCGATGTGCCGCAAGGTGGCGATGGCCAAGCTGACTGGCAACCCGGTCGTGGAAATCTGGGGCGATGGCGAACAGACGCGTTCTTTCTGCCACGTCGATGACTGCGTTGTGGGCATCGACAAACTGATGCGTTCCGACCACTCGGAACCGATCAATCTGGGGCAGGATCGCATGGTGTCGATCAATGAGTTGGCCGACATCGTCGCGGCAATCGCCGGGATCACGATCGAAAAGAAGCATGTTTCCGGCCCGCAGGGTGTGCGCGGACGCAACTCCGACAACACGCGCCTCCGCGAAGTCCTCAAGTGGGAACCAGAAATCTCGTTGGAATCTGGTTTGGGTCGGACGTATGCGTGGATTGAACAACAGCTGAAGGCTAAGCTCGAAGCGAATCCCGCACTGGCGACGCCGGTGGCGGTTGGCAAATAGCGACGACGAAACATCATCGAGAGGTTGTGGCAGCCCATGTCGCCAGTGATTGAACGGGTGAATGTTCTTGGTGTCCAAGTCAGTGCGATCAATCTCAGCCTTGCACTGCAAACCATTGACAATTGGATCAGTAAACGGGAACAACACTACGTAACGATTACCGGCGTACATGGGGTGATGGAATCGCAGCGCGACCCCAACCTACGCAAGATTCACAATGATGCCGGGCTCGTAACTCCCGACGGCATGCCACTGGTGTGGATGTGCCGCCGGCGCGGGAAAAATCAAGTTTCCCGCGTCTACGGGCCTGATTTGATGCTTGAAATTGGTCGGGTCTCGGTGGAACGGGGGTATCGTCACTACTTCTACGGTGGCGGGCCTAACGTCGCAGAGCAGTTGGCTCAGAAATTGCAGGAACGGTTTCCAGGATTGAATGTGGTGGGGATGTATTCGCCGCCCTTCAGACCGCTTACGCCTGAGGAAGATGCTGCAGTGGTGGAGCAGATTAACTCGCTGGCGCCGGATATCGTGTGGATCGGACTAAGCACGCCGAAACAAGAACGCTGGATGAGCGCACACCTGCATCGACTCGACGCGCCGGTTATGATCGGAGTGGGAGCAGCCTTTGACTTTCACGCTGGATTGAAAAAGCAAGCGCCGTCCTGGATGCAGCGGAGCGGGCTCGAATGGTTCTTTCGTTTAGTGACTGAGCCACGCCGCCTCTGGAAGCGCTATCTGATCAATAACCCGAGCTTTCTATTCCTGATTTTGCTGCAGGAACTCGGACTACGGCGCTACGAGGTCTGAACGCTCACTATCACTTGGTTCGTCGTCGCTGTTAGCGTCGAAAGGTAGCTGCCGGGACCGTCGCGTCACCCGGTGTATACACATTTGCCTCACTGCGAACTGCAGATGACTGATGTAAATTGCCAGAGTCTTCGTCTTGCAGTCGGTTCGACGCTGCTAAAATCTTGCCGATCAATAAACTTGCAGGGATTGAGCCAAGAAACCAAACGACTAGTATCAAGAGAATGTTTTCCATGTCCGCCATCCTAATTGTCGAGACATTTTACAGTTTTCATAAAGTAGCACAAGTTCGCTGGCAGAAGTGTTGAGATTGTCTGGAAGTGATGAGGATTATGCAGGACTATCGTCAGGGTTCGCCAAAAGTGAGTATCGGCGTTCCCGTCTACAACGGGGAACGTTACCTGCGAGCTGCACTTGACTCGCTCCTTGATCAAACCTTTACCGACTTCGAGATTGTCATTTCGGATAACTGCTCGACGGACAGCACCGCCGCGATTTGCGCCGAGTATGCGGCGCGCGACCCGCGGGTGCGCTATCTCCGCACTGCCGAAAACCAGGGCGCGGTCGAGAACTTCAATCGACTGGTGGGATTCGCTCGTGGCAAGTATTTTAAGTGGGCTGCGCACGATGACGCCATCGCACCGACGTATCTGGAACGCTGTGTACCCCTGCTGGAAAGCGATCCGTCCGTCGTTATGGCGCACAGTCTGACGCAGCTCATCGATCAGTTTAGTACGCCGATTGCCATTCCCGAAGATGGGCGCGGCTACATTGTCGACGAGCACCAGCACATTGTGCGCGTGGGTTACGACAGCCCGGAACGCAAGCTCGGCTCGCCGCGGGCCGACGAACGGTTTGCGGCTATCATCCGCGATACCAACTGGGTGTACGAGATTTTCGGCCTGTTCCGCCTTGATCCGCTCAAGCGAACCGGGCTGATGGAAGCCTTCTATGGCGGCGACAAGCTCCTGCTCGCCCAGATCGTGACGATGGGGCGGATTGCGATGGTGCCGGAACCGCTGTTTCTCAACCGGCGGCACGCGGAACAGTCGACGAATCTGTCGGATGTGGCGGAACAAGAGGCGTGGATTGACCCCCGCAACAAGATGGGTGGACTCAAGCATCGCTGGCGTCGGTTGCGCGGTTTCATGCTCGCCGCCCTCAATTCACAGATGAGCCTCAATGAGCGTATTCTTTGTGTGCGGATCGTTTCCAGTTATTACATCCGTTTCGACCGCTGGCGACAGATGTTCGAGGATGTGACGCGGATCCGTCATCGACGCTTGGCAAAAGAAATCGGCGCCAAAGGGTTATAAGCAAGGAGCAAAACAATGAAGGTCGCTATTCTCGCTGGTGGAGTTGGCTCTCGCTTATCTGAAGAAACGCAGTTAAAGCCGAAGCCGATGGTCGAAGTTGGGGGCATCCCCATCCTCTGGCACATTATGATGCACTATTCATGCTACGGGTTTAACGAGTTCGCGATTGCGCTCGGTTACAAAGGCGAGTATATCAAGAAGTACATGCTGGATTACGCCCAATTGAGCAGCAACCTCACCGTGGACATGAGCACGGGCGGCGTCCAGATGCAGGGCGGCTACCGCCCGAACTGGAAAGTGGATCTGGTTGATACCGGGATGGCCACGCTGACGGGCGGGCGCATTAAACGGTTAGCGCCGTTCATGGGCGACAGCACATTCATGCTGACCTGGGGCGATGGCGTTTCGGATGTCAATCTGCATGACCTCCTCGCTTTTCACAAAGCGCATGGCAAGCTGGCGACCATGACCGCCGTGCGTCCTCCGGCGCGCTTCGGCCACCTCGGCTTTGACGGCGACAAAATCACCACGTTCACCGAAAAACCGCAGACCGCGGAAGGGTGGATCAACGGTGCGTTCTTTGTGCTCGAACCCGAGATCTTTGACTACATCGAAGGTGACGATACGCAGTGGGAAAAAGCGCCGCTGGAACGGTTGGCGGAAGATGGTCAGCTCATGGCGTACCGGCACTATGGCTTCTGGCAGTGTATGGATACGCTGCGCGACAAAAAACTCCTCGAAGACTTATGGCAGACGGGCGAAGCCCCGTGGAAAATCTGGGATGAAAAACTATGAAACTCCTCGTAACGGGCGATAAGGGTTACATTGGTACGGTGATGGTGCCCATGCTGCAAGCTGCTGGACACGAAGTCGTCGGCATGGACAGCGATCTGTTTGAAGCGTGTACGTTTGGCGAGTACCATCCGACCCATGTCTCGATCCGCAAGGATATTCGCGACGCAACGCCGAAAGATCTCGAAGGCTTCGACGCCGTGATCCATCTGGCGGGACTCTCCAATGACCCGCTCGGCGATTTCAAGCCGGAGATCACCGACATCATCAACCACCGCGCGAGCGTTGACTTAGCGCGGAAGGCGAAGCAGGCTGGTGTGCCGCGCTTCATCTTCTCGTCGTCGTGCAGCACCTACGGCGCGGCGGGCGATACCCCGGTGGATGAAACGTCCAGTCTGAATCCAGTGACACCCTACGGCGTGTCCAAAGTCGATGTAGAAGCGGATGTGTCCCAGATGGCCGACGCGAATTTCACGCCGACCTTCCTGCGCAACGCAACGGCCTATGGCTTTTCGCCGCGGCTGCGCTTTGACCTTGTGCTGAACAATCTCGTCGCGTATGCGGTGACGACCAAGCAGATCTATATCAAGAGCGATGGCACGCCGTGGCGGCCGATCGTGCATATTGAAGACATTTCCCGTGCATTTATGGCGGTGCTCAATGCGCCGGCCGATGTGGTGCGCAATGGGGTCTTCAATGTGGGGCGCACGGAAGAGAACTATCGCATTTCCGAGCTGGCGGAGATCGTGCGGCAGGTCGTGCCTGGCTGCACCGTCGAATACGCGCCGGATGGCGGCCCGGACAAGCGCTGCTACCGTGTGGATTGCAGCCTGATCAACAAGGTGCTGCCGGAATTCCAGCCGCAGTGGACGGCGCGCAAGGGCGCGGAACAGTTATACGAAGCGTACAAGCGCATCAGCTTGACGGTTGAAGAATTTGAAGGCGAACGCTACAAGCGGATCGCGCACATCAAGCAGTTGATCGCTGCGGGCAAGCTCGGCACAGATCTGCGCTGGCGCGAACTGGCACCGTCGCTGAACACGGTTACGGACTAGAAGGGCTACAATATGACAGCAACCATTGCCTGCCGCTCGTGCGGCAGTACTACGCTCCTGCCCATTCTGTCGTTTGGGGATACACCGCTCGCAGATCGCTTGGTGAGCGCGCACCAATTGAGCGAACCGGAAATTACCGCGCCGCTTGAATTGGTTTTCTGCCCCGCCTGCTCGCTCGTGCAAATCACAGAGAGCGTCGCGCCCGAGATTCTGTTTGACGCGAATTACCCGTACTTTTCGTCGGTGTCGCCCGCGCTGCTCAAGCACTTTCGCGGGAGCGCGGAGCAGATCATCGTTGATCGCGGCCTGAATGCCAGTCATCTGGTGCTGGAACTTGCCAGTAATGATGGTTACATGCTCAAGCCGTTCGCCGAGCAGGGGATTCCGGTGCTGGGTGTCGATCCGGCGGCTGGCCCCGCGAAAGCGGCAATTGAGGCGGGCATTCCGACCCTCAACACGTTCTTCACGGTACAGCTCGCCGAACAACTCCTGAACGAACGCAAAATCCGCCCGAACGTGATTTTGGCGAACAATGTGCTCGCACATGTGCCCGACCTCAACGGCTTTGTCGAAGGCATTCGTCTACTGCTGGCCGATGATGGCGTCGCGGTGATTGAAGCGCCATACGTGGTTGACCTGATTGAACACAGCGAATTCGACACGATCTACCATCAGCATCTGTGCTACTTCTCGGTGACCGCGCTGGATCGCCTGTTCCGCCGCCACAATCTGTACCTGAACAACGTCGTGCAGACGACGATTCATGGCGGTTCGCTGCGCCTGTTCGTGGAACGGACTGAAAACCCGCAGCCGGGCGTGACGAAGCTGCTGGAAGCGGAACGCGCCAACGGTGTGGATACGTACGCCTTTTACACCACGTTTGCGGAGCGCGTGAACGCCGTGAAGACCAGCCTGATCGGGCTGCTCGAAGAGCTCAAGGGGCAGGGTAAAAAGGTCGTAGGTTATGGTGCGGCGGCGAAAGCCACCACTATGCTGGCCTACGTGGGCATCGACAAGCGTCACCTCGACTACATTGTTGACCTGAACCCGCACAAGCACGGCCGCTTTATGCCCGGCACCCAAATCCCGATTCTGCCAGTCAGCAAGCTGCTGGAAGACCAGCCCGACTATGTGCTGATTCTGGCGTGGAACTTCGCCGAAGAAATCATGGCGCAGCAGGCCGCGTATCACACCGCGGGCGGTAAATTCATCATCCCGCTGCCTGCACCGACGATTAAGTAGAGATTGATCCCGATGCCGACTGTTTCCGTTTGTCCAAGCTGTGGTTCCGACCGGGTGTCACCGTTCTACCGCGTCGCCAAAGTGCCCGCGCACAGCGTGCTGCTGCTGGAAACCCGCGAAGAAGCGATCAACTATCCGAACGGCCAAATCGAGCTCGGCCTGTGCGCCGACTGCGGTTTCATCTACAACACGGTGTTTGATCAGGCACTGAACGACTACGCCGAACGCTACGAAGCGACGCAGAGCTTCTCGCCGACCTTCAGCGCGTTCGCCCGCGGGCAGGCGCTAGACTTGATCGACCGGCTTGACCTGCGCGGCAAACGGGTGCTGGAAATTGGCTGCGGGCAGGGGGAGTTCATTCTCCAACTGTGTGAACTCGGAGACAATCAAGGCCTAGGCTACGACCCCGCGTATCGGGGCGACGAAGCCAGCCAGAGCGACCGCGTGCAGTTCTTCGCCGACTTCTATACCGAGAAATCCGGGGCGTTCGACGGGGCCTTCATCTGCTGCAAGATGACGCTGGAGCACATCCCTGATCCGTACGAATTTGTGTCGCTGGTGCGCCGCTGCATTGCGCCGACCGCCGACCCGGTCGTGTATTTCCAGATTCCCAACGCGAACTACGTCTTGCAGACGGAAGCGTTCTGGGATGTGTACTACGAACACTGTTCTTATTTCACCCCGGAGACGCTCCAGTTTATCTTTGAGCGCGCGGGGTTTGCGGTGCAGCGCGTGTATACCGACTACGACGATCAGTATCTGATGATTGAAGCGAAAGTGGCGGCAGCGGGGAGCAGTCCCAGCATCCCGCCCGCCGCACTGGCACGTATCCACGCCGATGTGGAACGCTTCAGCGCGGATGTACCCGCCCGCAGTGCCGAATGGCGCGCGTCGATTCAGGCGCTGCATGCGGCCGGACAGCGGATCGTATTGTGGGGCGGCGGGTCGAAGGGCGTCGCGTTCTTGACGAGTCTCGGCATCACTGACGAGATCCGCTATGTGGTCGATGTCAACCCGCGCAAAAATGGCATGTTCATGGCGGGGACGGGGCAAGAGATCGTCTTGCCGGAGTTCCTCAGGGAATACCGCCCGGATACCGCCATCGTGATGAACCCGATCTACATTCCTGAAATTCAAGCAAAACTCGACGAACTGGGCGTGCCGACGCAGCTGCTCTCAATCGAAAGTGTCCTAGATGGCTGAAAGCACCGCTGAGGTGATCTGGTCGCAGTGTCCGGTGTGTCAGGGCGCGGATGTCCGCACCTTCTTCACCTTGCCGAATGTCCCTGTCCTGTGCAATGTGCTCTACCCGACACTCGGGGATGCGCGGAACGCGGCGCGCGGGGATATTCAGCTCAACTTCTGCCGGACGTGCGGGCATATCTACAATGCCCGTTTCGACCCCAACATGCTGCGCTATGCGCAGAACTACGAGAACTCGCTGCACTTTTCGCCGAGCTTCCAGCGGTATATCACCGCGCAGATCGACGATCTCATCGCGCGGCATGACCTGCACGACAAGACCATCGTCGATGTTGGCTGTGGCAAGGGCGAGTTCCTCACCGAGATTTGCGAACGCGGCCAGAATCGCGGATTCGGCTTTGATCCAAGTTATGTACCGACCGGAACTGAGCCGGAGTCGGTGCAATTTGTGCAGGATTTGTACTCGGAAAAATACAGCGAGTACCATGCCGATCTGGTGGCCTGCCGCCATGTTCTGGAACATGTTGCGCCGCCGACCGATCTGATTCGGGCGGTCTTTAGCGCCATCGCCACGCCGGACCAAACCACGGTGTTCTTTGAAGTTCCGAACGCGCTGTACACGGTGCGTGATATGGGCATCTGGGACATTATCTACGAGCACTTCTCCTATTTCACGGCGAATTCGCTGTTTGCGGCGTTCGCGCGCGGCGGGTACCTCGTCCACCAGATTCAAGAAACCTACGGTGGACAGTTCCTGACCATCGAAACTCAAGTTGGCACGGGAGAACAGGCCACGCTCGACGCCGTGCTGCCCATGGCGCAGTTAGACGCAATGATCGAGGCGTTTGCCGAGAATGATCGCCGTAAGAAGCAAGAATGGGGCCAAAAGCTGAGCGGTCTCGCCGCCGAAGGCCAGCGCACGGTGGTGTGGGGCAGCGGGTCGAAGGGTGTCACCTTCGTCAACGCGATGCACCCACAGGCGAAAATCGACTATGTGGTGGATATCAACCCGCGCAAGCATGGTATGTTCGTCGCGGGCACAGGGCAAAAGATTGTTCCGCCGGACTTCTTGCGCGGCTATCAGCCGGACTTGGTGCTGATCATGAACCCCATTTATCACAACGAGATCCAACAGATGTTGAGTGAACGCGGCATCCAGTGTGAAGTTCAGCTCGTCTAGCCAGTTAGTCGAACGTCGCGTTCCGGGGAGCCCGCATGAAAATCGCCATCGTCAATCAGCCGTGGGATAAGTCGCCCAATTATGGCGGCATCAAAACCTCGACCGAGGTCTATACCTACAATGTCGCCTCACGTCTCGCTCGTGATCATCAGGTGCTGGTGTACTGTTCCGGGCGCAAGCTGAGCACCCGCATCGAAGTGGATCACTACGAGAATATCGAATTCCGCGCGATCCCCGGCACGGCGATTGAACGGCGCGTGAACCTGCCGCTGCAAAAGCTGTTTGAAATCAGTGTCACGCGCGGCGATCCACAGCGTCCGTTTCTGGGGTCGCGCTATTTCTTCATGGCGTACGCCCAGCAGATCGCCCGCGATTTGCGCAAGCAGCAGGTCGATGTGATTCACATCAACAACTTCTACCAGTTCGTCCCGGCGATTCGCGCTCAGAACCCGAACAGCAAGATTTCACTAGCCATGCATTGCGAGTGGTTGTCGCAGCTGCATGATCCGCAGGTGGAGCGCGCCGTCTCGATGACTGATCTGGTGGTAGGTGTTAGTGATCACGTTCGTAATCGGGCGGCACAACGGTTTCCCCAATACGCTGATCGGTTCGTGCAGGCCCATGCGGGAGTAGGTTTGCCCGAGGATGCATGGACGCTGCCCGCTTCCGGCCCGAACCACCGCAAACAACTGCTATTTGTCGGTCGACTTTCGCCGGAAAAAGGCATTCACATCATGGTGGAGGCCTTCAAACAGATCCACAAGCAGCGACCAGATACCGAAATGGTCTTCATCGGGGCGGTTGGATCGGCACCCGCTGATTTTATTGTCACCTTGAGCGATGATCCGAAGGTGCAGCAGCTGCTGGAATTCTATGACCTGAAATCTGGACATGACATTTATTTTGATCGCATCAACGCGCAGATCCCCGACGAGCTTCGCCCCTACATCCACTTCCGGGGGCCGATGCCGCACGCCGACGTGATCAAGGCCTACGCAGATGCTGACATCGTGCTCAATGCGTCATTGTCCGATGCATTTCCGTTTCCTGTGCTGGAAGCGATGGGCCGTGGTGTGCCGATGGTTGCGTCGGCGGTGGGTGGCATTCCCGAGGTGGTCATCCACGGTGAAACGGGCTATTTGTTTGAGCCGGGACGCGCTGACCAGATGGCCGAGTCCGTGCTCGCCTTGTTGAGCGATGACGCGCTGCGCATCCGCATGAGCGAGAATGCACGGAAGCGGATTGCCAGTGGGTTTACGTGGGATCACACCGCTCAGAGTCTGGATGCGCATTTTGAGCGCCTGCTGGAACGCGCGCGATGAATCTGCGAGTCCGTCTGCGCGATTACTTCCTCAGTCGCCTCAATACGGCGACACAGCCCTTTCCCACCAGCGAACTGCCCGCCTCGGCGATCGTGTTTTCGCCGCACTTTGACGACGAAACGCTCGGCTGCGGTGGCTTGATGATCCAGAAGAAGCGCGCCAACGCCACGGTGAAACTGGTCTTCATGACCGATGGCAGCCGTTCACACGCGCACTTGATCGCGCCGGAAGAACTGGCGAAGATGCGGCGGCAGGAAGGCTTGGACGCCGCGCGCGTGCTCGGCCTGAATGAAGCCGATGTATACACACTGTCCTTCAATGAGACACGCCTCGAAGAACAGATCAGCGACGCAGTAACCGCGGTCACGCAAATCTTGAGCGACGTTGAACCCGCGCAGGTCTTCATCCCCTACAGCGGTGAACCGCGCATCTGGTCACACGATCATCAGGCGACGACGCAGATCATTTATGCGGCGCTCAAGAAACATGGGCGTTCGGTCACCGTCTACGAATACCCGATCTGGTTCTGGTACAGCCTGCCGTGGATGAACCTCGCGGATAACAGCCGCCGCAATCAACTGCGCATCCTCCGGATTTCGCTGATCTCGTGGTTTGGGCTGCGTATGGTGCGGGATTTCGGCTGGTCGCTGCATATTGGCGCGGTGCTGGAGCAAAAACGGGCGGCGTTGAACGCGCATCGCTCGCAGATGGAACGGTTGATCCCCGATGTTGGTTGGCCGATTCTCAGCGATATGTCGAACGGGCAGTTCCTCGCCCGGCTCACCTCTGAACGTGAATATTTCCGACTGGCAAGGCGCGGTAAATGACACCTCCCAATAACGACACCGATCCCCAAGCCGCGCTCCTGGTCAACGATAGGTTCGCGGCCGATGTGCCTCCCGGTCGGGTGATTGGCAGCCAGAGCACCGATGGATCACGCCGATTCGGTGTCGATGCCGAGCAGAGCTTAAGCATCGACAACGGCGCGCTGCGCATTCCGCCGCTGATCGAGGCAGGCTGGGGGCGCGCAGGGATCGCCTATGGGCCGTTTCCCCGGCAAAATGGGCTGGCGGTCGCGGTCTCGATGCTCAACGGCCACAACACCTCCCAGTTGGACGAATTCACCGACACGATCAAGCGCCGCCTGTGGCGTTGGGCGCAAGGCAGCCTGAGTGGCAGCGAACCGAAGACGAAAGTTATCCCGCGGATGCTGCGCTGGCTGACTAGTGGGCAAGTGCCGCGCCTCTGGTGGTGGCTGCGCTGGTGGCGCAAACTCCGGTCCATTGCGGGCACAGCGCTTCTGTTGGACGAGAATATGGCCGTCGGTTGGTTCACCGCGGCCCATGCCCAGTCGGGGGAGCTCCCGCCGGGCAACGCGTTCGTGATGCACGCGCTCGGCGGGGCCAACGGCGAATTGTGGGCGAATGGCGGTCAAGCGCCGCTGCCTGCGGTAAGCGGCTATCAGAATATCCCCACGCAGTATGTGATTGTGCTGCGTGAACACGGCGCGGTGTATTACGCGGCGTCATTGGACAACGCGTTCGGCGTGGCGGGCTACCCGGCACTGCGGCCGCTGGCGGTCGAAGCCTTTCGGACTGATCCCGCCGTGTATGCCGGCGTTCAGCAGAGCGTGCTCGGTCAGATCGGTTTCCGGTCGGACACCCGCGTGTCCGGTGTGAAGGTCGGGCAGGTCTCCGACTGGACGACGTGGTACGGTTCGGCACACTGCGCTGATCAGTTGATCGGGACCGGGACACTCACCGTGGCCACCGCCGAAACAGGTCAGCCGTGGACGCTCGTTCGCGGGCAGTTTGAACGCGGGGCGCAGGGTGCGACAGGTATTGAGGCGTATAATCTGGCGTTGATCGCCGGTCGTGAACCCACCGGACTGCTGCATGCGGTCATCGAGACCAGCGCCGAACAGGTGGGAGAGATCGGCCTAGTCTGGCGGGCGGTCGATGGCGCGTCGTACTGGTCGCTGCGCCTGAGCGAAACCCAAACGCGGCTCGTGCTGACGGACAGCGGGCGCGACGAGGTGATCGCGACGATGGACGGTGGTCTGCGTCCGAGCAGCAGTTACTCTGTGCAGATCCTTGATGATGGGCAGCTGATCTCGGCTTTTGTCGACGGTCGGCTGCTCTTTGGCCGGCGCGTGACTGATGAGCGCAATGGCTCAGCAGTGCGCGTTGGCGTGCTCAGCCAATCGAGTGCCAGCCGGATCCGCGCCTTTGAAGCGCATCCGCGCACCGTGTCGATCCCGGCGGCCCTCGATCTCGGCGCATCGTGGAGTCGCACCGGACAGCGCGTCATCGTCACGGAGACATTTGACGGCGTGGCGCGGGAACTTGTCGGTAAGCCGACCACGAGCGGCGGCCAGGTATGGCAGCGCAGCCGGGGCAGCGGCATGATCGACTTGCTGGGCGACGGCACGGCGCTTGTCCGTGCTACCAGCACGCTGCCCAATCCCGGACGCACGCTGTTCACGGTTGACTGGGCGGAGCGGGGCTTCGCCGAACTGGAAGCGGTCATTCGACCGCCGGATCAGTCCGTTGGAGGTGAGCAAAAAGGGCGCTGCGGAGTCGTGTTCTGGCAGGACGCCGATAATTATCTCATCGTCAGCACGTATCTTGATTCGTGGCATCCCACGTCATCGATCTCGTCTTTCTTCCGAATTAGAGGTTATGAGGAAGTCTACGACGCGATTTGGACAAACCTCGACCGCCACGTAACCTGGGGGCAGGATTACCGCCTGCGCGTCGCGTTCGACGGCCAGCAGTACCTTGTGTGGGCGAACGACGAGCCGGTGCTGTATCGCGCGCTGACGGATGTCTACCCCAAACAAGCCCCGCTCGCGATCACCCGCGTCGGCTTGACCGTTAACTGGGAATGGGGTGATGATACCGGCAGCGTATTGAAGAAGTTTGTGGCGAAGGCATAAACATGATCAAACGGGCGATTCGGCAGATGCTGCCGCTGTGGGTGCTCGATCTGGTGCGCGGCCACGGTATACAGGTGATTCGGGGTGGTGTCGGCGCTGGTCTCAAGCTGAACACCCGCCGCGCCAGCGGTGATTACGAGAGCGGCCTCAATGAACTGCCCGTGCAGCAGGCTCTCAAAGAGCATTTGAAGCCGGGTGACGTGTTCTACGATGTCGGGGCGAACATCGGCTTTTTCGGCGTGCTGGGCGCGCGATTGGTCGGAACAAGCGGTAAGGTGGTCGCCTTCGAACCTGTGCCACAGAACGCGGCATTGATTCGTGAGAATTTTGCCTTGAACGGGTTCGCGCACGCGCGGGTGGTCGAAAAAGCGGTAGCCAGCCATTCCGGGCGCGTCGACCTGCTGCTATCGCGGCATCCCGGCGGCGCGACCTTACTCACGCAGGCGCAGATCACCGATGCGGAGCGGACCATTACCGTCAAGCAGGTGTCGCTGGATGAAGTGGTGTTTGACCAACACGTCCCCGCGCCGTCGCTGATCAAAATCGATGTGGAAGGCGCAGAACTCGCCGTGCTGCGTGGGATGCAGCGCATTCTGCGCGAGATCCGCCCGCTGATCGTCTACGAGATCGATGATGAGACGGAAGAGGGGATGCGCGCGAAAGCGGCATTGTGCGCGGACCATCTCGCGGCCGCTGGCTATCGCATCACCGAACTTCCGGACTCGTATCCGACGCTTAACTGGAATGTCGTGCATTTCCTGGCGGTCTACAGCGGGTAAGTCCCGACGCAGCAGGTTACAACCGGCTGCGGACAACCAGTCGCTGCTCTACGATCCCCATAGCGCAGAGCTCGAAGTGATTCCGCCTGCGGTTGCGTGAAAACAAAACGCCCCATGGAATTGGGGCGATGGGTTGAGGGTGATTAGGTGGCCGGTCGTGCTCGGCTTGATGAATGCTGACTCAGCGGAGAAGCGCTCGCGCTGTCTTCACTTACCGAGCTGACCCGTGCCGAGCGGGAGGCTCACGATTACATCAGTGCCGGTATCCGAAATCGTCTGGTATTCGACTTTGCCGCCGTGCGCTTCGATGATGCCGTGCGCTACGAGTGTACCCAACGTTGTTTCCTGCGCTCCCTGGAAAGAACGTTCCTGCAAAATTGAAATCACTGCCCGATTCCGTTTCACATTCAGCGTCGCGATCACTTCTGTGGAGGGCAGCGAGGTGTTGAGCACTTCGGCGATCAGTTCTGCGAGTGCGCGGGTCAAGGCTTGTGTATGCGCGACTATTTGCACATCCTGCTGAGAAGTGCGTACGCGCACCGGTAGATCGCTGCGCTGCGCCAAGGTCGATCCTAATTCCGCCGCGCGCCGCAGCGTCTGAGTCAAGCTGACGGTCTTACCACTCTCCAGAATGACATCCTGGCGGAGGATCCCGGTTTCGAGGTGGGTGAGATATACCATCTGATCGACCACACGCGAGAGTTGGTCAACGCCAGCACTCATGCCCGCGACGAGGTCTTGCATCATGGCGGGGGTGAGTTTATCCACCTGTCGCGCAATGATGTCCGTGACGAGGCGCATCGGCACCAACGGTGTTTGTAATTCTTCCATGACGAGGCGCGTGATCTGTGCTTTGGCGTCTTCCATGTCCGACGCAAAACTCGCGTTGATCGCCGATGAGCGATCAAGGCGGGCATGCACTGCTGACAGCAGTTCACCGCGCGAGAAGGGTTTGGTCAGGTAGTCATCCGCGCCGAGCTCCATGCCGTGGCGCATGAAAGAGCGGTCGGCGCGGGCGGTCAGGAAGATAAATGGGGTCCGGGCATGGGCCGGGTGGCGACGTAGTTCGTCGAGAACGGCGTAACCATCCATCTCCGGCATCGAGATGTCGCAGACAATCACGGTGGGGTTGTGTTCCAGCGCGAGTTCCAGACCGGCGCGGCCGTCACCCGCTTCTAAGACTTCGTAACCCTCGAAATGCAGAATATCGGTGACTTCAGCCCGCAGTGGCGCTTCATCTTCGATTACGAGAATTTGTGTCATGTCACTTTGCCTTAATGAATACGAATGGGAAGTGTTACAGTGAAGGTTGTGCCTTTGCCGACAATGCTGTTCACGGCAATTGTCCCACGGTGCAGCTCGACAGCATGTTTGGTGATGGCGAGGCCAAGCCCTGTGCCCGCAATCGCGCCGGTGTTCGACGCGCGGTAGAAGGCTTCGAACAGACGCACCTGATCTTCTTCTGGAATGCCAATGCCTTTGTCTGAGAAATTGATGATCACGGAGTTGCCGCTCTTGGAAATGAGTACGCTCGCTGGACTGCCACTCGGAGAGTACTTGCACGCGTTGCTGACCAGATTCGTGATCACCTGCCGGAGCAGGCGTTCGTCGGCTTCCACCTCAATTTCCGGGTTGGTGCAGGCGTACAGAATCTCAGTTTTACTGTATTTGCTGCTGCCGCGGATATCGTCTAGAACGATCTGGCAGAAGTCGTTGAGGTTCACAGTCGTGAGGTTAGCTGTCAAGCGGTTGGATTGCACTTGTCCGAGCGTCAAAACGTCTTCCAGCAGGCTGACCATGTGCTTAACTGTCGATTGAATCTTGTCGAAGCGCACATCGATCTGTTCGGGCGTCATCTTGCCGGAATAGTAGCGCAGGACATCAGAAGCGGCCTGAATGGTGGCGAGCGGTGTGCGGAACTCGTGGGACACGATGGAGACGAAGCGCATCTTCAAGT
>CALKIA010000062.1 GCA_937988705.1 uncultured Chloroflexota bacterium | reverse complement strand
AAGCCAAAGGATTATTTAGGGGATGCGGTGACGGCCATGCTGGCAAAGGCGGACGGGGCATGCCTCGTCCCTACAATTAAAAACCTACCCCTCACCCCCAACCCCTCTCCCACGCAAGCGGGGAGAGGGGAGAAATGCGGGGTTTTGCTGGCTCCCTGAATTCGGGGAGGGGTCGGGGGAGGGTTTGTCGTCAACTTGGTGCCTGTGGTTGCTTACGGCAGATCAATGGTCCACGTGTTTGCGCCCCACAGCACCGCGCCGACCTCGAATTCTGTGTCAGTTTCGCCCGTGTTCGGGATCTCGGTGATCGTTTCGTTCTGCCAGATCGCCGCGCCATTGAAGGTCGGGTAGCCGATGAAAGCGACCGCCTGCCCATCCGGCGCGAGGGTCACGCGGGACGGCGCGCCCGTGAACGCCATGGTTGAATTCAACACTTCCCAGAACATCCCCATATCCGGCGTGATGTCGAAGCGCACCCGCAGCGACGAGTCGGCGGCCGCCCGGCTGACGAGGTGCGGCACATCGGGGAACGGCACGCCGACGCCCGTCTGCGTATCGAGGATTGTCCAGCGACCCGAAGCGTAAAACAGCCCCGCGTAGGTCTGCTGCGCGCCTTCAACGACGTAAAAATCGAGCACATAATCATCGACAACCGGCGCAATCCGTGGCGCAGCGGTCATTGTGCCCGCTTCGCTCACCATCAGGTAGCTCTGCTCACCGGCGGCATCCGCGGACAGGTTGATGATGAACACACCGTTTCCCCAGCGAATTTCCGGCGACCGTCCCTGCGTGATCGGCGTGTTGATCACCGGGAGCAGCACGCTGGTCGTGCTGGCGCTCAGGTCGTAAATCATCAGACGCGGCACATCCACGCCGAAGTCGAATTCCGTCCACGCGAGGCGCTGGCCATCGGGCGACCACGCGGGCGCAGAGCGAACAATCGCTTTATCGGGCACGCCCGCCACAAACAGCGAAGCATCGCTCGGCTGCGTGGCAATCGTCGCGGCCTCATCCGTCGCCAGATCGAGCACAATGATGTCGGCGGGCAAATCGATCTCTGCGATCTCGCCTTCCGCCTGCACACGATCCAGCGCGTCCAGCCCAAGCTGCGACGCCTGCCGGTAGGCGATGCGTGTACCCTCGGGGGAGAGCACGGGGTTGGAAACGGTGCCCGTTGCGGTCAGCGGTTCGGTAGTGAGTGCCGTCGGATCGAGGCGGTAGAGGTCGCCGCGCACCCAGAGATAAGCGGGCGCGGTCGTCCCCTGCGCTAAGCCACCAACCGCGAACAGCGTGATGAGACTGATAATCAGGCAGAGTTTTTTGAGCATGGATAGTCCGTCCTGGGTCGGGACGCGCCCGGGCGCGTCTGCGGATCCGTTAAATGCGGCGGACGCCTTGGCGGACGTCCCTACAGCGTTCCATTCTAACGTAGATTGAACCACTGAACCGAGTCTTGTGTAAATCTGTGTAGAATACCTAAGCGCGCCTCACTGCTCTTGCGACGCATCCTGTCTCGTGTTAAGTTCTAAGCAGCATTTTAATACCGCGTTAGGAATTGGCGGATTTGCTGATCCGCTCCCACAAAATTCTCTAGGAGGTCTATATGCAAAAGTTTACTCGTTTGACTGCCCTGCTGCTGCTGGTCGTCTTCACTCTGGCGATTGTCGGTGGTGTGGTAGCGCAAGATGGCCCCAAGATTCTCGTGACCGGGCGCCAGATGGGCCCCAGTGACATCCCCACGCTGGATCCGTCGTTGGCGGAAGACGTTCCTTCGGTACAGATCATTTCTGAACTGTTCCCCAGCCTGCTCCACCTGCATGAAGAAACCGTTCTCGTCGAAAATGGTCTGGCGAGCTACAGCGTTTCGGAAGATGGTCTGGTGTATACCTTCAGTATCCAGCCGAACATCTCCTGGGTTCGTTACAATGCCGAGTCGGGCGCAGTCGAACAGGTGACCGATGACAGTGGCGCGCCGCTGTACGTCACCGCGCAAGACTTCGCTTACGGCATGCTGCGCACGCTCGATCCCGCAACCGCCGCGCCGTATCAACTGGTGTGGGCGCCGTGGGTGCAGGGTGGCGTCGAATACGCCCGGTCCGGTGAAGCGACCGCCGAAGAACAGCAAGCACTGCGCGACGCCGTCGCCATCAGCGTCGTCGATGACTGGACGCTGGAAGTCACCGTTCCGCGCATTGCCGCACCGACGCCCCTGCTGTACTCGCGCTGGTTCGCCATTGCCCAGATGCAGTCGGTGGTCGAAGAATTCGGCGATTTCTGGATTGACCCCGAAAACATCGTGACCTACGGGCCGTTCGCGCTCAAAGAATGGGTGCGTGGTGACGGCGGCAGCCTGACCATGATCAAGAATCCCTTCTGGGCGGGCACGCCCGAAATTCCCGCCCCGGCGCTCGACGAAGTGCAGTTCCGCTTCCTCGACGAAGGCGTCCAGTTGACCGAGTTCGAAGCGGGCAACCTGCAAGTTGCGGAAGCCCCCGCCGCCTCGATTGACCGCATCAACAGTGATGCGACGCTTTCCGCCGCGCTGCACGTTGCGCCCGGCACCTGCACCTACTACTACGGCTTCAACACGCTCGTCGCACCGTTTGATGATGCCCGCGCTCGCCGCGCTTTCTCAATGGCGATTGATCGTCAGGCGATTGTCGATAATGTGACCCGTGAAGGCCAAATCCCCGCCGCCTTGTTCGCGCTGCCCAGCCTCGTGGCTGCGCCGACCAGCGAACAGTTCCCGGATCTGGGCGTCCAGACCGATCCCGAAGCCGCGCGCGCGCTGTGGGAAGAATATCTGGCCGATGTAGGCGCCACGGGCGACTCGTTCCAGATCAGCATCTATCACAACGACAGTGCGCTCCACGCTTCTGTGGCGCAGGCCGTACAGCAGATGTGGGCGGAAAACCTCGGTGTGAACGCGCAGATCACGACGGCAGACTTCGCCACGTATCTCGATCAGCGCGGCAACTACCCCGTCTACCGTGCGGCGTGGTGCTTCGACTATCCGGACGCGCACAACTTCTATTATGATGTGCCGTTCCACAGCGATCTGATCGAAGAAAACGACACGCACTGGGTGAACGAAGAATTCGACGCCCTGATCGATCAGGCGTTCCTGCTGACCGACCCGGCCGAACGTGCCGCGATCTATGCTGAAGCGGACAATATCCTCGTCAACACCGATGCGGCGATTGCCCCGATTTACTACTATGTGACGAACGACCTGACCGCGTCGAACGTCATCCGGACCTACTCGAACATCACCACTGAATACTATGAGAAGTGGGATCTGACGGACTAAGCCAGTTCGTCAATTCGCGCGTATACGTAGGGGCAAGGCACGCCTTGCCCCTACGCGTACAGACGGGCTGAAAGCGGTTACCGGGATATGACGGCTGATCATGTCTCTCATTTTCATTAAAGGGCTAGTACGATGGCACAATTTGTAGCGCAGCGGTTTTTGTGGTTGATCTTGGTGCTGTTCGTCGTCTCGGCGATCACGTTTGGACTCATGCGCTTGGTGCCCGGAGGGCCGTTCGCGACTGAACGCGGCGTTCCCGATACGATTCTCCGCGCGTTAGAGGAAAAATATAACCTGACGGGCACGCTGATCGAACAGTATGCCAAATGGATCGGCGATATTATCGTGCCGCGCGTCACCGACGATACTTTCCGCCCGTCCGCCGTCAACGATTATTTGATCAATATCCGCCTCGACTTTATCAAAGCCGATACCGATTTTCGCTGGATGAACTTCGGGCCGTCGCTGCGCATTCGCAGCCGCACGGTCAATAGTATTTTTGAGGAAAACCTGCCGATCTCGCTGCAGCTCGGCACGGCGGCGCTCATGGTGGCGATGGCGATCGGCGTTCCGGCGGGCATCATCGCCGCGCTGAATCGCAACACCATCTACGATTACACGGGCATGGGCGTGGCCATCATCGGCGTCTCGATCCCGGTGATCATCATGGGGCCGCTGCTGCAATATCTCTTCGGCGTCCAGTGGCACGTGCTGCCCGTCTCCGGGTGGGGCAAACCGGAGAACGTCATAATGCCCGCCTTCGCGTTGGGTTTCGCCCAGTCGGCGCTGCTGGCGCGCTTGACCCGCGCGAGTCTGCTGCAGGTCATGAACGAAGATTACATCCGCACCGCTCGCGCCAAAGGGCTGAGCGAACGCGTCGTCGTGCTCTTCCACGCGTTGAAGAACTCGCTGATCCCGGTGGTCACGGTGCTCGGGCCGCTGTTCGCTGCGCTGCTGACCGGGACATTCGTCACCGAAACGATTTTCGGCATCCCCGGCATGGGGCGCTTTTTCGTCACCAGTGTGACCAACCGCGACTATCCGGTGATCATGGGCACGATTTTGCTGTACGCGGGTTTTCTGGTGCTCGCCAATATGGTTGTTGACATTACGTATGCGTGGCTTGACCCGCGCATTCGCTACTAGTTCGAGAGGCGTCCGATGGCTGTCGTACAACAGGGACAAAATCAGGGTGTGGCCAAACTGGACAGCCGCCCGCAAGGGGAAAGCTTGTGGATGGATGCCTGGCGGCGCTTACGTCGAAATCGCATGGCGGTGCTGGGGTTGATCATCATCATCACGTCGGTGCTGGTGGCGGCCTTCGCGCCCCAGCTGGCGCCCAAAGCCTATGATAAGCAGGTGCTGGCCGACAATAATTCCGCACCGCGCTGGGTGACGCAGCTGTTCCCCAGCATGCGTCCGCGTGACGAAGGCGGCTACGTGCCGATCAATGAAAGCTACCCGATCGGCGCGGATGGGCTGGGGCGTGACCTGCTGAGCCGGATCATCTTCGGCACGCGCGTCTCGCTGGCGGTCGCTTTCATCGGCCCGCTGTCCGCGATGCTCGTCGGCATCCCCTTCGGTTTGGTCGCCGGGTATCTGGGCGGCCGGGCCGACAATTTCATGATGCGCATCGTCGATATCATGTATGCGTTTCCCACGCTGCTGCTGATCATCCTGCTGATGGCGTTTTTCCGGTCGAGTACCGCGCAAAACGATCCCGGGACGTTCGCCTATGAACTGGGGCGATTAGATGCCGCAATGGGGGGCATGTTGTTCATCGCGGTCGGTGTGGGCTTCACCTCATGGATGGGGCTGGCGCGGCTCGTGCGCGGGCAAATTTTGTCCGTGCGCGAAAAAGAGTACATCGAAGCGGCGCGGTCGATGGGCGTAGGTACGCGCGGAATCATGTTCCGCCATATGCTGCCCAACATCTTAGGCCCGATCGTCGTCGCGGAAACGCTGACCATCCCGACCTATATTTCGTTTGAGGCGTTCCTGTCGTTCATCGGCTTAGGCGTGCAAGCGCCGACTCCGAGCTGGGGTGGCATGATCGCGGAAGGCGCGCGCAACATCACGTCGTATCCCTCACAGGCGATCTTCCCGGCGGTGGCGCTGTTCCTGATCATGTTCGCGTTCAACTTCCTCGGCGACGGTCTGCGCGACGCGCTCGACCCGCGTATGCGCGGCGTGGATTAGACGCAAGAACTTCAACGCAAAGGCGCTAAGGCGCTAACGCGCAAAGACGCGAAGAAGCAAGCGAAAAAAAGAAAGTTAGGGACGAGATTTTTCTCGTCCCTTTTGCTTCTGATTGACAAACCTGCCAAGTGCTAGGGGCAACCGAACCCGCAACAGCGCATCTTTACCCATCCTTACTTTGCGTCTTCGCGTCCTTGCGTCTTTGCGTCCTTGCGTTGATTCTTTGCTTCTTTCTTTAAATCTTCTTTTCTTCTTTCAACCGATCCGCGAAAACATCGACGTGCGCGCTGTGTTCCCGTTTGTGCCCGTAATACGAGTACACGATGAAATCGTCGAGCGCGTAATCCGCTCCATACCACGGCAGCGTGCCCACCTGCGACCAGATCTCCGGCGCGACCCCCTGCGCGACGGCCAGCGCCCGCTGATGCGCGGCCTGATACTCGCGGACCACCTCATCCACGCTCCACGCTTCGCGCAGCCCCACTTGCGCATCATTGAAGGCATACGGGCCGCCTGCCCCCAATTCGGTCGTCAGCGGCACGGGGATCGGCCGGTCGGTGAAGCCGCTCAGAATTTCTTCGAGCAGCACCTCATACGAAGCCAGATGCGCGATAATGTGCTTGATCGACCACCAGCCGCACACGCCTGCCTGCTCCCACGCCGCCGCCGGGATGCGCTCCAGGGACGCTTGCCATGTCGCCTCGCCATATTTAAGAATGTCCAACGGATTCATGTTTCCCTCGTTATATTTTCTATCACTATAGCATCGAATGAGATAGGCGGGTTTTGGTTTATTTTTTGTAACTTGACTGGATTGGTGAAGCCTAATATCATTAGTTTTATAAAGCCTAATCACGTTAGTTTTGAAAAGGGACACACTATGCATCAACCAGCCATTAACCCATCGGTCAAAGCAAACACGCCGTTGAGCGGGCCGAATCTCTTCCTGCGCCTCGAGGGACTCACGATCTTCATCGGGGCGATTCTGCTGTTCTGGCAGCAGGGTGGCAGCGGCCTGATCTTCGCTGTGCTCCTGTTTGCGCCGGATCTGTCGATGCTCGGCTATCTGGTCAACCTGCGCGTCGGCGCGCTGATCTACAACGGCGTGCATACCTATCTGCCGCCGGCGCTCCTGCTGCTGATCGGCGTTACCGCGGGCCATGCTGTGCTGATGCAGCTCGCGGCGATCTGGTTCGCGCACATTGGCATGGATCGCACCATTGGCTACGGGCTAAAATACGCGACCGACTTCAAAGCCACGCATTTGCAGAGAGTGTGAGAACATGCCTTATCCGGCTCAGGTCCAGGCAGCGGATTTAACCCAGAAAGCGCGTGAGCTGATCGAGGCCGAAGGGCTGGATCGGCTCACGCTGGCGGCGCTGGCGGCAGCCTTCGGGATTGCCGCGCCCTCGCTCTATCATCACTTCAAGAACAAGACGGCGCTGCTGGTGGCGGTCAATGAGCGCACAGGTGCGCTCCTCATCGAACACCTGCAAGCCGCCATCGCCCAGATGGACGATGCGCGCGACCGGATCAGCGCCATGCTGCACGCCTATCGCGCCTTCGCGTTGGCCAATCCCGCCACCTATGGCTTAGTTTTCACCAACACGATCCCCGGTTTGCAGCTCGATCCGGCTTTCGCTGAGGCGCTCGCGCTGCCCTTGCAAGCGGCGGTCGCCGTGGTGGTTGGGGAGGCCCAGGCGCTGCCCGCCTTGCGCGGCGGATGGGCGCTCGTGCATGGTTTCGTGCTGCTCGAACTCAATGGGCAGTTCCGGCGCGGCGGTGATCTCGATGTGGCGTTTACGGTCGCGGTTGAGGCGTATATTCGAGGATTGGCGGCGGTCTAGGGTACGGGTGGCGGACGCGATGATGCAATTTACGAAAAGATCACGGTGTTTGTAGGGACAAGGCTCGCCTAATCCGCGGCGAACGGACAGCGCCTGCGCTGTCCCTACGATCTCCGTATTCATAGCGTGAGTTAGGGCTAACGTTGCTCTCACCCCACCCCCTGACCCTTCCCCGAATTCGGTTGAGGGGAGCCAGCAAAAGCCCTGTTTATCTCCCTGCTGGTTGGGTGAGGGGTGCCCGCGAATGAGGCTTATCCATAACTGACATTAACCTACTTCAGCTTAATTCCGGCAATAAGTGTCAGCACCGCTCCCAGATTCGCTACACTTTGCGCTTCTGACGGCGCTCAGCGTGAGGATGGTTTCCCCATGACAGATGATCTCAGCCCCTTGCACTTTCAGCGGCTTGACCCCGACGAGCAGCTTGCCCGCTCCCGTGAGCTGCGTGACCGGATGCGCACACGCCGCACTGTGCGCGATTTCTCCTGCGAGCCCGTCCCCTTTGAGTTGATCGAGAACGCGATTGCAACCGCGACCACCGCACCGAGCGGCGCGAATCAGCAGCCATGGACGTTCATCGTTGTGAGCAATGCGGCGATCAAGCGCAAAATTCGCGAGGCCGCTGAAGCCGAGGAATACGAAAGTTACACGCGGCGTATGAGTCAGGAATGGCTGGACGCGCTCGCGCACCTGCACACCGACTGGCATAAGCCGCACCTCGAAGACGCGCCGTATCTCATCATCGTGTTTGCGCAGGCCTACGGGCTGCGCGCCGACGGCACGAAGATCAAGCATTACTATGTGACGGAATCGGTGGGGATTGCGGTGGGGATGCTGCTGGCGAGTCTGCATACGGCGGGCTTGGCGACGCTCACCCACACGCCCAATCCGATGATGTTCCTATCCGAGATTTTGGGGCGTCCTGCCAACGAACGTGCCTACGTGGTGATTCCGGTCGGCTACCCGGCGGCAGATGCCAAAGTGCCGAATATCACCAAAAAGCCGCTCGACGAGGTGTTGATCCGGGTAGAGTAAAGACCCGTAGGGACGCCCAACGTCCGGTTCCCTCGGATTTGCGCGGCCTGTTGGTTCCCATCCCTGAATTCGGGGATGGTCAGAAAACAACCTTTTCAACACGACGCTTATGCATTCAACCGCTCGACATAG
>CALKIA010000061.1 GCA_937988705.1 uncultured Chloroflexota bacterium | reverse complement strand
CGCTCAATCTGGCCTGTGCGACCACCGCGATCTTGTTTGAAGTCTGTCGGCAGCACAATTTACCGATCCTCACCTTCATCAACAAACTCGACCATCCCGGTCGGGAACCGCTCGAACTGTTGGACGAAATCGAGCAGGTACTGTCGCTGCGGGTGGCGCCCATGAACTGGCCGGTCGGCAGCGGTAGCGATTTTCAGGGCGTGTATGATCTGCAAAATCAGCGCGTTTTGCTGTTTCAACGTACGGCACATGGCAAGCTGCGCGCGCCGTTACAGGTCACCAACCTCTATGATCCCGTGCTGGAAGACACATTGGGGCCACGCGCATACCAGCAGCTGCGCGACGACGTTGAGCTGCTGACCGGGGCAGGCGCGCCCTTCGACCGGACTGAGTTCGCCCAGGGCACGCTGACACCCGTCTTTTTTGGCAGCGCGCTCAACAATTTCGGCGTCGAACCTTTCCTTGAGGCGCTCGTTGATATCGCGCCAGCACCGCGTCCACGCATGAGCAGCAGCGGGGTCATCGCCCCGACCAGCGATGCTTTCAGCGGGATTGTTTTCAAGATTCAGGCGAATATGGATCCCCAGCACCGGGATACTTTGGCCTTTATGCGGATTTGTTCCGGGCGGTTCGTAAAAGATATGCCCGTGTACCATCCCCGCCTCGGACGCCGAATCAGCATGAGCCGACCGCATCGCCTGTTTGCGCGCGATCGCGAAACCGTCGATGTCGCCTATCCCGGTGATGTGATTGGTCTGAGCAATCCCGGCATTTTTACCATTGGCGATACGCTCGTTGTGGGTGATGTGTTCGAATATGCGCCCATCCCACCCTTCCAACCCGAACGCTTTGCCATTCTGCGGAACGTTTCCGTGGAAAAATACAAGCAGTTCAACAAAGGCCTGAAGCAGCTTCAGGATGAAGGGGTGGTTCAGGTGCTGTATGCTGCCGATCAAATGCGGCGGGAACCGATCATGGCAGCCGTCGGTGAACTCCAATTTGATGTGGTTGTGGCGCGCTTGCAGGCGGAGTATGGCGTTGAATCTACCGTCGAGCATCTCAGTTATCCCCATGCGCGGTGGGTCAGTGGCGCAGAGTCGGCACTGGCGGAGCTGTATCGCGCTTTTCCCAACCTGCGGGCTTACGATCAATATCAGCGTTCGGTGGTGCTGTTTGCTTCCGAATGGGAAATCAAGTATTTCATCGACAAATACCCGCAAGTCGAATTCTCGACCATTCCCGCAGTTGTGAACCGTTCCGACTCGTGATGAGGATGGCCGCCGGGCGCGCGCTTCTGCGCCTGTGAACTAGCCCCTGACACTCTGAACCAACGTATTGTCGGCGGTGGCGGCCAGCGCCGTCTGCCGCCGACAGCCGCGCTCTTAAGCCGTCTTGTTAGGTTGCCTGAGAACCCGAAAGTGCCCTCTCAAATGGGCTTAAGGCACATGCAAGGGGGTTCTTTGTAGACTCAGCGAACTTGAGCCGGAGAGTTTTGGAGGCAAACACGTTCGTGGAGATCAGTAGACCAGCACGCTTACCCAGTGCAACCGAAACCGTCAAACCACAGCGACTTCACCTCAATCTCCATCGTTCCCTCGTCATTATCGTGATTACGCTGGCGCTGGCGCTGCGACTGTACGGGATCGATTTTGGTTTCCCTTACCTGTACGATCAGGATGAGAACGACTTCGTCGAACCGGCGCTGCAAATGTTGGCGAACCGCGACCCGAACCCCGGTTATTTCCAGCATCCTGCCTCAACCACGATTTACATGCTGGCGGCGACGTATGCTGGCATCTTTGGTCTAGGTTATCTGACGGGCATCTACGACAGTCCCCAGGCCTTCGCCGATCAACTGTATCAAGACCCGACGGTTGTTTATCTCGCGGGACGGCTTGAGATCGTTCTATTCGGCACAGCATCGGTCTTGCTGGTCTATTTGATCGGTCGCCGGGTCCTCAACCCCACCTTTGGGCTGCTGGCCGCCTTGTTAACAGCAGTCGCGCCCCTGCATATCTGGATTTCGCAGCTCATTCGCACAGATGTCATGACGGGCTTCTTTGCGCTGGCGGCCTTCTGGTTCTGCCTCAACATTCTCGATCAAGGGCGCTGGCGTGATTACTTACTAGCGGGCGTTTTCACCGCGCTGGCCATCATGACTAAGTACCCCGCGGTCGTCTTCGCCCTGACGATTGTCGTCGCCCACGGGCTGACCGTCACCCAATGGCGCAACATCCGCCAACACAGCAAACTGGTGGGGAGCGGCATCGCTACGGTGCTGGCTGCGTTCATCACTTCTCCTTTCCTGTTTCTCGATTTTCAGGAAACGCTGCGGGATGTCACGTTCGAAATGCGCGGTGAACATCTGAGTGCCACCGGCGAAGGCTTCTTGCCTAATCTATTGTGGTACATCGGCCATCCGCTGCTGGATAACCTCACGCTGATCGGACTCGGACTGGTCGTGCTCGGGATCGGGGCGGGCTGGTTCTCCCGGGATCGGCGCAAGCTTATACTAACGGTCTTCCCCATCGCATTCCTGCTGTTCATTTCGATTCTGAGCCTGCGCCAAGAACGCTGGCCCGTACCGATTCTGCCCTTTATGACGTTGTTAGCGGCGGCGGGCGCTGCCTGGTTGTGGTCATGGTTGCGCCTGCGTCTGACTACTCGCAGCCGAATTATCGTGATGTCGCTCTTGGTGCTGCTTGTCACCGTTCCCCTCAGCTATATGGCGCTGGGTCAGGCACTGGCGGTCGACGGGCCACGAGCCCGAACCATCGCCCGGGAATGGATGCTGGAGAATATCCCCGCAGGCAGTCGCATCTTGATGGCGTTATACGCACCGCAGCTTCCCGAACGCCACTATGAGTTTTTCTACGTCGATCTGGGAGGTGACATTCTACAGTTCGATCCGGATGTCGGTCCCGGCGTAACTTATCGCCCTGCGGGTAACCATGCTTTCCTGGCAGATACGAGTCAGGTGGAGGCCAACGATGTCGAATACATCGTGACCGAGTGGTTGTATGAGCGTTATATGCTGGAACCCGAGCGTTATCCTGATGAGATCGCGACTCTGGAACGGTTGACCGCATTGGGTGATCTCGTGTTCGAGGTTTACCCGCCGCCGCTGCAACCCAACAGCTTCCCCATTCGCATCTACCGCGTTCGCTAGAACAATGTTGAATTGTGCCGAAGCATCGAAAATGTGCAACTACCGCGTCCGTGGCTGTACGGACGCGGTTAACTTGCGCACAAATCAGGTCAATCCATTTTCAAGGACGGCCCGGCTGAATTAGAGCTGTACCCAGCGCCGTTCTGACCATGAACGTTTCACCGCGTCCATGGCCTGCTGCGTCTTCAGGCCGTCGGCGAAAGTCGCGCCCCAGTTCAATGGGCGGCCTGCGCGCACCGCGTCGGTGAATTCCCGGACGAGCGAAACGAAGGAAACATTCCAAATCCCTTTGCCAATACCCGGTAGATCGACGTTCGGGTCGCTTTCGCTGATATCCTGAAATTCCTCGCCGGGGCGCGCCAGACGCAGTTTCTCATCGTCATTGGAGAGAAAGAGCGTCCCCTCGCTGCCATAGATCTGCACATGGTTGCCGAAGGTGTGACGCGCGGCGCTGCTGAGGAACACGGACGCCAGTACGCCGTTCGTCGTCAGCGCCGTGAAGTTCACCTGATCATCCGCCGTGGGTGTCCAGGGTTCGCCCGTGTCTTTACCGATCCGATTTTTGACCAGCGTCCCCACATGTCCGCTGATCTCGGCCAGATCACCCAACCAGAACCGCAGCAGATCGATCTGGTGCGATCCGTTCGCCCCGAGGATACCGCCGCCCATGTTTTCCATCCCCCACCAATGCCACGCAGCGCGCGATTTCGGGTCGCCACCGCCGCCAATATTGACCTGATTGATATGGCGAATGTCGCCAATCGCGCCATCGGCGAGCAGCTGCCGGATTTTGCGGCGGTTGGGGTTGAAGCGTAACTCATGCCCCATCATATGCAGTCGCCCGTGGGCCTCCGCGCTGGCTAACATCCGCTGCGACTCATCGGCGTTCATGGCCATCGGCTTCTCGCAAATGACGTGCGCGCCCCGCGCGATCGCTTCCAACGCCATGTCGCAGTGATACACCGGCGGCGTGACCACGCACACAATATCTATCGCATGCTGATCAAGCATCATGCGCCAGTCATCGTAGGCGTGCGGAATCTTGAATTTATCGGCGACCGCCTGTGCGCTCTCTAAACGAGCACTCGCCAGGGCGACAACTTCAGCATCGGGTACCTGGGCAAAAGCAGGCAGGTACGCGTCTTTGGCAAAACTTGCCCCAATTACAGCAACACGCATAGTCAAGATGCTCCTCCTCACGGTAACGAGAATCGATAAACGCGGTGCATTGTCCTGATTGAACAGTCACAGAGCGCAAATCTTATGCACTATTCGCCATAAATGCGAAGGCAAATAGTGCCAAACTGTTGCACTAGCTCTGGTTTGTATTTATTCTAGTGATGAACGGATCCCAGCAAATTGTAGTCGTAGTTCTTTTCGGGAAGTCTAACTGTCGACAATCGACAATCGACTTTCATATTACTAGTATTAGTTGAAAAGTTTATATCCTCGATTACAAAAAGGAGGTTAATGATCGATGTCGCTCAATACGAACGCAGCTCAGTTGGTTGAAATGGCTGTCATTGGCTACGTCACGCAGCCCACCATGCGCCCCGGTGGCGGCTATATTGCCAACTCTGACGGCCAAGCAGTCGTGCTTCCCGGCATGTCTGGTTTCATCTATAACGCACGGGTCGGCGATGCCGCCTTCGGCTGGGCAGCCGACCACCTTGAACCCGGCGCGTCCACGGCTCACCCCGAACTGGACAAAGACTACGCCATGCACTACCTGACCTGTATCGGCAATCGCGCCGTCATCACGAGCGGGATGGCTAAAGACGCGGAAGGCATTGTCACCGGCGAACACGCCCGCATGTTGGTCGATTTTGCGCCGGAAGTCGGTGAACTGCTGTGCATCGGCGATGCTGTGCAAATTCGGACGAAGGGACGTGGGCTAGCCTTCACCGATTATCCCGGCATCATGCTCAAAAAGTGCAGCCCGGAGCTGATCAACGCCATTCCCATTCAGGAGACGGGCAGCGGCAAAATTCGCGTGCCGGTCACCATGGAACTGCCCATTCGCATCATGGGCAGCGGCGCCGAACTCAACCCCGATTTCGTCGATCAAGACCTGATGAGCGGCGATCGAGCGTTGATGGCGGATCTCGGTATCGACCAGATGAAGCTGGGAGATTTGATCGTCATCCCCGATGCCGATCACCGCTTTGGGCGCGGCTATCGCCCCGGCGCGGTCACCATTGCCCTGTGTATTCACGGCGACTCAGTCATGACCGGCCACGGCCCCGGCATCCTGACGCTGATGACCTGCGTCGAACCGCTCATCGAATGGGTGATCGACCCCACCGCGAATATTGCCAACTACTTAAAGATTGGAACATATGCCTCATGAGTGTGAGAACCAATTCCGACAAAGTGATCAGCATCTCGGTGATGGGTGAAATCGCCGCACCAGCCATGCCCGGGCTGCCCGCCTCACCGTACGCGCTTACGTCCGAGGGCGTACCCTTTCTGCTTCCGGCGTGGGGCAGCATTGTCTATAACGTCTCCGTTGGCGACTCCGCTTACGGCTGGCTCGCCGACTGTATCCATCCCGGAGTGTCCGTCAGCGTCAAGGACGCCATGAGCAACAATGGCCTGAACATCCTCTCGTGCGTGGGCAATACGGCGATGGTGATGACAGGCAATGCGAAGGGCGCGAAAGGCACGGTCACAGGCAAGTCCGGACGCTTCTCGGAACACGTCATCATCGACTTTGATCAGGCGACGCGCGAGAAGATGGCGATCGGCGACAAAATCGTCATTCGCGCGAAGGGTGTGGGGCTGCAATTCACCGATCACCCTGCGGTGAAGGTGAAAAGCTGCTCGCCCGAATTGATCGAAGCGCTCGAACTGACGACCACCGGAGACGGGAAGCTGGCTGTGCCCGTCGTCGGGATTGTCCCACCCCACCTGCTCGGTGCGGGCGCGGGTCTGGGCAGCGAAGGCGGCTCGATCCACATTCAGACCGCCGATGCAGCGGCGCTCGCCGGAGCGGGACTCGACAAGCTGCGGCTCGGTGACGTCGTGGCGCTGGGTGAGTATGACAGCAGTTGGAATCACGGTTATTTGCGGGGAGCAGTGGGGATCGGTGTCATCGCTCAGGGCGA
Organism: uncultured Chloroflexota bacterium; assembly: GCA_937988705.1. Classification (GTDB taxonomy): domain Bacteria; phylum Chloroflexota; class Anaerolineae; order Aggregatilineales; family Phototrophicaceae; genus Flexifilum. The sequence goes on along the minus strand of CALKIA010000061.1, from coordinate 8,007 downwards.
CAGCCCGCGTGCCGGTTATGGCCCCGGCATTACCCTGTTGATGACGTCGGCATCGGGCGGCATTGCCCCACAACTGTCTGAGAATGTGAATATCAAAGAACTGATTCTGTCCTAACCGTCCACTGATCCCGGCCGCCCTGCCCTGTGCGCAGAGGCGGCTCACGGATCGGTGCTGAAACAGGGAAACTACACCATGCGGACGATCAAACATATGGCATTTGCGGTCTCTGACCTCGATAAGACCCTCACCCGTTACCAGCAGTTTGTGGGAGTGGGCAAAGACGCCCGCGTCGTCGAGGCGACCAAAGCGCGCGTGCGCGTCGCCATCTTCAACGTCGGCGATATCGAATACCAGCTCAATCAATCGATGGATGCGGATGGGCGCTTCGCCAAGTGGATTGCAGAACGCGGCGGTGAAGGACTGCACCACATCTGCTACACCGTGGAGAGCATCGATGAGGCGCTTGAGGCCGCGCACGCGGCAGGCGCCACGTTGAAGGAGTGCTCTTCATGCAAAGTGACCGGCAAACATCCCCATCCCGAAGGCTTCATCGCTTTCCTCGCGGAAGACGCGGGCGGCATCGAGATTGAGTTGATGCAGGTTTATACGCCCGAAGAACTTGAGCAGTATAAAGCTGTCCGGGGGATTTGAGATGGAGATTTCACGGATCGCTGTACCGGTCGATGAGCTGGAACAATTCTGCCTCGACGTGTTAAGTACGCTGGGAATGTCAGACGAAGAAGCGCGCCTGTGTACCAAAGGTCTGATGACCGCCGAACTCCACTATCACCCCGGGCAAGGTCAGGGGGTGGCGCGGCTTACAGGCTATGCCAAACGCATCAAGGATGGGGGGTATGCGCTCGGCGCGCCCTTCGAGATCGTCAAAGAATCGCCCGCGCTGGCGCTGGTGGATGCTCATAACGGTCTCGGCTCGGTGGTCGGCCAAAAGGCGATGATGCTGGCGGTTGCGAAGGCGAAAGTGTGTGGGATCGGCACGGTGATGGTGCGCAACAGCACGCACTTCGGGTCGTCGGCTGTGCATTCGCGCGTCGCCGTCGAATCCGACTGTATCGGCATCGCGCTGACCAATGCTGGCCCCGAGATGGCTCCATGGGGTGGTGCGTCCGGCGTAACCGGCACCAACCCGTGGGGCATCAGCGCGCCGACCGGAGGTGACTTTCCCGTCTCGCTGGATATCGCGCTGACGACTGCGGGCAAAGGCATGATGCGCTGGTTTGAGCGCGAAGGCAAGAAGATGCCGCTCGATTGGGCGATGACACCCGATGGCGAGTACACCGATGACCCGGCGGCGGCGATGACGGGAGCCCTGCTGGGTATCGGGCAGTACAAAGGCTACGGTCTGGCGTTCATGACGGACGTTCTGACCGGAGTTATTGCGGGCGGTGGTTTCGGCACGACCCCTTATTCTGATCCAATGCGGTTGGATGTATCGCACACATTTATCGCGCTGGATATCGCGTGGTTCATGCCCGTCGCGGAGTTCAAACGCCGCATGGACGCCTTCATCGCGATGTGTAAATCCGCCAAGAAGCGTCCGGGCGTCGAAGAAATCCTCGTTCCCGGTGAGCAGGAATACCGCCGGGAGCAGCATTTCCGGCAGTACGGGGCGCTGCTGGACGCGGCGGTGTACGACCGACTGCGCGAACTGGCATCCGATTTGGGGATCGCTTTCCCCTTCGAAAGGTCGTAGATCAATGGCACTCGACACCCTTTCCCGCCCGCTGGCGGCGCGCTTAACCCGCATCACAGCGCTGCCACCGCTGCGGAATGATGAACCAGACATTGCTCCCGAGGTCGTGCAGGCGGCGGCCGACGCGCTCGACCGCGGTGAGACCCATTACGCTGATCGTCCCGGCATCCCCGAACTGCGCGCGCTGGTGGCAGAACGAATCAACGCACGCTATGGCTTGAACTACAAGCCCAACGACGTCACCATCACTTGTGGCTCGACTGAAGCGCAGTTCTGCGCACTCCACGTTCTGGCGAAACCGGAAACGACGATCATCTGCCCCGGAAACGCGGACCAGGTCGCGCCGATTGCCGCGCTGCTGGACGCGGTGCTGGTCAGCAGCGCCGATCACGCCCCGGCGGGCAGTCTCCTCTATCTCACCCCGGCGGATGCGGTTGAGTTTTGGCTAAATCAGGCGGAGGCTGGCGGTTGGTGGGTCGTCTGGGATCTCAGCGGCGCACCGTCGGCCAGCGGGCTTCATCCCGCGGCGCGTCCCGCCCTGCTCCCGCGCACAGTTCACATCGATGATCTGGACGACGAGATGGCCGGTTGGCGCGTCGGCTGGATGGTCGGCTCCGAGAAACACGGTGAACTGCGCGGCTTCAAGCAAGCGATGACCATCTGCACCACCAACGTTTCGCAATGGGCGGCCTTACACTTGCTGAGGTCACAATCATGAGCCTGAACCCCAATATCCCAGAGTCGGTGCGTGCCGTGGCCAGTGACGGCACCAAGCTGCGCTACGCGATGATGGAGCTGTCCAAACAGTACCCGGATGTGATTGCGCTCGGTCGCGGTGACCCCGATCTCGATACCCCGGCCCATATCATCGAAGCGGCGAAACAGGCGATGCACGACCAGCGCACCGGCCTGACTCCGGTCGCGGGTTTGTCCGAATTACGCGCCGCCATCGCCCACAACCTGCGCGTCCGCAACGGCCTGCCCGTTGAGCGCGACAACATCATCGTGACAACCGGCGGACAGGAAGGGATCTTCCTGATTATGCAGGCGCTGATCGACCCCGGTGACGAGGTGCTGGTACCCGATCCGCGTTATACCTCGTACGACGACTCGATTCTGCGGGCAGGCGGCAAGATGGTGATGGTGCCGACTTTCCCGGAAGACGCCTTCGATCTCCGTCCGGAAGCGGTGGAGGCGGCCATTACGCCGCGCACCAAGGCACTGCTGATCGTCACGCCGAGCAACCCGACGGGCGGCATTTTAACTGAAGCGAGTGCGAAGGGAATCGCGGAAATCGCGATCAAGCACAACATCATCGTGATCTCCGACGAGATCTACGGTCGCTTCGTCTTTGAGGGGTTCAAGCACGTCTCGATTGGCGCGCTGCCGGGCATGGCCGAACGCACGATCACGCTCGACGGTTTCTCCAAAACCTACGCCATGACCGGTTGGCGTGTCGGCTTTGTCGCCGCACCAACCAATCTCATCGCCGCCATGACGACTGTTAAAACGCTGACCACGGGGCCTGTTGCCAGTGTGTCGCAGTGGGCGGCGCTCGCGGCGGCGACTGGTCCGGACGACGCGGTGCAAGCGTTCTATCGCACCTATGACGAACGGCGCAGCATTATGAAAGCCGGGTTGAGCGCTATGGGCCTCGATATCGGTCAACCGCGCGGCGGATTCTTCATCTGGCCGAACAGTTCATCGACCGGAATTCACGCGACTGAGCTGTCGTATCTGGTACTGCAGGACGCGCATGTGCTGATTTTCCCCGGCGCGGGCTTCGGTCAGGGCTGGGATGGCTTCTTGCGAATCACGGTGCTCGCGCCCACGGATCAGCTCCGCGAAGCGGTGGAGCGCATGCGCCCGGTGCTGGCGAAATACAGCGATTGAACCCGATGTTGGAGGGGTGACCCGGTGGATCGGCTGGGTTGTTCAAGGCGATCCACCGGCTCGCCCCTCCAAATACCGGTTGAGGTATGGCGAGGATAAAAGGAGGCAGTGCTTGATGTGAAATACGCGACGATCAGCTCAGAGTATCTCTTATTGCTTAGCTTGACTTGGAGATGAGACCATGCATACAACCCGCAATTCTTTCCGTCTAATCGCGCTGGTGGTGCTGTTGGCCGCACTGACAGTCGTACCAATGGCGGCAGGTGCCCAAGCCCCTGTTGCCGATGACGATACACTGGTCGTAGGTATTTTCGCTGAACCTGTTTCACTGGATCCCGCGCGTGTAGCTAACTTCAACATCACGGCACACATGTTCGGGCAGTTGTATGAATTGGGGCAAGCTACCGGTTCAATTGACCCGTATTTTGCTACCAGCTATTCCATTTCGGAAGATGGCACGGAATGGACCTTCACGCTGAATGAGGGTCTGACCTGCCACGATGGCGAAGCGCTGACGGCGGAAGATGTGGCTTACTCCTGGCAGCGTATGGCCGACCCCGCCAATGGCTTCACCGGTAACTCGGCGGGCTTTGTCGTGCCGTCGCTCGGTTACTTGGATGCGCGCGTCGAAGACGATCTGAATGTGACCCTGATCTTCAGCGGCAGCCAGAACACCAGCCTGCGCCTCGGCCTGATCTCGGAAATCTTCATCCACTGCAAGGACTCCTACGAGGCCATGACGCTGGACGAAGCCGCCCGCAACCCTGTGGGCAGCGGCCCGTATCGCTTCGGTGAATGGGTGACGGGTGACCGCATCACGACGTTCCGGTACGCAGATTTCCCGCTGCGCGAGACGTTCTTTGAAGAAGTGGTCTGGCGGATCTTCCCCGAACGCTCGACGGCGACCGCCGAAATGATCACCGGCAATGTGGACATTCTCAAGGGCATCAGCGCGGATCAGGTCGAGCCGATCAACGCTTCGGGCATCGCCAGTGTCGTCAACTACACCAGCACCATCCGCGCGTATGTTGGCTTCCAGATGGGAGCGGATGCGCCCTACCGTGAAACGCTCGGCGGGCAAGCGATCATGGAAACCCCGGTACGTGTCGCCCTCCAATACGCGCTCGATGTCAGCGCGATCTGCACGCAGCTGCTGGCCGCAGAATGCGCCCGCGCCACCGGCCCGGTCAACCCGCCCAACGATAATCCTGACCTCGTACCGTATGCGTATGATCCGGCGATGGCCGAACAACTGCTGGACGAAGCCGGCTACCCGCGCGGCGAAAACGGCGTCCGGTTTGAACTGACGCTGATGGCGCGTAACATCCCCGGCGCGGTTGGTGCCGAAGTAGCGCAGGCCGTCGCCCAGTTCCTGAGCGATGTGGGCGTGCAGACGACGGTCGAATTCCTGGAGCAGGCGACGTTTGTCGAGCAGCTCATCGCGCACGACCTCGGGCCGTTATTCATCGTCACCACTGGCGGCAGCGCGTGGAGCGCCCAGTACGATTTGGCCGACTTCCCCGCGATCGACGGCGAAACCAACTACACCGATTGGGCAAATGAAGAGTTCTTCGCCCTTGAGGAATCGCTGCCCACGCTGCTGGATGACCCCGAAGCGGAACGCGCCGCTGAACTGCGGATGCTCGAAGTCTTCTACGAAGATCCGCCGTGGCTGCTGATGTACTTCTCGCCGACGCTGGAAGCGGTCAGCAATCGGCTGGAATACACGCCGCGGGTCGACAACTTCCTGACGGTCTACAATGCACGGCTCAAGTAACTAACGGATTGTTCCCCTCTTTCCGGTACCTGGCGCGGTTTCCTCGCCTCGGAGAGAGGGGTTTTGTCACAACGGGCCACGGCGCGCGCACCTATTTCAGAGAAGCGTGTGGGCGCGTCGGCAGCAGGTTCAAAGGAAGAGTCCATGTCGATCTACATCACTCGGCGGATATTGCTGGCATTTGTCGTCATCGTCGGCGTGACGCTGCTGACATTTGTTTCGATTTACCTGGCAGGCGACCCGGCGGTGCTGTACGTCAGCGAACGCGCTGGCCCGGAAGAGCTGGCACAAGCGCGGCAGCGCTTAGGGCTGGACAAGCCGCTGCCGGAACAATACTTGAACTTTCTGGGCGGATTGCTGCGCGGCGATCTCGGCACCTCGCTAGCGAATCGCGTGCCCGCCCTGCAATTGGTACTGGAGCGGCTGCCCGCAACACTGGAACTCACGTTTAGCGCGCTCATTCTTTCCAATCTCATTGCCATCCCCATCGGCCTCATTTCGGCGGTGAAACGCGGTACACGCGTTGATGGCACGATCATGCTGGTGGCGATGCTCGGTCAGTCGATGCCCGGCTTCTGGTTAGGCATCATGCTGATTTTGTTCTTTTCGGTGACACTGCGCGTGCTGCCCGTCTCCGGGCATGTTCCCGTGCTGCAGCCACTGCTCGCCGGCGACCTATCGACCGGAATCAGCAATATCCCGGAGGCCGTGCGTCACGCTATTTTGCCTGTTATCACCATTTCGGTGTTCACCATTGCCCGTAATGCACGACTGGTTCGCTCGGCGTTACTGGAAGTGCTCGCTCAGGAATATGTAACGACGGCCCGCTCCAAGGGGCTCAACGAACGGCGCGTCATTCTGGTTCACGCTCTGCGCAACGCATTAATCCCGATCGTGACGATCATCGCACTCGAATTCGGCTTCTTGCTCAGCGGCGTCATCGTTACCGAATCCGTGTTCGCCTGGCCGGGCGTGGGACGTTTGGTATATAACGCCATCGGGCAGCGCGATATCCCCGTCGTCCAAGCAGCGGTGGTATTCTTCGCCCTCGTCTTTGTCAGCCTCAACCTGTTCGTCGATATTCTGTACGCTTATCTCGACCCGCGAATTCGCTTACATTAGGTGGGGAATATGTCACGATCCGAACCGACAACGGTGGTTACACCGGAGAGCACCGCTCCGAATAAGCTCACGGTAACGCTGGTGCTCCCCAAGCCGGTTCCCACCCGTGTCCGGGCGCTCCGCAGCCTAATTAAACGCCGCTACCCCGTCTTCGCCCTCTTCATTCTGGGGCTGGTCGCCGTTTTGGCGATCGTTGGGCCGAACATCGCCCCCAAAGACCCGAATCGTCAGGATTTGTTCGCGCGGCTGGTGGCTCCCATGACGCCGGATCGCAATGGTGTGATCAGCTTTCCCCTCGGCACCGACTCGCTGGGGCGCGACGTGCTGTCCCGGTTGATTTACGGTGCGCGCATCTCGCTCAGCGTCGGCTTGATCGCGGTCGCTTTCGGGGGGACGGTGGGCACAGTGCTGGGCCTAATTGCAGGGTACTTCGGCGGACGCATTGACGATTTAATCATGCGGATCGCGGATGTTCAGCTCGCATTTCCGTTCATCTTGCTCGCGATTATGGTGCTGGTCGTGCTGGGTCAGGGCGTCATCAACCTCGTCTTGATCCTCGGCGTCGGCCAGTGGGTCGTCTATGCGCGGGTGGCACGCGGTCAGACGATCTCGCAGCGCGAAAAAGATTACGTCGAGGCGCTGCGCGCGCTGGGAGCGCGTGACTGGCGGATTATGTTCCGCGAAATTCTGCCGAATATCCTCGCCCCACTGATCGTGATCGCATCGTTCAATATCGCTGGCGTCATTCTGTCCGAAGCCTCTCTCTCGTTTCTGGGACTGGGTGTGCCGCCGAGCGTCCCCACGTGGGGATCGATGCTGGCCGATAGCCGCGAACAACTGCTGGGCGGTAAGTGGTGGTTGGCCGTTTTCCCCGGTCTGGCGATTATGCTGACGACGCTGTCGCTGAACATCATGGGGGATTGGCTGCGCGACTTCCTTGACCCGCGCCTGCGCGGGACAGAAGGTTAGTCTATAAGACTGGGCTGAACCACTGAGGATTGAGAGCAAAACGCTGCGGCCAACGGTGTTGGTGCGCAGCCTGTCGCACACTCCGCACTTGTATTTAATCTAGGTGCGCCGTCTGGTAAATGACCCTATGCGGTCGCCCGTTGTGGGCGGGGACATTGCCCCGCCCCTACAAGGGAAATGAGACGATTTGCCGGATACAAGCACTAAGTAAAGGGGGAATTGTGAATTTACGAGGGACATTTGCCGTTGTGACGGGTGCAGCTCAGGGACTCGGGTATGCGGTCAGCCAGGCGTATGCTCGCGAAGGGATGCGGATCGCCTTACTGGACATCCGCGGTGATCTGCTGGACACACTCGCCGGCGAATTATGCGCCAAAGGTGCAGAGGCGCTGCCCGTTCAGGTTGACTTGAGCGACGCGGCAGACACCCAGCGCGCAATTGACGCCGCGCTGACGTGGGGTGGCACACCGCGTATTTTGGTTCACAACGCCGCCCTGCTCATCCAACGGTCAATGCTGGAAATCACGCTGGAAC
>CALKIA010000060.1 GCA_937988705.1 uncultured Chloroflexota bacterium | reverse complement strand
AAGTTCGCCGTCAGGTAGAGGATGTTCATACGTCGCTCCTGTCTACGTCCAACTCAGCTGATCCAGATGGTCGAGGGTGAAGCGCCAGTAATGATAGTATCGGTTGCTCCGCAGCCACGTGGCGCTGTCCGCATCGACCGAAGTTCCCGCAAGCTGCTGCTCGGTCAGACGCAGAAGCAAATGCGCCGTATAGCGCGCCCAGCAGGCGACAAACAGCGGCCTGAGCAGATCGTCAGCAAGTCCAATTGACTGTGCATAACGACGGATTAGCGCGCCGGCCCAGGCAGTTTTTCCGAAAAACGCGCTCGAAAACGCCTTGAGGTGTTCCTCCTGGGTGCGCGCCTTATTCAGTGCGGACGCCACATAGCTGAGAAAGAAGAACCAATCACAGGCCGGCAGCCCCTTTGGATCGGCGAGTTCCCAGTCGATAACTCCGACCTGCGAATCGGATAGCAGGATGATGTTCGGATGGCTCAAATCGCCATGTTCGCACACCAACGGAAAGTCGGCGGTTCGCAGCGCCTGAGTGTACCGGTGTGTCTGCTCCAAAGCCTGTTGCTCAGCATCGTCAAATGACAGCAGGTGCGCAAGCTCTGCTATTGGCTGTTCGATTAGGCGTTCGAACCACGTTGGATCTGCAGGACTGGCCGTGCTGCGCTCCAGCGCGACCAGCCAGTCCAGCAGCAAATCACAGTTCGAGTCGCGGTGAGCCCGCACCGCCGCCGGGTTCATGAGCGGCCCTACAATCGCGGTCTCGATCAACAGGGGATAGCCGCAGTAGGTTTCATACGCGACGAGCCGCGGAATTGTATCCATGCCCCCCGGCATCGCAGCGTGTACCGCCCGCAGATTCATCGCTTCCTGATCCAAACTTGATCCACCATCCGCCGCCCGCGGCACTTTCGCCACCAGCACGGGCGTGCGCTGCCCTTCCGGAACCAGTAGAAAGATCAGATGCCGCGACGCGCGAAAGCCCGGCGTCAGGATAAGCGTCTGCATACCTGCCAGCCGACCGTAACGCTCCAACCCCAACCGCGCCTGATTCTCGTGTAAAAACGCCGCAACGGTGTTCATCGTTCTCCTCGCTGGGCGACAAGGCTGATACAGGGGAGCACTCGTTCGAGCAAACGCGATCCCGTCAACCAACGCAGTCCCGTCGGATGGGCGAGCCACGTCTGGTTGCGACTGGCGAGCCAATAGGCCAGCGCAGCGGGATCCGCCAGCGGAACGAGCCGCGTGCAGTTGCTGAAGGACGGATAATGCCAATGTGTCTGGATGGACGTAAACCCGGATCGGACCAGCTCCCCATAAACCGCGTCCGTCTGGAACTGCAGGAAGCTCAGCGGGCGGCGGCGCGAACGTTTCAGCTCACAGTAGACGGCACCGTTCGCTTTGACCAACCCCAGCGCCCTGCGCACCTGAGCGCGGGTCGGTGAGTGGAGCACCACCACATCGGCGAGACGCTGCGCGTCTGCAGTGCGCGGCTCATCCACGACCTCTAGCGACCGACTCAACAAGCGCAGCGCCGCGAGCAAATCGTCGGGCAGTCTGCCCACGTACTCCACGTCCTTGAGGTTGGGATCGGGCAGCAGAAAGCGCCAATCAGCGCGCCGCGCCGCTGCCTGAAACCGCGTCTCAACCGACGCCCCGCCGTGGTGTCCCACCGGTGTCAATTCAGGCACGGCCATACGGTTTCAACGCTTCAAACAGCTCTGAAAACGACACTGGGTAAGGATGATTCACGATGCAGCACTGCTTGCCCGCAAACAGCCGCGTGAGCATTTCCGTTTCACGTTCCTCAATGCCGTCAACGACGGGATTGCGCCGATCCGGAAAGGCAAAGCGGTACATGTGATAGTAGGCCATGAAGGGCAAGCGTTCGTACGCCAGCGACGCGGCCATGCGGCGCGCGACTTCTTCCGGCGCAACCGCCTCAACGCACACTTCCGGCGCCTCCCACGTCGAGACGAACACGATGGTCTCCAGTGTGCCCGCCCGGGGCGTGGTCGGCATGTTGCTTAGTGTCTTCGGCGGCACATCGACGTACAGCTGCTCACTGAACAAGCGCACCATCTGGCGCAGCACCCGCTTCGCTGCGGACGACCGCGCGAGCGCCTGCAAGAGGAACTTACTCCCGCGCTGCGCAACCCCCAGTGCACGGAGTCGAGCGCGACGCTGCCAACCGATGCGCCTGCGCAGCGCGGGAAGCTGGCCTAAGTGCCAATCCCAGACGCGAATCGGTTCAGGCACGCCATACAGACGTTCGGAGTTGGTATCAATATAAATCCATTCGTCCCCAATGTATTCCGCGCCTTGGCTCGTGAAGGCGAGGAGCGTCTCCGTCTTGCCTCCCTTCGACCATCCGGTCACTAAATAGTCGCGCCCCTGATAGCGAAATGCCGCCGCGTGCAGCGGCAGGATGCCGCGCGTGATGGCGGTTAAATTCAGCACGGCGATCAGCAGCGGAACGGCGGCCAACCCGCTTTCACAGACGATTTCTACTTGCCTTCCAATCTGGCTGAACTCAATGTGGACTTTCGCCGGCGCTTTGTGCTTGGTTTGCAGCACAAAGAAGGCGTCTTGGGAGTAACCCGCTTCGTGCAAACCGAGACGGTTGAGGGCGGGGGTAGACGGAAACTTCGCTACAAAGCGGATCAGGATGTCAGGTTCGCACTGGAGCGACGACTGTTCAATGCCAAGCTGGCGGGCGACCGCGCGCACATCGCCCGCTGTGGGATTGAGCAGACGAATCCCGATCAGGTGATGTAGATCAAAATCGACCGTCGTAGTACGTGCTTGTTCCGTTGTCGCCAACGTGCGCTCCTCGATAGCCATCAATACAGCTAGTCACTCGGTGGTGCCGTAACGGGCGGCGGCGTGGGCAGTTCGCCCGCAGCGAAACCGTGGGTCAGCGTTCCGAAGCAGATTCCCTGACTGCATCCACTGGGGCGGTTGAGTTCGGCAAACCACTGCTCGACTCCCGCCAGTCGATGATTCACCAAGTAGTAACGATACGCTGCCTCCAGCGCCGCATCATGGCGCCATTCCGTTTCCGCATCGATGATGATGGCGTTGATCGCTCGTTCGATGGATCCCCGTAAGGCGTGCAACTGCGTTGTTCGGATTACACCATCCGGTCCAACAAAGGTGAAGTCAGGAACGGCTTCGACGGCTACATTGTCATAACACGACCGATCGCCGCGTCGGTACATCAATTCGCACTGCTGAATCGTATTGTTTAGGTGGATCTGCGGGTAGTTCTGGTACTCACCGTTATAAACAGAAATGTTACAGTACTCTTCGCGGCGCGCATCTTCGGGAATGATTCCGTTTTCGGTAATCTGCGATTTCACCGCTGCCCACTGCCCCGCCTGCTGTTCACCTTCCAGATAGTCGCAGGAAAAGTTGCTCGTATACTCGACGCCGTAGCCATTCAAGCGGTCGAGCACGAGCTGCCCAGCAAACCAGTACGCCTGAGCCGGTGAAAACGCGTAGTTGGCGCCCTCGTTCACAAGCGGCGGCACGCGGTGAATGAGCCGCACCTCGGGGCGATCCCACAGATAGTCAGCCACATAGGCGGTAGCATTGGTCGCGGCGGCGCCCCAATTGCTCTGACTGCCGATGGCCGCATACGAGGTCACATAGTACGGATTCTTGACCAGCCAATTCTGAAATAAGCGCTTGCAGTTTCCCAACCCGGTCGTATCATCCCCATAAATCGTTGACAGTGGCCCCGTACATTCGCGGTCGCGCCAGTAAGCTTCGATCAAGTCCGCCGCGGCCACAAACTCGGGGGTTCCCCAACCAAAGTTCAACTGACACTGGGGCTGACGCAAACCAATGGTCATGACCGAAGACATGACACGTTCCAGAATCGCGACGACTTCTTCGGCATACGCCACGTTATCGGTCAGATGATAGGCCAGCGCCTTGGCGTAAATAATGCCCGCGCCGCGATTCCGGTCGATCCACGCTGGATTTTCGGAGGAGTCACAGCCTTCGTGCTCGTCAAGTGAGAAGTCCCATGCGCGCGCCGCCCAGTCCAGCACCTCGTCCACAGCGCTGTGGTAAGGTTCGATATTCTGCGCTGCCTTTTGCGCGATCGTGCGCAGTTCCTGAGGTGTCGTCAGATAACCACGCGACTCGCCCGGTTGCAGCGCGACCATCGTCAGCGTGGGCACTTCAGCCGACACCGACTCCGTGGGATGAGCGACGTCGCAGCTCATACCCAGCAGGCAGATCAGACTACCGAACAGAATGACGAACCGTGGAAGCAAGCGCCCCTCCAAATCTAACCGCATCTCTCATTACAAACCGCTAAAAAGCTGGCGCAGCAGCGGCGCATCCCGCTGCTCAAGGCACAGGCGCAGGACATTCACGTAGTGTCCCCGGTTGACCTTGCGCGCATCGAGCAAGGTGGCTTCTTTGAGTGACCGGTGCATCCAGCAGGTGTAGAACAGCGGCTCAACGGTCGCGGCGGGGAGGCCGACCCGCTCGACATAATCTCGCACCGCGTCGACAATGAACGGACGGAGGGCGGACGATCCCAGAAAAATCGCCGTAAACGCTTCCAAGCGGTCGTAGATTTGCTCGGCGCGCGCCACTTCGGCACTATAGGAGCGCAAGAAGTAGAACAAATCCCAGAGCGGCATGCCGTGGGCTTCCGCGGCTTCCCAATCGAGGAAGGCGATGCCACCGTCGTCCCGCGTCAATACATTCCAGACGCCCGGATCGCCATGCTGGAAGACAGTCGGCAAATCTCGGTGGCACTGCCGGATCGTGGCGATCTGCTGGGACAGGAACTCGATTTCCGGCGCCGCTGGTTGGTAAATCTCCACGTAACGCGCCAAAAGTTGATCTAGCGCATCGGCGGCACTGGTCGCCGCGGGCTGTGCTGTCTGCACACCCAGATCGATGAGCCAATCGCGTGCGCCGCGCACATACGGCGCCTCGGGGGACAGGGCGTAACGCTGGCGAAAGGCCACGCCGGGCACATACGTCTCGGCGACCAGCACCAAGCCCGCATGGTAACCCCAGAAGGCGACCCGGGGCAAAGCGTCGTTGTCATGCAAATGCCGCTCAGCCAGCAGCGTCAGCGCCCGCTGCTCGTTTTCCAGCCGCGGGTTGAAGCCGGGATCGCGCACCATTTTGACGACGAATTCAGGCGTCGTCTGTCCGGGCGGGAACAGATAATAGAGCAGCTTACGCGAGCTGTACTCCCCGCGCCCCGAAAACCCCCAGCGATAAGCGCCGATGTCGATCCCGGCGGACTGCGCGAGTTCCTGCAAGAAACGCGGCGGCTCATCGTTGAGCGCGGTGCCGGGTTGTCCCAGCAGTACACCGTAGCGGCGCACACTGGGCATCCGCCGCAGCAGCGACCGTTCAAAGCGATCAGCTGATTGAAACAGGAAGCTGCTGATCTTGCGGGCGGTGCGTTCGGTCTGCACCAGCGACGGTTCGGCGGTGACCGTGGCCTCACGAGCGCTGCCGCGTTCCTGCTTGGGAAACAGCCGCCGCTTAACCTGACGCAGCATCTGCGGCTGCACGCTCGGACTATGCAGGCTCAGACGTAGAAAGTACTCGCGCGTCGCGCTGTCCGCGGCGGCCACGGCCGTATGCGCTTCACCCCCCAGAGGGGTCAGCCAGAAGACGGACTGCGCGTCAAACTGCGACTCCAGCCGCCCAAGGTACTGCGCCCCGATGTTTTCGAGATACACTACGCCGCGCACTCGCAGCGTCTGTAACCAGCGCTGCTGCACCTGTGGATTCTGGCAGAACAGGCGCACCGCAGATGCATCCGCCAGATAGAGGAGATCGGCCTCCCGTTCTGGCAGCGCAGCACTCACGTAACCGGCGACAAACGTGTAAGTCACATTGGACGGGCCGTGATCGAAGCGCTGCTCCTTCCCGGGCACGATGACCTCGACCGGAGCGAGCTTGGCGAGCGTGCGCAGCGCCGCGCTGCTCGGCAGCCCTACACATACGGTGCCTGTGATTTCAAGTGATGGGAGCAAGAACACCCAGTTTGCACCCGCCACCTCCCCTTTGACGTTGGTTCCCGGAACATAGGGCGCCGCCAATGCGACTTCAAGCATCTCGGTCATCTCCACAGCAACCGCACAAGCGGAATGCGCGTCAACTCGGGAAAAGTCTCTTTGACATCCAGAATGTCCCGGTTTAGGCGCACTACGAGCACAGAAGCCACTATAGCGAGGAGCACGCCGATCCAGATCGGAACGGCGAGCAGCGATTGAACGAGGAGCAGTCCGCCAGCGGCCAGCGCAATCACGAGATAGGCGCGCAGGTAACGGCGGTCGAACGCGCGCACGCCAGTGCCCCGCATCAGTCCGGCCTGCTTGAGTAGATTGAAGATGACGAGCGTCACCGTCGTGCCAACGGCCGCCCCGAGCGCCCCGTAGCGCGGGATCGTCCACAGGTTCACCGCCAGATTCAACACAGCCGCGAAGATGTCAACGGTGACGATGTAACGCAGCCGTCCCGTAACCTTGAGCGTCAGACCGTTCTGCCCGGTCGCCGAGTTGAAGTAGTAGCCAAACGAGAGCAGCGCCATGATGATCGCGGATTGGGCGTAGCGTTCCTCGTACAGCATGAGCGTCAGCGGTTGGGCGAGTGAGAACGTGAGCGCGAAGATCGGGAAGGACAGCACGGCGATCCAGACGGCATTCTTCCAGTACAGATCGTTGATCCGTTCACCGTCGCCCCGAGCGAACATGCGCGCCGCCGCCGGGGTGAACAGCAGCGCGAAACTGGTCAGAATGACCTGATTAAAGCGGGCGGTCGGCTGGACAGCCCGCAGCGCCGCGACGCTTTCCGTCCCGTGAAATTGACCGAGCAGCACCGCGTCGAAGGCGTTCATCACCACATAGACGAGATCCGAGGCCAACAGCGGCACTGTGAACGCCAACACTTCGCGAACGGGGATTTGGATGGAACGCAGCGGCACGAGCTGGAAGACGCGCTGCGTCCGCATGACCCGGTATAGGACGACGCCGAAGATGAGGATGCCAAGCAGTCCCGACAGGGTATAGCCCACCGCCAGAAACACGGTGTTGCTTTGACCGAAGATCAGCAGCGCCACGGTGGCCACGCGCAAGGCCGGACCGAGAACGTATTTCTGGAAAAAGATCGCGCTCGGTCGTGAAAACACGGCAAACATGCCGTTGAAAATGTTGTCGAGCGCCTGCAGCGGCGACAGGATGATCAGAATGGCCAGCAGCAAGCTGACGAGACGGTAATCGTGCATCAGCGGCTCAGCCAACAGCGTCCCAAAGTACACCGACGCCAGCCCCACCCCGCTGCTCGCTTGCGCAGCAGTCACCAGATTGTCGGCGATGGCCTGCACGCCGATGACGGCCAACACAACGGCCAGCCCCAGTGACAGGATCGTGCTTAACACCATGACCAGCGTACCGAACATCTTTGCATAGTCGCCGCGCTCGTGATAGATCGGCACGTAGCGCGTGATGGCGCGATCCAGTCCCAGTGTGACGACGGTTTCACCGACCGACACGATGGACAGCGCGTAGGCAAACGCGCCGTACTCCGCTTTGCTTAAGTAGCGCACAATCAAAATCTGGATGACGAAATTCACCCCAATCGAGATGAATTTGCCGAGCAGCAGCAGACTCGATCCGCGAATCTGGCGGCGAACGGCATTTCGTTGGCCGGTTTCACCTGCCGGTGAGCTGCTCAGAGCTGATGTGTCGTCCATAAATCTCCACCGCTGCGCTCGAAAGCGCAATCAAGAGCCAGTAATAGCGCACGTAGGAAAGGTGCAAGAAGACAGCTGTAGAAAGATAGACGATGATGGCAAGCATCAATCCCATCATCGTAAAGTAGATGTCGTTGCGGCGCGCGCGCTGCGCCTGTTTCGCAATCTGCCACAGTCGTACCACGAGGTAGGCAACAAGTCCGATAAACACCGCAAAACCCACGGCTCCTGTATCCGCCAGTTCCTCCAGATACATGTTATGCGCTCGGCGATCCGTTGTGAGTGTTCGCAGCCCGATTTCGTTGCCTGCGGCGCGAGTGTGCAGCGGCGTCTGTCCCGGTCCAACGCCGAGAATCGGGTTGGCGAGGAAGATATTGAGAGCCGCCAGATTCTCGGTCGCGCGCCCGCGGAGTGACCCTTCCACCTCCGACACATCACCGGAGGTAAGTTGGGAAAGCTCGGCAACGGTCGAAATTCGATAGCCGTAATCCGGCACAAAGACGACGACGATCAGCCCCAGCAGTGCTGTGAACAACAGCATATGGAGCGGCTTGACGATCCGCAGTGCGACCATCGCAAGCAGCAGCACGACGAGCGATATGCCGGCACCGCGCGAAAACGTAAGCAGCCCCCCACCTACAATTGGTATCGTCGAGAGGGCGGCAAGCACGCGATAGAGGCGGTGGCGTTCTGACCACATTAAACCAAGCGCCAGCGGCACGAGTACCACCATGACCTGCGCATAGCGGTTCTTCGAGCCGATGGGTCCGGAAAGACGTTGACGTGTTTCACCCGCTTCGACGAGGGTCTCGCCTTCTACTCGAATTTCGGTATCTTTGACCTGCGCCAAGCCGCCGAACTCGTTATCATAGGAACCGGTGACTTCTTGAAACAATGACAGGCTGCCCATCAGCACACCCGCCAGCACAAGCGCCCAGAGCGTGCCTCGAAGGATGGACGGCGTGCGCACGGAATTCGTTACCAATATGAATAGAAACAACCCCTCCGCGACAAAGGCAATCAGCCGACCGGAGGAGTCCATGACATTGTCTGACATCGCAGCCGATAGCAGAATCACGGCGAAGTAGAGCAGCATCAACATGGACGAGAAGTTGAAGATGATCTTCTGCCCATAAACCACGATATAGACCAGTGTTGGAAACGCCAGTGCCGCAAATAAGCTGGTCGCAATCAGATCGGGGACGCCGTTCCGTTTGGCGACGACTCCAAGATTGGCATACAAAGCGAACAAGATGAACACCGTCGTGACCTCGGGACGAACCGCCATGATGGCCGCGAGCAGCAACAGTGCCAGTAAACCGAAAACTAGTTTCGGGTCGGTGTCACGCAAGCCGAATACCACGAGGAAATTCGTCAGGATTAAGCCGAATCCGACGATGAGATGCCAGTTATGGAGCGGGAGTTTCAATAGCCTGCGCATCAGTTTTTTCTGTCTCGCTCACCATTTTCAGTCCGAGCAGGTCGGTTATCGATGTATCGCCGTACTGGTTCGCCGCCGCTTCCAGTCCGCTGAGCAGCTTTGGTACTGATGGGAAGCACCCGCAGGTTGTAGCTAAACCGATACCTCAATGTACGCAGCAGTTGATGCCCCTCACCGACGACCACCCGCCCGGACGTAACCACAACCCTATTCCACGCCGCGGAATAGACGACCGGTACACCGGCATTGACCGGTTTGGCAATCGACAGATCGGGTGCCTTACCTACATCCCCGCGCAGGGACATCGGTCGCTGGCCTAAATCACTCCGACCGTGTTTCGATACTTGCGGCGTATCCGCGTACCGCATCGTTGCTGCTCCTTCCCACAGATAACCCCGTGTCGCTCGACGACTCGTCCGTTGATTGGCGCTGCGGATTCCATCTGTCAATCCGTCGACCAGTAATGGTATTGAAGATGGCGACGAGAGCAGCAGCGTAGACCATGCAGACAAAGTAAGGGATGGCGAAGGGTTTCAACTGTCCCAACCGGGAACTCCGAAACAGAAATCCAAGGAGCGCACAACCGTAAAAGGCGATCTGCAATGCCAGTGCGACCAGGTAAAACAGGCTCTCCTGCCACAGAAACAGTGAGGCGACAAACAGCAGGAGGAGCGGCAGCACGATCACCCGCCGCAGCACCTTATGGGTAAACAACTGCACCGCATAGAAACCAAAGCGGAAGGGATTAAGCAGCTCACGCATGGTCAGCACGGCGCGCAATCCGCGCGTCATAATGCGCACTTTACGGCCGAATTCGCGGTTGCTGGAACTGGCAACTGGTTCGTAGGCAATCGCGTCTGCAGCAAACACCAACCGGAACCCCGCGGCAATGATGCGAGTAGAGGTGACGAAATCGTCGGTAACGCCGGGCGGAACCGGGCGAAAAAGCGATTTACGTATGGCGTAGATCGCACCGGTTGCCGAGATCGTGTTCCCCGCGTCGCTTTGGAGGCGTTTCAGCAGTCGATCGATCTGCCAGTACCCACGCTCACCCGCGTTGTCTACGCTGCCGTCCTGCTTTGAGAGATACTGTTGATTTCCCGCCACGCCACCCACGTCCGGGTCGGCGAACGGACGCACCAGCGCACGGATTGCATCGCTCGCGTACATGCTGTTCGCGTCCGAAAACACGAGGATCTCCCCCTGCGCTTCGCTGACAGCCGCGTTGAGCGCCGCGGCTTTTCCCTGACGCGGCAGCGACAGCAGGCGAACGCCCCTATCGCTATACCGGCGCACAACCTCATCGGTGCCATCATCCGAGCCGTCAGAGGCAACGATGATCTCAAGGCAATCGTCCGGGTAATTGAGCGCCAGCATGTTGTCAAGTTTCGCGCCGATGCTGTGAACCTCGTTGTACGCAGCGATCACCACACTCGCCGACGGCGTAATGTCCGCCACTTGATACGGGCGCGGTCTGAACAACCGGCGCAGCAGCAAGAGCGCGGGAAAAAGTGCCAGGGTGTACACGAGGCACACAAGACAAGCCCAGAACACAATGCTGAAGATCATCCTGTCTCTCCCGCAAAACAGCGTATCAACCGCGCTGCATTGGTCGTCAGATCGAACTCATCTGCCACCTTCTGCCGACCTGCCCGACCCATGCGCTGGCGCAAGTCCACATCGGTGGACAGATGCTCCAGGGCATCGGCCAAAGCTGCCGCGTCGCCCGGCTCAGTCAGATAGCCATTGACCTGATCGTCCACCAGCTCGGGAATGCCCGAAAGCCGACTGGCCACGACGGGCACGCCGCTGCTCATCGCTTCGATCAGGACAACCGGGATCCCTTCACGACGACCATCGCGACTGGGGACGCTGGGTGCTACGACGACCGCCGCCCGTTTCAGGTGCTTCACAACCTCTTGCTGCGGTAGGCGTCCGTGAAAGCAGACCTGCTGCTGCAAGCCCGCGCGCATGACCTGTTCGGTCAGCATCGGTCTGTCAGGGCCATCGCCGACGAAATGGCACACGAACTCCACGCCACGTTCATGCAGCAACCGGCACGCTTCGATCAGATGAGTTTGTCCCTTTACTTCGTGCAAGGTTCCAATACACAGGATGTTGAACGCATCCGGCGCGTGTTCCCCCTCGAACTGAGGTTGAAACACGCTCGTGTCGACGCCGCAGTGAATGACTTGAATACGCGGTCGAGCCTGTTCGCCGCACTCCTGCACAATAATCTCGCGGTTGAAGTTTGAAATTGTGACGACAAACGCTGCTTCGTCGGTCTTCTCTCGCAGCATGTGGCGATCCCGGTGCAAATCGGAACCATGGGCAGTGAAACTGTACGGAATGCCGGTCAAGCGCGCGATAACGAAAGCTGCGGCAGTGGGATGGCTGGCGAAATGGGCATGGATATGATCGATGCCCGCATCACGCATAAGCTGGGCAAAATACACGCTCTTTGGGAAAATCCCCAGCGCACCGATAAAGAACCGAACGCTACCGAAAGTGTGGCGCAGCAGATCCCAAAGCGTCCGTAAGTAGACCCGCGGTCTGCGGCTTAAGAAGCGCAGGTTTGCGCGCGCGATTGCCCCTGAGAAGAACGGTTGAAAATGAGCGCGCTCGACAAGCGCGACGGCTTCCGGGTGCATCACCTGCGTTTTTTCGCGCAGCAGAGGATATAACTCCACGCCAACGCCCTGTTGTTCGACGGCGAGGATTTCATAGAGGATGAATGTCTCGGTCAACTTTGGAAACCGTGACATCAGATACGCGACCTTTAACGGCGTAACGGCACTCACAGCGCCTCCCCGTGACCCGCATCTTTATACCCAAAGGAGGTGTGCGTACGACTGTTCCACCGCAATCTAAATTCGCGCTTGGCGTGCGCCCTTTGATCCGCCGAGAGCATGGGCAGCATCAGCTGAAGGCGTAGTTTGCTCGTCCAGCGATCCAGTTTGCGCAGCACTCGCTGACGTACTTTGCGCATGACCGAGTTAATTGAGTCGCCCCGGCGCAAATGCGCGATCACCGCCGGACGCCGCTTGAGCAGCCCTTCCCAATCTTCACGGTCGATATAAGCAGTCATCTGCTCCCAGGTCGCATCCGATTGCCAATACGTGCGAAGCAAGGTGGTCACCGTGTGCATATCCGTGACCGACGAGCGCAGCGACTGAAGGCGACGCCGGCGCGGCGGGCGAAACTCGCGCTTGTCGATCACACAGTGAAGCAGCAGTAAGACTATCTCATCTTCTGGGGCGACCACATAGACGTCACCCAGGGCGCGCCTGCGCTCCAGACACTTCGCGGCAAGATCCGTACGCAGATATTTTACCGAACCGCCGAACCACAGTACGGTGACAACGTCGAACTTAAGCAGGGAATTGCTGCCCGGATCGTCCAAGACAAACTGATGGTGCGGATAGTTCCCCCACCGCTGGAGCGACACGAAACCAAGCTTCACCAGTTCGCGTTCGAGTACAGGAAGTTGATCCACCTGCACCAGTAGGTCAATATCCCCGCCTCCTTCAAACCGATCCAGCTGTTCCCCGTCTCGCAGCACACAATAGGTCACTGCGGCATCATTGAAGCGCCTGAATGCATCACGGAATCGAGGATTCATTCGCTGCTTGCCTTTCGCGCAGGGACGATACGTGTCGCCTGTACTTTCATAGAATGGACTTTGCTCACTATTGGATGATCCCGCACAGCACGCTAAGCTCGACTGTTTGCAAAGCGCTGGCTCTCCGAAACTTGAGACTGGAGCAAGCTTGCGATCGAGATATCGTTCCGGGAGTGCGGCAGCCAGATACTGCCCACTAAGTGCGCGCCGACGGAATGGAAGTCCTCCTTGATTCTGCGAAGCACTCCGCGCGAGCTCGCATGAGCGATGGCCGCGACGAGGACGCCGCTCACATGGGGCGCAGTCAGGAGGCTGCCCACCTGCGATTGCGCCCACGTTGCCGTAACTAAAACCGTACGGCTTTCGTCTTCGAGATGCCTGATCAAGTTGTTCGATCCCGCGGCAGTCAACAGAGGCAGCAGATCGATGGAGGGCGTTGCCACCTTCAAGCGCGTCACGTTTGGAAGGTTGTGAAGCGGTATTAACTCATATACGCCGTCATTCACTTCAGCGGTCGACGGCGGACTGTGATGGGAGGAGGCCGGGGAACCGGCGAGAATCTCATCCAATTCTAGAATGACAGTCTGCCTCCCGCGCTGTCCCAATATAGCGGCGCAATTTAGTGCGGTTTCAGTGGCACTGCCCTTCTCCACCCCCAGTATCATGAGCGAAGGCATCGACTGTCCGTCGTTGAGCGCCGCCAACTTGGCATCGAGCAGGTGATAGCCTCGCGAAGTCGGGGAACGCGGCGCGTCGATAACCGCCACACTGTGACTCTTCTCTGCCCTGTGCTGCTTATGCATAGTCATAAGCACAGAAACGCCCAGAACCTGCGCCAACTCGTCAGGATGTTTTAACCTTGTATCGAGTATTTCAAACAGGTAGATGAGAAACACGCTTAACAACACGCCCGAGGCTGCGATAAACAAGGTTCGCAGCTCAATATCCTGATCAACCGGGCTGCCGGTCGTGGCCGGTTCCAACACCGTGAGTCGATTAGTCGGCGGAATCGTCTCGACTGTGCTGATTGGAACCTGGCTCAACAAGAGTTCGGTGATCGTATCGGCGATCACTCTTGCACGTTCAGCGTTCCGGTCTTGCACGCGGATGACCAATAACTGCGTTGCGGGGGTGGTGGAGATGTCGATGTTGCGCCGGAGTTCGGACGGGGATACCTCTAAGCTCACCCGATTGATGATCGTTTCCAGGAAAGGACGTACGGTGGGCAGCACAGCATAGGTTTCGAGCAGTTGAGTCGCGGCTCGAATATCGTCGAGACTCGGATTGGGACTGCTGATGCTTGATCCTACCAGCAAGCGCGTCTCGGCTTCGAACATTTCCGGTCGCTGACTGTTGATCCAATACCCCGCCGCTGTGCTCATAACGAGCACAGCGGCGACGAACCACCACCATCGGCGGGCAATGCGCGCGTAGCTTGACATGGTCATCAAGAGCTCTCCTAGTTCAACAGTGCTACCGCGCGCCATCGTGCTGTAGCACACGAAGGGCTGTGCGGACGAGAATTTGTAGATCCAGTGCCAAACTGAGCTTCTCGATATATTTGATGTCCCAAATCAGCCGATTATCAAAGTCGGTGTCACCTCGGTCATAGATTTGCCATAACCCGGTGATCCCCGGTTTCACGTTCAATCGCTCGGTGTGAAATAGTGCGTATTTTTCCACACCAAATGATGTTGGTCGCGGGCCAACGAGGCTCATTTGACCGACCAGGACGTTCCAGATCTGCGGCAGTTCGTCCAAGCTAGTCTTGCGCAATAACTTCCCAACACGGGTGATGCGCGGATCATTCTCGAGCTTTTCTCCCCGTTCGTTGATTGTTTCACCGCGCTCGTTTACGCTCACATTCAGTTCCGCAAGTTTCTGATCGGCGTTAAGAATCATCGAGCGGAACTTGTACATTTTGAACTGATGTCCGCCCACACCTGTGCGTTTCTGCACATAGAAGATGGGGGCACCATCATCGAGCAGGATTAACCCTGCCACGAGGGCTGTGAGCGGAACTAGAGCCGGGAGGGCGAGTAAAACGATAACAATATCCATGAGGCGCTTTATGCGTAGATAGATGTTGCGGGCGCTCGCAGTTTGGTATGGAAGTTGATTGGCCCAGAAGTTCGGGTGAAAGTACGGAGTCGCGCTTAACACGCTTACGCCTGCCCCGTCGAATTCAGGTGCCAAGCGGTGGGGAACCGGGAAACCGGAACCGAACACCGTCTTCAATGACTGGAACATGTTGACTTGTCGATTCGAAACTTGGGCCTGCGAACTTCCATTCCCACTGTCCACAGATGTCGGTCGTCGTATGGGGTTCGCGGTGTTGTTGTCCGCAACTTCATCTGCCTTCTGAATCGCTTTCTTGACCAAATCTTTTAAGACGAAGCCGTCATCGGGGAAATTGGCGGTTCCCGACGGAATCCTAACGTTGAGTGCTAACCGAATCAGATCATTGATTCGCTGTTCAACTGCCGCCGTGTTTTCTGGTGATGATTCTGGAAGACATACCAGGACGTTGTCTCCGTACCAGACGACCAGCTCATCCATATACAAAGCCGCTTCGGCAATGCGCGAAACACGGTTGCGGAGGTAGCGCCGCTGGAGAATCGCCTCATAGTTGAACAATACGTCGGTTGATGTGCGTGTTTGAGTAAGGGCCTCTACGCGAAAATAGATGAAACCAACCGGTCGATTGAACCGGCGCGCGCGAAACAATTCGGCATTCATCTCCTCGTCGCCCACAATCGTAGAGTGGGCACGGGTCTCACCTGCTCCCGTCACAACGCTCTCAAAAACATGCTCGAAATTGGTGACGACGCTCGAAATGAGGCGCCCAAGTCCAATCGTTGCAGACAGAATGACGAGTTCCACAATAATCGCGACCGGCAGCGACGAAGCGTCGTCTTCTGCAAACGAACGTGTAAAGAGGTATAAGATTCCGGACACGACGAGCAAAACATCAAGCCGAATCGAGTTGAGGTCGGGCAGCAGCAGCGTAGCTATGACTAATCCGGAAGCGAGGATGTAGACGCTGGAGGAAAGGTTGATTCCTAGTATGTCCGGGCGCTCGATATTGAAGAGGAGTGTCAACCACGATGAGAAAGCAATAATCAGAATTCGAAGGCGAACCATGGCCCCGCACCTCGCAATTAGTTTAGATGTATGTGAAATGGAATGAAGATAGTATATGTAAAATGTTTATATATCACGCCTTGCGAAAACCTTGCAGACGTATGAAATCCGTATAGCTGAGTATGGGCTTAAGTTAGCAACTTGTTACATCATGACCTGATACGGACGAGACTAACCGGGGAAGATCGGGGGATAGCTAGGAGAGAATTGGTGTTTATACCGAAAATTAACAAACGGGTATACGGGGCTAAACTTTTAGTTAGTCCCGTATTTATGGTCTTGATAGGTTTAGAAACTGTAATGTCCTTGCCGCCATGCGCACTAAGGCAAGCTGCTACGCAGATACCAACCGTTCGATATCGGCTTGTGGGCACCAGAACGATCCGTCAGGAAGAATAGTGCGGCGATCAAAGCGCGGCGCGGGTTGAGCATTCGTTCCCTCGCAATCTGCACTATCACGACGTTCTAGAAACTGGTCGACCTGCTTAGCCGCCCGGGGTTCATCATGCGGATAGAGGAAGGCGTCACGCAAGTCGGCTCCGGTAAGGTTGGCACCACGTAAGTCAGCACCCCAGAGAAACGCGTGTCGCAGATCAGCATGGGAAAGATTGGCCCCCCTAAGATTTACGCCGTTGAGATTTGCGTCGCGCAGATTAGCACCCCGTAAATCTGCGTCGCTCAGGTCAGCCCGGTATAGGTCAACAGCCAGAAGGACAGCGCTGGCTAGGTTGGCTGCGTGCAGCGCGGCTCCCGCAAAGACGCCTTTTACAGTTCCATCTTCCAACCAACCGCGCACGCGCAGCGCATCAACGGCGCTTGCCGCCGTCTTGCAATCCTGAGAACGCATCTCAAGTAAAAGACGCGACTTCAAATACTTAGGATAGATCAGCTCGAGAAGTGACCGGAGAAGTTTTTCAACCTGTGTAGACATAGTCATAGCACGCCTGTTGAATACCAAATTAGTTGCGATCATGGAATATCACATCCATATATTTATTCTAACTTACCTATCTCCCTGTAAATGCTTAAGATATTATTCAACGCTTATGAGACAGACCGTTCCCTGTTGGATAGACCCCACGTCTTTCGTGATCATAGGTCAAGCATGCTTATGATACGACACATTTGTTAAGTCACACTTAAATGAATATAAAGAACAGGATAACAGCAGATGTTGTCCCAATACCATCAAATTGCCGATCTTATAGTTAATTGCAAACAAACATATAACTCAATTTATCCCATTTTAGGTATTTGCAAGGCTATTTTATTCTTATAGTTTATTGTAGGTGCATCAGGCGTGCAGCAGCCTAGCTCGACTGCTGTCCGTGGCGCACTCCCTTCGGCTACTCAGTCGATCACATTTGCTGTATTCAGTGTAGAAGGGCGCGCGCGCCTATACATGCGAACAACATAGAATCCGCAGCCTTGCTTTTCGCCCAGTTAAATATACGTTGACTGTGAGAGTCACTAATATTATGAAGAAACCGCTTGCTCTTTTCAGGAGTGTCCGCTGGAGTGTCGCCGTTATGGTGGTCATGGGTCTGTTTATGCTCGCTGCGCCCCAGCCTAGCGAGGCACAAGACGACATCGGCTATCAGGACTTTGTCTATGGCACGGTGTGTTCTGGTTCCGTAACCGGTGAAAAGCCTGAAAGCAAAGTGTGGTGGAATGATGGCTACTGGTGGGGAAGCCTGTGCAATCCTTCGGGAACCGGTTATTACATCCACCGCATGGATCCTGCGGTTCAGAGCTGGGTGAATACGGGTGCAGCGATTGATAACCGGACCAGCAGCAATGCCGACACGCTGTGGGATAATAAAACGCAGAAGCTCTATATCGTGTCCCATGTCTTTACTAATGCTGGGAGCGCGACAAGCACCGTCTCACAATGGGGACGACTGTACCGTTATAGCTACAACTCAAGCAGCGATACCTATAGTTTGGATACTGGTTTCCCCGTGACTGTAACTCGGGGAAAATCCGAGACACTGGTTATCGCCAGGGACTCCGTGGGGCGGCTGTGGGTTGCGTATGTAGAAGACTCCAAGGTAATGGTGAACGTCTCTACTGGCGATGACGCTGTCTGGGGGATTCCATTCCAACTACCGGGATCGGCAGGATTCCTGCCTGGCAGCGACGATATCGCCTCAATCATTGTACTTCCTAGCAATCAAATTGGCGTCATGTGGAGCAGTCAGCGCAGCGATTCCTTCTATTATGCCGTTCACAATGATTCTGATCCGGTCAATACGTGGAAACCTATCGAAATCGCACTCAGTGGTAGCAACATCAGCGACGATCACATCAATATGAAAGTCGACTCGACAGGGCGATTGTATGTTGCCGCCAAGACCAGTCTGACAGGTTCAAGTCCTATGGTTATTTTGCTGGTACGGCAAACCAATGGTCAGTGGTCGAGTCACACGTTTGGCCTAGGTACGGACGGACATACACGTCCTATTGTCCAGCTACACGAAGCGACGAACCGCCTCTATCTGTTTGCAGCCTCACCCAATAGCAGCGGTCGCATCTATTACAAATCGTCGGATATGACGAATATTGCCTTTGCGTCGGGAGTGGGTGAGGTGATTATTAGTTCGAGCGTATCAACTCGAATCAATAACGTTTCATCAACCAAACAGAATCTGGATGTCCTACCGGGACTATTGATTATTGCGAACGATGGAGATACAAACACCTATTTCCATAACTATCTCGTCTTTGGCTCTCCTACACCTAGCCCAACGCCGAGCAACACACCGACGCCCACCGCGACACCCACCGTAACCAATACACCGACGCCAAGCAATACACCCACGTCGACCAATACGGCATCGATTACGCCGACGCCGACCACTACCTCGACGCCCAGCGCGACACCAACAGCAACGAATACGCCGACCGCCAGCGCGACAGCAACAGCAACAAACACAGCCACGCCGACCAACACGCCGACCCCGACCAACACACCCAGTGCGACCGCTACACCCGGCGAATACACGAGCTTAAGCTTCACGCCATCCGATGATGTCTATGTGAAGTCGACCGTTCCCAATAGCAACTACAATGGGGTGGCGGCGCTGCGACTGCGCTTAACCAGCAGCGAAGTCTACAACAGCTATCTGCGGTTCAACGTGACCGGAGTGAGCGGCCCCATCTCCCGCGCGGTCGTGCGCTTGTACGTGATTGATGACAGTCCGCAGGGCG
>CALKIA010000059.1 GCA_937988705.1 uncultured Chloroflexota bacterium | reverse complement strand
GGCACCAGCGCGATGAAGTGCATAAAGCGTTTGAACGGCGCTTTGACCTTCACCTGCACATAGGCAAACAGAAAGCCGAGCAGCGTGCCGAGCGTGGCGACCGTCAGGCCGAGGACGATCGTATTGCCGATGATGGTCTGATACACCGGTTCGCCGACATACCGCTGAAAGTACGGGATGCCCTCGGCGGAAAACCCGGTACCGATCATCGCCAGAATCGGCAGGACGATGGCGATGAACACGAAAATGACAACCAGAATGAGACCAATAGTGAGGAGCGGGTCTTGGAGCAATCGCGCGAACTCGTTGCGAAAGCGGCTTCGTTTGTACAACTTTTGCTCCCATCATTCGAATAGAAACCCCGCTCACCGGGTTGGTGAGCAGGGTTGCAATGACAAGTGGAATTACTGAGGAGCGCTATTCCTGCGGCGTCGGCGCGACTTCCGCGTCGAAGCGTTCGACCAGCGCGGTGCGGCTTGCACCAGCAGCCTGGAAATTGTAATCGACCACATCGACAGCGGCGAGATCAACCGTCAGTTCGGAACGCGTCGTTTCCGGATTGGTCGGAATTTGCAGCGAATTGACCGTCAGCGCGATCGCCTGAGCTTCAGGTGTCAGCGCCCAGTCATACCACATGCGCGCGGCATCCGGTTCCGGCGCGCCAGCGAGGATCGCCATGCCGCCGATTTCATAGCCGGTGCCTTCTTCGGGGAACGAATTCACCAGAATCTCGGCAAAGCCTTCTTGCTGCAGCTTGACACAGTCATGCGAGAAGATGATCGCCACCGCGACTTCGCCACCACCGGCCATGCGACCGGGAGCCGAGCCAGAGCGCGTGTATTGGAGAATATTCTGGTTCAGCGCGGTGAAGTATTCGAACGCATTGTCAATCGCGGCTTCGGTGGGGCTGCCGTCTTCATTGTAGCCTTCGCCCGTGCCTTCGACAGCCGTGCCATCCGCGGCGGTCTTGCCATCCGGCCATTCCAGCGTATCGGCGGCCAACGTAACGCCCGTCCAGAACGCAGTGAAGGCCGTCCCCGAAGTCGCCGGGTGCGCCATCGCCACGTTGCCTTCGAGCGCGGGGTTCAGCAGGTCTTGCCATGACGTCGGTACTTCGACGCCCAATTCTTCCAGCAGTTCCGTGTTGGAGCAGAAGCCGAGCGCGCCGACATACACACCCGTCCAAGCGCCATCCGCGTCCTTATACTGCGGATCGACAACTTCGGCGACCGGCGACTGGTAGGCTTCGAACAGACCCTGTTCGTTGGCGGCGATGAACGCGTCCGCAGGGCCGCCCCACCACACCGAGAATTCCGGATTATCAGCCGTGGCCTGAATACGCGCGAGCGCTTCACCGGACGACAAACGGACGTACGACGTTTCAATGCCCGTTTCGGCCTGGAACGCCTGAGTCATAGCGACGCACCAATCTTCCTGCGGGGTGCACAGGACGGTCAGCGTCGTATCTTGAGCCAACACGGGCGAAAGACATAGAGCGAAGACGACGAACACAAAGAGCAACGATCTTAACATATTTAATCTCCTTTTAAATGCACGTGTATTGTACTGCTATCGTAAGTCAGCGCAAGAAATCAGCGCAGCTTATCAATAGAATTTAATGCGAATGTCACTGATTAAGTTAGCGGCCTGTTCGGCGCTGCCAATCGCATGATACAGGTGACGATAGATTTCGCGTAGTTTGAACATCGTCACCACATCCGCCAGATCGCGCGGGTCTTTGAACAAGGCGGCGAGCGCCCGCGCATACATCTTCTCCATCCGGTTTTCGATCGCCTTCGCGCGCATGGCATGGAGATCCGCAATCGCAGGTTCGCGTTCCAGATGTTCCATCGCCAGTTGAATTTCCTGGGCACTGAGCAGCAGCAGACGCGCCATCGCGCGCAAATAAGTATTAGGCCGCACGTTGAGGATATCGAGTTCGTTGGTCGTCGAATACGCGAAGTCGAGGATGTCGTCAATTGCCCGGGACAAGCCAAATAGATCTTCCCGGTCAATGGGCGTGACAAACGTGTGATTCAGTTCACTGATCAACTGGCGGCGGACTTCATCAGCTTCGCGTTCCAGCTGGCCGACCCGGGCGGCGTTCGGTTTGGTCGGCGTATTCATGTAGTCCAGCAGCGCCTGAGCGCCTTGAACGACGACCGCTGTCTGCTCTGACAACCGCGCGATGAACTTATCCGGTTTGCGCCGGGTCGCGTTCTGCGCCCGATTCTTAATCCGTGCAAACACATTCATCCTAGACGACCTGGCTGATCACAATATAGATGACCGCCCCGGCCAGCGCGGAAATCGGCAAAGTGAGCAGCCAACCGGAAAGAATCCGCCGTACGGCTTGCCAGCGCACCAATTGCATACGCTCCGCACTGCCCGCGCCCACAATTGCCGAGGTGATCACCTGCGAGGAACTGACCGGACCACCAAGCAGCGACGCGCTGAGCAGGATGGTGCCAGAAGCAACCTGTGCCCCAAATCCGTGCACCGGGCGAATATGATAGAACTTGTTACCGAGCGTATGGATCAAACGCCAGCTGCCGAGCAGTGTGCCGAGCAGCATCGTCAACGCGCTCAGGGCGACCACCCATTCGGGGACGGCAAAGCTCTGAATCAAACCGGTCGCCACAAGGCCAAACACGAGAATACCGACAATCTTCTGACCATCGTTCGCGCCGTAAGCCAACGCCAATAGGGCGCACAGCGGCACCTGTCCACGTTTGAACCATACGTTGACTTGCGGGCTGGCGCTGGCGCTGCAGACGTAGCACGCCTTGACCAACCAGTAACCGCCGATGATGCCGAGTACCGGAGAGAGAAATAACGCAAGGAGCGTCTTGGTCAGGCCGGGAACCAGTACCGCATCGCGCCCGAAACCAATCCAGACCGCGCCGACCAATGCACCAACAAACGCCTGCGTCGTGCTCGACGGAATTTTCAGCCACACGGCGACAATCACCCACGCGATGGCCCCCGCTAGTGCGGCGACCAGCACATGTGCTGTCTGCGCCCGCACCGCGACCATGTCCGTACCCACCGCGCCCGCCACCGCCACCCCGAGCAAAAACGGCCCGGAGCACATGAACAGCGCAGCCAACAAGACGGCACGACGCGGCGACAGCGCCCGCGAAGAAATGAGCGTCGCCACGATGCTCGCGGCACCGTTGAGGCTGTTCAAGTATCCAAAGACGAGGGTGAGAAGCAGGATGGGAATAAAATACAACACAGCCACTTAACTTTCCGCTACAACTTTAACTTAAGTTTAAGTGAATGTTAAACCTATGTCAAGTGAGTATAAAATTCCTACGCACCGAAAAACTTATTCAGGGAAGATTTCTTAACAATTCAACCCATCCACCTCGTTATATGTTAAGAACCATTAAGCGTTGACGGGCGTAATCGACGCGACGCTGAGCCTCTGCCGGATCTGGTAAGCGTGACGGCAAACCGAACTGTTCCACCATGTACGATGCCGCGGATGCTGCCTGACAGGCAGCATCGGCCACGCCTTGATCCAGTGTCGCGAGCAGTGCGCCGCAAAAAGCATTCCCCGCCCCGACCGTATCGACCACCTGTGTCGGCACGGCTGGTACGCGCACCGCCTGCTGCGTGCGGAAATCCCACACTTCCGCGCCCGCTGAGCCGCGCCGCAGCGCCAACACCTGACAGCCCGCCGCCCGAAAACCGCGAATGACAATGGAATGATCCGTGCTGCCGATAATACCCGCCGCTTCTGACCAATTGGGCGAAAACACAGTACACGCGCCGAGCAGCGCCCGCAGTGCGTCTTCAGGGAGTGGCTGTTCCGGCGCTTTGAACGTCTCCAATGACACCTGTCTCCCAGTCCGGATCAAGCCTTGCGCCTCAGCAAGCGGCGGGTTTTCGGGATGCAGTCCCCAGTGAAACCCGCGCGCCGTTTGATAACGGGTCGGCAGCAGCTCGCGCATGGTCGTGCCAAACGTGATCGAACGCAGCGGTGGGGCCTGCCATTGATGTGTCCGTCCCCCTTCCGCGTCGATGTGCTGCCACGCGCGTGGCGTCGCCCCACTGGTGCGGCGCACCCCGGCGAGATTCACCCGTGCCGCTTCGAGTGGAGCCAAGGACGCTGAGTCAAAGTCCGCCCCCACATCGGCCACCAACCCGACCGCCTCACCGCCGCCGAGCGCCGCTGCCATCCCCCACACCGTCTGCGGCCCACCACCGCCGAGAATCCCCAGATACGCCGTGCCATCTGGCAGCACAATATCGTCGATGACAATGCCAAAGCTGATGAAGTCGATCATGCCACTGCTCCACGGGAAAAGACTTGGGTCAAACCAGCGCTTATTCTACGCCAAGGGGTACGATTCAGCGATCCGGAGTGGTAGGTCGCACCAGCAGCTTAACGCAATTGCCGTTGAGCGGACTTTCGAGGTTCCCAAGGGCGGAGTTGTGTCCGCATTGGTCTTCCCTAGTGCTAAACGAGGTGTCTGACTTGCTGACTCCATGAGAACAATGGACATTCAGCAGGGATTTTATGATCTATCCGATGGCGTAAGTCATTATAGGATCAAGGGACTGAATTGATGTAAAATATCGTCTAAACTATTTTGTCTGATCCGTTCGTTTGGAAACCTATGAAACTGACATCACGTAGCGAGTACGCTTTGCTCGCGCTGGTTTATCTGGCACGCCAATCCGCAGATAACTTCACGCGGGTGGAAGAGATCGCCACCGCGCAAGGCATCCCTCCGAAATTTCTTGAACAGATCCTGCTGACGCTTAAACGCGGGCAGTACTTGTCCAGCCTGAAAGGTCATAACGGCGGCTACCGCTTGAACAAAGCGCCGCAAGATATCACGCTCGCCGATGTGATCCGCCTGCTGGATGGTCCGATTGCCCCTACTGAATCGGTGAGCAAGTATTTCTACCGCTCCACGCCCATCGAGAAAGAGCCGAATCTCGTGAAGTTGTTCACGCAAATTCGTGACTGCATGCTCACCATCATCGAAGGGACGACGCTCGCGGATATTTGCTGAGCCCGTGACCGACGATCGCCCAGCGCGCAATCGTCGGTACGCTGTCGGTGCTGTGTTCAGGCTGGATATCGACTGGCTCAACTGGCGCATGCCTTAAATCGCGTAGTCGTAGCCGAGTTCATCCTCCAGGGCCTCTTGATCGGCGCGCAGACGGCTCTCGATGCTCTCCAACCGGGCCAACACCACATCGAGGCGCGTCGCCAGCACGTCCGGCAGTTGATCGTGCTGCAAATCGACCGGATCGGCGCGGCGTTCGCGCGTGACGACCTTGCCGGGAATGCCGACGACGACCTTCTCGGGCTCGACATCTTTGACCACCACGGAATTCGCACCAATGCGGCTGTGTTTACCGATGGTGATCGCGCCGAGAACTTTCGCCCCCGCGCCGACCGTCACATGGTCTTCCAGTGTGGGATGCCGTTTACCATGCGATAAACTCACCCCGCCGAGGGTCACCCCATGGTACAGAGTCACATCGTCGCCAATCTCCGCCGTTTCGCCAATCACGACGCCCATACCATGATCGATGAATAAGCGCCGCCCGATCTGCGCCGCCGGGTGAATTTCGACACCCGTCAACCAGCGCGCGAACATGGCCAGACCATGCGCGATGAAGCGCAGACGCACGTGCCACAAACGATTCGCCATCCGGTGCAGCCAAATGGCATGGAGCCCCGGATACAGCAGGATCACTTGCAGCGAACTATAGGCCGCCGGATCGCGTGCCAGCACCGACTGAATATCTTCGCGCATGGTCGAAAACATGGTGAACCTTACTCCGTTAAGTGGGCATACAGGGCAGTCGAAAGATAGCGTTCGCCGAAGGACGGGATGATCACGACGATCAGCTTGCCCGCGTTTTCCGGTCGCTTGGCCACTTGCAGCGCGGCCCACGTTGCCGCGCCGGACGAAATGCCGACGAGCAAGCCTTCTTCGGTCGCCATACGCCGCGCAAGGGCGAAGGCATCATCCGCACCGACGGTGACAACCTCATCATAGACCTTGGTATTGAGTACGCCCGGCACAAAGCCCGCGCCGATCCCTTGAATGGGGTGCGGCCCCTTTTGCCCGCCGGACAGGATCGGCGACGCCGCTGGCTCCACGGCAATCAGCTTAACCGACGGCTTACGCTCCTTGAGCACCTCGCCCACACCCGTGATCGTCCCCCCCGTACCAATGCCGCTCACGAGGAAATCGACCTGCCCGTCCGTATCGCGCCAGATTTCCTCGGCGGTTGTGCGGCGGTGAATGGCTGGATTGGCTGGATTCTCGAACTGCTGCGGAATCCAGACGTTCGGGTCGGCGGCGGCGAGTTCCTCGGCTTTGGCGATGGCCGCCCCCATGCCCCCCGGCCCGGGTGTGAGGATCAATTCCGCGCCGTACGCCCGCAGCAGTGTCCGCCGCTCCTTGCTCATTGTTTCCGGCATGATGAGGATCAATCGGTAGCCGCGCTGCGCGCACACCATCGCCAGCGCGATCCCGGTATTACCACTGGTCGGTTCGACGATTACGGTGTTCGGCTTGATCAAGCCTGCCTGTTCGGCGGCTTCGATCATTGACACCCCGATGCGGTCCTTAACGCTGTGCGCCGGATTGAAGTATTCGAGTTTGGCGACCACCTGAGCCCCCGCCCCTTCCGTGATGCGATGCAGGCGCACGAGCGGCGTATTCCCAATCAGCTCCGTGATATTGTCAGCAATCTTCATGATAGGTGTTCTCTCCTCTGAGTAAAAATAAAAGCGAGCCACTCTTGAGAGTGGCTCGCTGGGTTCACCGGGTTCGGGAAATATCGGCGCGACCTCACACCTCAAGGGGTGGCGGTTGGCAATCGCACAGACACAGACAGCTGATAAATGACAGCATGGGGCGACATTTCCTGATAGCAATTCGGCTGTATTATCGCACGATGTTTTTGAACGCGCCATAGTCAGCTGGCACCCAAACGGTGGGCCGATCCTCATGGCAGCAGACTCTCCAGGAGCGCGATTTCCCGCTGCTGCGCGTCCATAATCGACTGCGCTAACCGTCGCACCAGCGGCTGGTCGGAAAGCGCCAGCACACCCTCTGCCATATGTACCCCGCCCTGATGATGCGCGATCATCAGCGGGATAAACAGCGCGTCGGCTGCAACGCCAACAGCCGCCCGCAGACGGGCAAGCTGTGCATCCGTCGCCATACCGGGCATCAGACCACGCACGGTCATTCCCATCCACGCCATCGGCAAATCGACGCTGGCAATCGGTTCACCCCACACGGCCAACCAACCCTGCATCTGCCCGATCTGCGCCTGCTGCGTCAGCGCCATGTCCAGCGCGATCGTCTTGAGATCCGGGTTGTCCGTGCGATCATACAGCAGCAGCGCCATGTCCACCGCCTGTGCGTGATGCACGATCATGTCGCGCGCAAAGCCGATTTCGGCGGCTGTTGCGGGCGGTTCGACGCTGGGGCGCAAAGCGATCAACGCTGCAAGCGCCCCGATCAGACATACCAACAGCACAATTTCGCGGGGACGAAATGCCTGAGCAGCGCGACTTTGCGCCGCTGTGGGGTGCTCACTGACGGCCATCGCCTCAACTCTGCTGCGTCAGGGTCACACCGCCGCTGCACACCGCCCCGGGTTCAGGGGTTTGCTCGCCCTGCTCGTACTTGAGGATGAACTGCATCAGGCGGACATCGTCGGCGCTCTCCAGCCGCAGTTGATAGCCCCACGCCGACACGATGATCGGGCTGTCGATGCCGGGATAGGGACTGAGCAATCGATGGGTGCTGCGGCGAGTAATATCTTGCAGTGCCGTGACTTGTTCGGCATCCAGATCCGGCTGATACGTGATCCACACAGCGCCATGTTCCAGCGAATGCACCGCATACTCGTCAAAGAGCGGTTCGGTGTACACGCCGCACTGCTGCCACACGCTGTAATGGGGGCCACCGACGGGCGGCAGCTGGTCGTAGCTCACGGGATCATTGACATGCGACGGCACAGGGCGCGGGAACACTTCGACGCCCTCGATGTCGGTGTTGCGGATGGCCGCGTTACTGCCAGAATTGAGGGCTACGATGCCAATGATGAGCACGGTAAACAACACCGTCCCGCCGATAATCATGCGATCCAGTGTCAGCCACTGCGCCCAGCGGCTCGGCACAGCTTTCGGCGGCGGCGCATTGCGCTTCACGCTGCGTTGAGACGTCATCCTCTATTTGTCCTTCAGTAACGATCATGATCTGCTGCAAGTGTTAAGAGACGAGGTGAGGCAGGACTTGCTGTTTCCTGAAGAATCGCTGATTTCGGAACGTGTTCAGCGATCTTTCAGACGACGTTTGGATTACAATGCACAACGCGTCTAGGAAGTATGCGAGAATTCAGAGTAGGTTTGATCCCATGCCGACCGTGTTAATTGTCGATGACAACCAGAAAATGATCGATATGCTGCGCCGGACCCTCGTCTATGAAGGCTATGATGTGCTGACCGCCCTCGATGGCCAGCAGGCGCTCACGCTGGCGCAGGCGCATCGCCCTGATGTGATTGTGCTGGATTGGCTCATGCCCCGGGTCGATGGCTTGGAAGTCGCGCGGCGTGTGCGCAAAGCGGATGGCATTCCGATCATCATGCTCACCGCGCGCGATACGCTCGAAGATAAAATTCTCGGTCTGGATAGCGGCGCTGATGATTATCTCGTCAAGCCGTTTGAACCGGGCGAACTGCTGGCGCGTATTCGAGCCTTGCTGCGGCGTTCGGTTACCAACGAGGGTGAGACACCGCTGGTCTTTGACGACCTGAACGTTGATCCGCTCACCCGCGATGTGCGGCGCGGTGGCCGGCTGATTGCGCTCAGCCCTAAAGAATATGACTTACTGACGTGTTTTCTACGCCAACCGCGCCGCGTCATCACGCGTGAGAAGCTGCTCGAAGACGTGTGGAGCTACGATTTCGGCGGTGACGCTAACGTGTTGGAAGTGACGGTGGGTCACCTGCGCGCCAAACTGGAAGCGGGGGGCGCACCGCGCTTGATCCAAACCGTCCGCGGCGTCGGCTATATGCTGCGCCTCAACGAATAGCAAACCCCCATGTCGATTCGACTACGCCTCACCCTACTCTACAGCCTGATCCTCGCGACTACGCTGACGGTCTTCAGTATCGTCGTGCTGGTCGTGACCCGACAGTCCACGCACGATATGCTGCAAGACACGCTGGCATCCGAGATGACCCGGCTGATGGAAAGTAATGTCCATTCGCCCAACTATGTCCAGTGGCCGACTGATACTCTGAGCAGCGGTGAAACCTACTGGCAGGCGTGTGACCGAACCGGGCATATGATCGACCAGACGAGCAATTTGCAGGGCAATACCCTGCCGCTCAGTACGCCGGGGCTGGAACTGGTTCAGGCAGGGCAACCTGTCTATGAAACGACCTACGTCGAAGACCTGCCGATGATGATCTACAGCCAACCGCTGGTCGAAAGCGGACGTGTGACCGGAATTTTGCAGGTGGGCCGGTCTACCGCCGATCAGGAGCAGAGCCTGATCGTGCTGGAAACCACGCTGATCGTTGGCAGTCTCGTCATGTTCGCGCTGGCGGTAGGCAGCGGTTGGGTGCTGTCAGGCGCGGCGCTGCGACCTATGGATCAGCTCACGCGCACCGCAGGACTCATCCGCGCCGAGCGCAATTTTGAACGTCGGGTGGAATACCGTGGGCCGCCGGACGAGGTCGGTAAACTGGCGACCACCTTCAACGCCATGCTCGCCGCGCTGCAGGAGGCCTATCAGCAGGTGACCGAAGCGCTGCAAACGCAGCGACGCTTTGTCGCGGATGCGTCGCATGAGCTGCGTACCCCGCTGACGACTATGCGCGGCAATCTGGCGCTGCTCCAGCGGGAACCGCCGATCAGCCCGCAAGATCGCCGGGAAGTGCTGGACGATATCGTCGACGAAAACCAGCGCATGATCCGCCTGGTTCACGACCTGCTGACACTGGCGCGCACCGACAGCACACCACCGGTCGAACCGAAGCCCATCGCTTTACCCTCGCTCATCCGTGAGATTGAGCGCCAGCTCAACGGCTTGAACCGGGTATGCAGTTTCAGCTTCACCATGCCCGAAATGGTGACGGTGCTCGGCGACCGCGACATGCTCAAACAAGTGCTGATCATCCTACTGGATAATGCCTGCAAGTTCACGCCACCGGAGGGCGACATTCATTTGCGCATCTCGTCTGACGGGCACATGGCACGGATGCAAGTACGCGACACTGGCATCGGCATCGCCGCGCACGATCTGCCGCACATCTTTCAGCGCTTTTATCGCAGCGACCATGCGCGCACTGGTGCAGGCTACGGCTTAGGTTTAGCGATTGCGGAAGTGCTCATTAAGAAGCAGGGCGGCACGATCAGCGTCTCCAGCACGGTTGATGTGGGCTCGACCTTTACGGTAAGTCTGCCGCTGATGACGTCGCCGGAAGCTATTCCACTCCTTGCTCAGGTGGGAATGGATTAAGCGACCAGCCGCCTTCACAGTGAACTGGGCGGTTAACATGAAAGCGCCTCTACACTGGCTGTAGCGGCGCTTGGAGAACTTCAAATCTGGTGTTGAGACTTACGGACGAACACGCGCCGTCCATGGGGTTTCGTGGGTAAGCAGGCGCATTCCGTAGAGCATTAGTCCGAGGAAGCAGAGGCAGATACTGGCCAACATCATGAAGAAGACGATCAGCGTCATATCTACCAGCAAACTGCCGGACAGCGCCGAGCTGACAACGGCGATCAAGCCCACGAGCGCGCCGAGCGCCATCGAAAGCACGCCGGCAGTCGAAAAGATCAACAAGCGTCGATCGTGGGCTATGAAACGCACCAACCGATTCAATATGAACAGACCGCCCGAGACGAGGCTGTGCCTATCTTTGACTGGCGGGCGGGTTTCGATTGGCACATCGACCACCTGCAAGCCGTAATCAGCGGCCACGCGCTTGATTTCGGCGCCGCGGGCAAACGATACGGGAATGAGGCTGAAGACGTCCAAGGCTTGCGCAGAAAACGCCCGGCAGACGCTCCGATCAGCGCGATAGGGGGTACGGCGATGGGCAAAGACCGGATACCCCACCACCACATCGGCCTCTCCGTGCAGCACGGGCGAAGTGAGGGTGGCGACGTTGTCCAGAAGATACGTCCAGTCGCCTTCCAACGTGATTACCGCGTCCGGATCATATTCTCGCGCCTTCAAAAACCCGGCAGCGAGCGGCGCCAACCCACTACGGTTCGGCTCGTACTGCACGACGACCGCACCGGCGGCACCCGCGATCTCGCTCGTGGCATCGGTCGAGCCCATATCCAGCACGATTACGGTGTCAACATAGGTGTGGGCTCGAATTACAACACTGCCGATATAACGCTCTTCATTACAAACAGGAATAACTGCCACTATTCTGACAGAATCGACCCAATTTCGATTATTCAACGCAGCCTCTATTCAGTGAGATCAGCAGTGCCGCACCGGCCAACACTCCGGGCCTATCGGATGATTTCTGCGAATTTCGGCTTCCGTTAGTGGTTCGTCAGCGGATGCTGTCCCGTTTCCGCCCCGATCGAGCAGAGTGACGACTCAACAGTTCTGAAGCCCCTTTTCTTTAGTGTATGTCGTAGATCATTCAAGATGAATTAAGGATTTCTCAGTAAATCAATTATTCTCAATGACGTATTGAAGTGGAATAATATGCGTGGAATATCATACGCTCGGTTAGCTGCGGGAACCTAGAACTGGGCGGGTCGACAGGGGAAAATGGCCGGAACGGCGTTACGTCTGCGCCCTAAATCAGGTGATGCTTAAGGGCTACGGCAACGGCTTCCGCCCGGTTGCTCACGCCGAGTTTGGCGATGATGGCACTGACATGGTATTTCACAGTGGAACGGCTGATGCCCAGCAGGCGGGCGATCTCGATATTATTCTTGCCTTCGACCAGCAGTCGCAGTACGCCGAGTTCCCGCTCAGTCAACTGGTAGTGGGGTTCGGGTGGGAGCGTCGCGACTTCGATCAAAGCCTGAATGGCACGAGGTGAAAACGCGGGTTTTCCCTCAGCAGCAGTTCGAATTGTGGTTGCCAGTTCATCGTTCGACGTACTTTTTGAGAGATACCCCACGGCACCTGCGCGGGCGGCTGTCGCCACCGTCATCGCATCATCGGAACTCGACAGCGCGATCATCCGTATGTGGGGGAAACGTTCACGGATGATCGCCATGGCCGTAAAGCCATCCATCTCCGGCATCATCAGATCCATCAACATCACATCTGGTTGCAATTCCACGCACCTTTCGATCGCTTCCTGTCCGTTAGCGGCTTCCCCAACCAGAACAAAATCTGGGGAAGTGCGCAAAAACGTCGCCAATCCGCGCCGCACCATTTCATGATCATCGACAACGACAATGCGAATAATGTTAGCAGTCATCAGGCACTCACTTCATCTGTATGCCAACGCACCACGACTTCTGTCCCAACGCCGGGGCTGCTGGAAACAGAGCATTCCACACCGGCGGTTTGGGCGCGTTCCTGAATCATCTTCAAGCCCAACCGGCCCGGGAACGCTCGCGCCGGATCGAAACCGCGACCATCGTCCAATACCCGCAGCAAAAAATCGCCACGGCCACTGTCGAACTGCACCTGCACAGATTTTGCACGCGCATGTTTGACGACGTTGTTCAAGGCTTCCTGCGCGATGCGATAGAGCGCAATTTTTACAGAGTTCGTCAGCAGCAGCGAGGTATCGCGGGGCGGCGCGCTGAATTCGATGTTGATGCGGGTTCGCCCACGGAAAGTATCGATCAACTGCTGGAGCAAATCATGAATGTTGGCTGTTGCCAGCACATCGGGCCGCAGTTCAAACAGCAGCGTCCGCATTTCTGCCAACGACCCCCGCACCAACGAGTGCAACTCCAGCAGTTCTTGTTCCACCTGCACCGGATTTTGCCGGTACAATGTGATGACCGACTCGGTCATCACCGAAGCCGAAAACAATGTTTGCGTGACCGAATCATGCAAATCACG
Organism: uncultured Chloroflexota bacterium; assembly: GCA_937988705.1. Lineage (GTDB taxonomy): Bacteria > Chloroflexota > Anaerolineae > Aggregatilineales > Phototrophicaceae > Flexifilum. The sequence continues at coordinate 10,497 of CALKIA010000059.1, read as the reverse complement.
GGCGATCTGCTGACGTTCCTGTAGGGCGGCGAGTTCTGTCGACTGATGGTAGAGCCGCGCATTTTCGAGCGCCACCGAGGCTTGCGCTGCAAAGGCTTGCAGCCGCTCAGCATAAATCGGCACAAAGTGATCTTTCGTCCAGCTGTCAAGATTGATGAAGCCAATGACCTCGTCGCTGGAAATTAGGGGCGCGGCCAGATAGGACGCGGGGTTATCGATTCCCGAAAAGTAAATGTCGACCTTAGCACTCGCCACATTACTCACCAGATAGGGCTTCTGTGTGGCAAACATCTGCTGAAAGTGCTCAACGGCGTCCAAGGGACAGCACGCTGAATCTAGATGCGTCGAATAGCCCGGCGACGACTGCACTACCCGCGTGCGATCCCCTTCGATCAGCATGATATTCGCCCGATCGTGCGGGACAACTTTTTGCACATTGAGCAGAATGCGCTGCAAAACTTCGGTGGGTTCGAGAGTGCTCGTGAGCGCCAGCGCTGTATCTCGCAGCGCAGTGGCCAGCAAACGCTGTTCGCGCTCATCGGTTTCGAGTTTCTGGCGGCGCAGCACCGTTTCAACCGTGACTGGCAGCATCTTCAGGTAACGACGATCATGGTCTTTTACGAGATAATCGTACACACCGGCTTTCAACGCGCGCACCGCGATTTCCTCATCCCCAACGCCCGTCACGATGATCATGGGTATCATCCGGACATCATGGAGCAAATCCAGCGCCACACCGTCACCCAGACGGTAATCGGAGATCACCACGTCAAACTCGTGGTCTGCGAGCACCGCCCGCGCCTCCTTAATCGAGAAGACTGGCACACATTCGCTCGGCCACTTAGCGTCGTTCAACGCGCGGACAAAGGCTTTCTGGTCAATTACATCGTCTTCGATGAGGAGTAAACGAATGGGCGTCACGCTTTAGCAACCATTTCTACACGCGCCAGAGGGGCAAGAACACCCTAAAGGTGCTGCCCGCCCCAACTGTGCTCTCGACTTCAATGCGGCCATGATGGAGTTCGACGAGCTGCTTAACAATCGGGAGGCCAAGGCCACTCCCAGCCTGAGGTGTAGCCCGTGAGGAATCAGCGCGGTAGAAACGATTGAAGATCTGACTCAACTCTTCAGGCGCGATACCGACCCCGTTGTCGCTGATAGAAAGTACCGCCTCTTCATCGCCCGTGACGAATATACACACGTTCACCAACCCACTTTTCGGAGTGTAATCGAGGGCATTCTTGAGGAGCTGATACAGAATCACCGCCATTTCATTCTGATCGGCGAGCACCCACAACCCTTGCGGATGAGGTGTGAATTTCAATGTTTGCTGATTCTGTTCGGCACGAATCTGGTGCGCTTGCAGGATGCTGGCGATCAGGTAGTTGAATTCACAGGGCTGCAGCTCGATACGATCCAGATTATCGACCCGCACCATTTCCAGCATATCCGTAATGATATATTCGAGCCGCGCTTCTTGCTCGACCAGCAGTTTGCACCGATCATCCACCTTGATGACCGTCGCGTAGACTTCGCTTGGACTAACATCGGGCGACGCCATGAGCGGCAGCAGCTGCTGCACATAGCGCGTAAGCAGATACAGTGAGGTTTTGAGGGTCGTCAACGGGGTACGCAAATCATGTGAGGCATCGCGGATGAACGCTTGCAGCGTCTCCCGGCGAATCCGCTCCCGCATCAATTCAATCGATTCACGCTCGGCTAAACGGCGGGCGACCACATTTTCGACCACAATGGGCAGCAGTTCAAGATAGTGCTGCTCACTGTCTTTGGACAAATAGTCATACGCGCCAGCTTTCATCGCCTGAACAGCGACCATTTCGTTCCCTGCTCCGGTCGCCACAATCAGCGGGATGTTGTTCTGGAACGCCAAAATATCGAGCGCCGTGCCATCCCCCAGTTGAAAATCGGAAATGATGACATCGAAGGGCTCGGTTTGCAGCAGGTCGCGTGCTTCAGCTACTGAATTGGCGATCCGGTATTGATAATCAAGCTGCACCTGTTCTACAAGGTTAAGAAAGGCCAGTTGATCGATCCGGTCATCTTCAACATACAGCAAGGCGATCGGTGTTGATTTCACCATATCATCCACTTCTGGGTTTAGTTGGGCGATTCGTTGAGCAGCCAATAGGAGGCGACAGCTTTGATCATTTCAACGAAAGCATCATAGTTCATAGGCTTGACGATGTACCCGGCCGCCGAGAGATCAAAGGCTTGATGACGATCCCGTTCTTCGTTGGAAGTCGTCAAAACGATTACAGGAATCCGCCGCCAGGCGGCCTCGCCTTTGATATGGCGAAGAAAGTCGAGGCCAGACATACCGGGCAAATTGAGATCGAGCAGGATCAATCCCGGGAGTGGAACATCGTCCCGCAACAGGTATGCCAGAGCGTCTTTACTGCTTGCACAAATGTGCATGGAGTTGGTTACGCCTGCATCTCGGAAAGCGTGGGTCAGGGCGAGTGCATCCACGCGATCATCTTCAAGTACCAGAATTAGCTCGTTTGATTTCATAATTTACGCCACCGGCAGCGTAAAGTGGAACGTTGCGCCATTGCATTCAACCGATTCCAGCCAGATCTTGCCGCTATACATCTCAATGATACGCTTGGTGAGCGAGAGGCCGACCCCGGTACTTTCAAACTTATCCTTCGGATTGAGCGTTTGAAAGAGTTGAAAAACGCGCTCGAAATGTTCCGCCGCAATGCCCGGACCATTATCGCGCACTGTGAAATGCCACATTCTCCCCTCTTGCTGGCAGCTTATGCAAATTTCTCCATAGGGCTTATCCATAAACTTAACGGCGTTATCAATCAAGTTCTGGAAAACCTGCCGGATGCGGGTTTCATCGGCGTACAAATTCGGCAAAGGCGGGGTGACGGTCACGGTGATGTGCTCCCCCGGCACAATATCCTGAATGAGTTGGGCGACAAGTTCTTGAGTATTCACCTCGCGCCGCGGCGCTTTCTCGCGACCGATCCGGGAATATTCCAGCACGCCGCTGATCATCTGTTCCATGCGTCGGACCCGCCCACCCAACAAATCAATCAGTTCTTTGCTCTCGTCGTCAAAGCGGTCACTGTATTCGGTCACCAGCCAGTGGGTAATGGAACTCACGCCCCGCAGGGGCGCGCGTAAGTCGTGGGAAATAACGTATGCGAAATCCTTCAATTCCTGATTAGCGGCTTCAAGCTGCGCCAGCAGTTTTTGGCGCTGCTCTTCCGCCACCTTCCGTTCGGTCACATCCCGCACCGTGCTGAGAATCTGTTTCACTCGACCGTCGGACGTTCTTTCGTACACCATTTCGCGCGTATTTAGCCACACCAGACCACGGGTTTTATGCCGCCAGCGCGTTTCCGACTCTATGACTTCACCATCGCGCATCGCCGGATACTGTTCACGCCGCTGGCTCTCCACGGCGTAATCCTCGGAATAGCTCAGGATATCGGACGGATTAGCACCAAGAATCACATTGGGATGATCGCTATCTTCATAGCCCAACAGATCAGGTATCGATCGATTGTAGTAGATCGGTTTTGTTTCCAGCACATCAAATACCTGAATCACATCGGGGAGCATGTGCGTGATCTGCTCCAGCATCTTGCGCGTGCGTTCCAGCGCCAATTCCGCTTGTTTCTGCGCGGTGATGTCGAGCATGACACCATTCCAGATAACTGTACCGTCGTCCAAGCGCGTGGGCATTGACTCGATATGGCGCCACACTGCATGCCCGTCAATAACGCCTGTCCCTTCCCACACAAACTGGGTGAGGTTCCGAGCAGATTCCTCTTGCGCGTGCAGCATGCTTTCGAGAACGGGCGGCTCCAGCAGTGAGAACAGGCGCTCAAAATTGTCGATGACGGCCTCGGGTTCCAATCCAATGTATTTGCGGGCAGTTGGACTAATGAAATCAAATTGGTATTTGCCTTGGAGAGACCGCCGCACTTGAAACACCATGGCGGGTATATTCGCAACGAGGGTGTCGTAGCGTTGGTTACTCTCTCGCAGCGCGAATTCCACCCGCTTGCGTTCTTCAATATTACGAAACACGCTCATCACATGCGTCAGGTGACCACCAGCATCGGTAATAGGTTGCGCACGGACTTCGCACCAGAAGATGGATCCGTCTTTACGCAGTAAACGAAACTCGAGAGGCGGCACGACTTGGCCGCTCGCAATCTGCCCAAAGTACATTTGGCTGGCCACCACATCGTCTGGATAGACTAATTGCGCCGTCTCGACAGCATTGAGGGCCAATAATTCCTGTTCAGAATACCCGGACGTGTGCCGACAGGATGGGCTGGCGTATAGAAAACGTCCGTCCAAGCTATTGAGCACGATCATATCACTGCTGTTGTCAGCGAGCAGGCGGTATAGCTTCTCCGATTCATGCCGGGCCGCTTCAGCCGTGCGGTAATCGGTGATATCGTGCATCACCAGTAGTTCACCACTCATGAAACCGTTAGACATGCGTAGAGTTGACAGACGCGCATTGTAGGTTCGGCGGTTGATCGTCAGTTCAGTTTCCATCTCCGCCCCCAGCGGGAGCGGTTCGAGGATGCCATTTTCAGCCAAGATCTCGCTCACTGGCTGATACATTAAGGACGTCTGATATTTGCCCAACAGGGTCTGGGCTGCGGGATTCCACTGGATGATCTCGCGGTTGCCATTCAGAACCAGCACCCCGTCCTGAAGGCTCTGGAAGACGGTGTGCGCTGCCCCCGTAAGCAGGTCGAACAGGTGATGCCGGACGAGAACCCAGCCACTAATAAGCAGAGCAATCGTGATCCCGATTGGCGTAAGATTAAGCGACTGGAGATTGCCAGTTACAGAGGGTATGGAAGCCACCACCGTGGCAATCAGATTAGCCAGCAGCATCCCGACGAGCGCCTGACGATGCGCACCCTTCGAGGAAGTAAGGCTCGCGATCGCGAAATAATAAGCGAGGATGAGGACAATCCATGCATGCAGCAAATGCACCTGAGACCAGAAACCAAAGCGCGAACGTTCAACCAGCAAGAAGCTGTAGGTTACTGTTGACCATTCGGTGAAAAAGCCGGGGATAACGGCGCTGCTCCAGATGATGATCTGGGTGATGGTTGGAATGATGAAGATGAGGTACGAGAGTTGGCGCTGATACGGAAACTTCTTGCCCGTATAATCCCAGACAAAGAGCAGGAAAACTGGCGAACTGTAGGCAAAGCCCAAAAACCGCAGCCGCGCCCAGATGAACGCCTGCTCGGCCGTATGGCTGATCGACAGCAGGCCGAAGGCAAAAATGGCGATGAAACCAAAGAGAATGTACAGCAGAAATTGTCGTCCACCGGGAAAGTGTAAGAAACGCAGGGAATACACTCCGAGCATGAGGACAAGGGCGAAGCCAAGGAATATGACAGTGATGTAGGCGGTTGCGATGAGGTCCATAACTTGCCTTCAAACAGCAATTGTGTGATTAATGGTATTTTAACTCGCAATAACTCTATATTTCGCCTGCCAAATGGATAGTTTACTAGCACATCTTTGGACTAGCCAGTTGACTAGTCCAGCAGGATACTCCACCAGACAGGAAAAAACTCGCCTTACGGCGGGTGTAGAAAAATGTAATCACCTTTAGAGTCAGGAAATTGTAACAGATAATTGGGCTCTCGCTGTGAAATGAGTCATCCCATCAAAATCACTTCCGTTGAATCCCCCGCCCCTGAATGGGAAGAAGTCGTTCGTCAAGGCTTGTATCGACATAATCGCGCAAAGACCGGCAGTCGCGAGATTGTTCGTCTGTCCGTATTAGCGCGCGACGAGGCTGGTCAAGTTATTGGTGGCGTGCTCGGCGAAAGCATCTGGGGTTGGATGCTCATTGAAACCCTGTGGGTTCACGAAGATCACCGTGGTCAAGGGTACGGCCGCCAATTGATGGTGGAAGCCGAACGCGTTGCGCGTGAGCGCGGGTGTCAGCACATCACGCTGGAAACCTTCAGTTTTCAGGCGCTGCCGTTTTATCAGAAACTGGGCTATGTGGTCTATGGGGTACTCGATGGTTTCCCACCCGGCCAGACCCGCTATTCCCTCAAGAAAGATCTGCTCCCGACTGAGCAAGCGGCGTCTATAGCGACCGCGCAAGCTCAGGCCGATCTCTATCAATACAACATCGACACCTCGACGCAGCAAGACGCGTACAGCAGCGCATTGTACAGCATCATCATCGACCTGCTCAATCGCCACGAGCTGGACGATCTGCTCCACCGGATCGTGGAACATGCCGCCACCATTCTTGATGCGCCCTACGGGGAAATCATGCTGCTGGAAGGCGACGAATTGGTCGTCAAAGCTTTTACGAGCAATCAGCCCAACCTCGCAGGCGATCGCGTCAAACGCGGGCAGGCGCTGGTGACGTGGCGCGCCTTCGACAGTCATCAGCCCGTCTTGATCGATGACTACTTCAACTGGTCAGGGAAACGCGTGCTGTACGATGATGCCCAGCTGCGTGCCGTCGCCGACTTCCCGATTATGTTGGGCGAAAACTGTCTTGGGGTCTTCGCGATGGCGCGTACTGTCGAAAACCACCCCTTCAATGAGACTGATGTCAACAAAGGCATGCAGTTTGCGCAGTTGGTCGCTGTCGTGCTGGACAACGCCAATCTGTATGAAGTCGCTCAGCAGGAAATCCGCGAGCGCCGCATGGTTGAACAGGCACTGCGCCTGTCGCTCGAAGAATTGAAAGATGCGCAGCACAAGATTCAGTCGCAGAACGACACGCTGATCGCGACCAATCATGATCTGGAAATTGCGCGCGAACAGGCCGACGCGGCCAACCAGCTTAAGAGTCAGTTCCTTGCTACCATGTCGCATGAGCTACGGACGCCGCTGAATGCGATCATCGGTTACGCGCAGCTGTTAAGTGGCGGCCTGACGGGCGAAGTTACTGCGGAACAACGCGCGTTTCAGGAACGGATCATCGTCAATGCTCATCACCTGCTCTACTTGATCAATCAGGTGCTGGATATCTCGAAAATCGAAGCGGGACGCATGGAACTGGCGGAAAAGCCCTTCGATCTGCGCAAATGCTTGATGGAAGTCGAACGCCAGAACCGCATACTCGCGGAGAATAAGCACCTCGACTTCTCGATCACCGTGGACGCCGATCTACCCGAAAAACTGATTGGCGATGAGACACGCGTCAAGCAAATCGTCATCAATCTGGTGAGCAACGCCATCAAATTTACGGATCGGGGCAGCGTGCGCGTTAGCGCGATGCCGAATAGCGACAACGAATGGCGCATCCACGTTCAGGATACCGGCATCGGCATTTCACCCACCTTGCAGCAGATCATCTTTGACGAGTTTCGGCAGGCGGATGAAGGGGTGCAGCGGGGTGGTACGGGACTTGGGTTAGCAATCAGCCAGAAGTTAATCCGTTTGATGGGCGGAACTATCCGCGTGGAAAGCGAAGCCGGGCGCGGCAGCACTTTCATCGTGACGCTGCCGCTCAATGCCGCAGTTCCTCAACCAACCGTGAGCACATCGAAGGGCTGATGCTATGACTTTCCTGACAACCAGCAATGGAGCGGGCACTGAACCCCGTGATTGGGTTGTCCTTGTCGTCGATGATACGCCCGACAATCTGTCGATTGCCGAAACCGTGCTGTCGTTCTCCGGAGCCAAAGTCTACACCGCCCGCAATGGTGCGGAAGGTCTAGCGCTGCTGGAGAAGATCTGCCCGACCGTCATTTTGCTCGACATCCGGATGCCGACGATGGACGGTTGGGAGATGTATCGACTGGTACGGAGCAACCCGCAAACTCAGTCGATCCCCGTGATCGCACTGACAGCCTATGCTATGGCCGGCGACCGCCAGCAGATCATCGGTGCCGGGTTCAATGGCTATATCTCCAAACCATACGAGGTCTTCTCGCTGATTCCCCAGATTCGCGCAGTTCTCGAATCGTCCAGGAGCAACCAATCGGCTTAGCTCAACCCGACCCGACGGCCACCATCAAAGGTTTACAGTTCATAATGCCGAAACTCCTTGTGATTGAAGACGAACCGATTGTCTTGGAAACACTGGTCGAAATCCTCACGCTCGCAGGGTACGAAACCCTCTCCGCAGCGAATGGTGAAACCGGAATCGAGATTGCCCTCACTACGCCGCCCGATCTGGTACTGTGCGATATTGGGCTGCCCGGTCTGGATGGCTTTAGCGTCTTGCAACGCTTCCAGAGCGTCGACGAGCTGGCGGATATTCCGGTTATCTTCCTTTCGGGTCAGGCCGATGCGCAAATGGTGCGCACGGGGATGGCTCAGGGTGCGGACGACTTTCTGACTAAACCCTTCTCCGTACCGGAACTGCTGCGTGTCATCAAGGTGCGCCTTGATAAGCGGTCACGCCGTCAGGCGCTGCTGACCAAAGCCATTGATGAACTGCGCCTGAACATCACCACTGCCCTCCCGCACGAACTGCGCACGGCCATCATGATTATCGAAGGCTATACGTATCTTGTGCTGGACGACGCACAAAACATTGATCCGTTCCAACGCGAAATGATCGAGTCCATTCAGGCGAATGCCGTTCGCCTGCGCTTCATGGCCGAGAAGTATCTGTGGTACCTCACCACGCAAATGCATACCGGGCGGCAAGCGGATAAGATCATGATGCAGGTCGCGGAGCACTGCATCAACCGCGCCGTCGTCGTTGCCGAGCGCATGAAACGCGAAGACGATCTCGTGTGTACACTGTCGCCGTTCAATATGTTCATCCAACCGGATTATCTCGGCAAGATGGTCGAAGAGATCGTCGAAAACGCGTTCAAATTTTCCCAGCCCGGAACGCGTGTGGAAATCGTGGGTACCGAGCGCCCCAATACCTATACGATCGCCGTCAAGAATCAGGGCCCCGAGTTCACCGCCGAACAGATTCAGCAGATTGGTGGTTTCATGCAGTTCAACCGCCAAACCTACGAGCAGCAGGGTACGGGTCTGGGACTGGTGATCGCGCAAGGTTTGGCCGACCTCTGCGGCGGGATGCTCAAGCTGGCCTCCGAGAACGGCGAAACGACCGTCTCAATTGTTTTGCGCGTGCCCCGTGGCCAATCCCTGAAGATCGACAACGATCAATCTGCTAGTCTGGGTCTACAATATCCACATGCTGGTGACCCACATCGTTTAACCTCGTAGGAAACTCAGTCAATGACAACTGCAATACAGCCTGCTCGTCCTCGTGTCCGCAGTATTCGCCAAAGTGTGATTCTTTTACAGCTCTCGCTTCAGATTCTTTTCCTCGTGCTGTTCGCCATATTTGGCAATCGCATTCTGGCCGGCAACGTGCGCGATCTGTGGGATGCACGCCTGCAAACCGTCGCCTCGCATACCTCGAACGACGTGGAAAGTCAGATCACTTTTGCGTTGTCGACCCTGAGGATTGCAGGCAACCTCGACCTAAATCAACTTGACGAAAACCGCGAAAACCTCCAAGGGGTATTGGACACGATTATCGACTCTCATGCCGGATTTCTCGAAATCGTTGTAACCGCGCCGGACGGCGAAGTCCAGCTGTCGAACGCGGTGGCCGCATCAATCCTGAGCACTTTACCGTCGATTGATCAACAGCCCTGGTTCATTGGGGCAGCCTCCGGAGATTACATCGGCGATGTGATCAATTTTGCGAATGGAACCCCTTACCTGATTGTGTCGACAGCGCGCCCCAATGGTGGGGTGGCCGCAGGTCTGCTCAGCATGAGGGTGCTTATCGACGCGCTTGAAGAGACCAAACTTGGCGAAGGCGCCGACTCGTATGTGGTCGACGGTGCTGGCAACGTGCTGGCGCACATTGAACCGGAGTGGGTTGAGGCCCAAACGAACCTAACCGGATGGGCTGAATGGGAACAAATCCTCGCCGCGCCGGGTCGCTCCCGAGGTGCAGTCAACTACACGAACTTTGAGGGCGAAGCTGTTCTAAGCGTGAGCCAGGGTGTTCCGGCTACCGATTGGACGGTCATTGTCGAGGTGGCCAACGCCCGCGCTGAAGAGACCCGGACCCAACTGCAAGCGTTTGTGCTGCTGGCCCTGCTGGGCTTCTCCTTGATCGCCGGTTTTCTGAATGAGCGCGCGTTTAGTACGCTGCTCTTTAAGCCGCTCAAGCGGTTGCAAGCGGGCGCGGAACGCGTTTCGAAGGGTGACCTCACCACAGAAGTCCCGATTCAGCGTTACAACGAACTCGGGCTGGTGACCGAAGCCTTCAACGCGATGGTGGTGCGCATCAGCGAACAGACCGAAGAACTGAAGCTAGCGCACAATGAAGCCATCCGCGCGACGCGTCTGGCACAGGAAAACAACCGACTTAAATCAGAATTCCTGTCGACGATGTCGCACGAACTGCGCACGCCGCTCAATGCGATCGAAGGGTTCACGAGCATCATGCTCGGCAACATGGGCGTCGACCTCGGCCCACAAGCCCGCAAGATGGTGGAACGCATCAGTGCGAACAGC